>JBKQHM010000705.1:0-34817 GCA_052148775.1 Isosphaeraceae bacterium | reverse complement strand
GTTGCGCGGCCTCGAAGGCGGGCAGCTTCTGAGCGACCAGCGCGGCGATCACGCCGGTCAGGACGTCTCCGGTGCCGCCGGAGGCCATGCCTGGGTTCCCCGTCCCATTCACGTAACAGCGGCGCCCGTCGGTGACGACGGTCCCACTCCCCTTGAGCACGACGACGAGCGACTCCGAGTCGCCGGCCATCGCCGCGGCGAGCCGGACGCGATCCGCCTGAACCTCGGCCACCTCCTTGCCGATGAGCCTGCCGAACTCGCCCGGATGCGGCGTGATCACGACGGGGCGCTTCAGGGCGCCCAGGAGATCCGTCTGACCGACCAGCACGTTGAGGGCATCGGCGTCGACGATCAAGGGCTTGTCGGTCTCCTCGAGCAGGAACCGCACGAGCTTTCGGGTATCCTCCGACTGGCCGAGCCCCGGTCCGACCGCGACGACGCTCGCCGGTGCGATCAGGCCGTGGAGGATCGGGCGCGAGCGCCCGAAGTCGATCAGGCCCGCGTCATCGCACGGGAGTGGATAGGTCATGTAGCACGGCTCGAAGCTAGCGACGACCGGTTGGACCTCCGCCGCGGTGGCGACGCGGACCAGTCCGGCGCCCGATCGCAGCGCGGCCGCGCCGCAGAGCGCGGCGGCCCCGGCCATCCCACGACTGCCGGCCAGCACCAGCACGGTCCCGTACCGTCCCTTGTGGCTGTCGCGCGGGCGGGGTGGAAGTTTCGGGATCGTGTCGACCATATCCAGCGTCATGAAAAAAACCTCGTTCCGCCGGTTCGACCGGCAACGCCCCTCGATTCGCAATCAAGCCTGCGATTTGGCCGACGATCCCGAGCCGACGACGGGCCCTGATTCCCGGCTGAGCTGCCGGGCCTGGCCCATCCGCCGCGCGATCAGCCCGGCGATATGGCCGGCATTGAAACCCGCGTCGATGTTCACCACGACCACATTCGATGCGCAACTATTGAGCATCCCCAGGAGTGCCGCGACTCCCTGGAAGTGGGCCCCGTACCCGATGCTGGTCGGCACGGCGATGACCGGACAGTTGACCAGCCCTCCGACCACGCTGGGCAACGCGCCTTCCATCCCGGCGACGACGACCAGGGCATCGGAATCCTGGAACTGGGGGAGCTGGTGCAACAGTCGGTGTAATCCGGCAACTCCGACGTCGGCGACGAGCTTGACCTCGCAGTTCCACGCTTCGGCCGTGACACGCGCCTCCTCGGCGACCGGCAAGTCGCTGGTCCCCGCCGTCACGATCACGACCCGGCCGAGCTTGGGTTCTTCCTCTCCCGGGACGCGGATCTGGAAAGTACGACCGAGGGCGTTGTGCTCGCCCTGGGGGAAGGTGGCGATCAGGTGGACGGCGGCCTGGGGATCGACCCGGGTTGCCAGCCCCCCCTGCCCGTTCGCCAGGAGTGTCCGGAGGATCGCTTCGATCTGATGGGCCGTCTTCCCCTGGCCGAAGATCACTTCCGGAAAGCCGCAACGCACGCGACGGTGCAGGTCCACCTTGGCGAAGTTCCCGGCCTCCTGGAAAGGATGGATGCGAACCTTCTGCGCGGCCTCGTCGGGGCTCAGCCGCCCGTCTCGCACGGCATCGAACAAGCGCTTCAGCTCGTGGGAATCCATCGAATCGACCTCAAGCCCGAGGGCCGGCCCCAGCGCGCCGAGCGAAGATCGCGAGCCCCCTAATAACCTTGTAACCGCCGGGATTCGCATCCGCAACCCGAAGCCGCGTAAGACCCGGTGCGGGGACGAAGCGACCGACCGGATCGATCCAGGCGGGAACCGGCCCCCCCCTGGCGCCGTAAGAATTCATTCGCCCTTGGATCTGGAGCGATTTGAGCTTTCGTGTCCGCAATCGTACGTGGTAAGCTCGATGTTTGAAGAATGTCGGTTATGCGGCTCTCCGGATGGACGGCAAGCTCGGTTGACGCACCTCATCGCCGTCCCGAACTCGCGGCCAATTACAACCGAGGAAGGTGATGTCGGCCAGCCCATCCCAAGCCCGAGTCGCCTCGAAACCCGTCGGTGCTCCGATCCCGGTCGCCGGGCCGCCCGGCCGTCGCCCGGCCGTCGCGGCGATCCCGCCCGTCGAAGAACCTCCCATCGCCATACCCTGGTGGACTCCCGAAGCCATCAAGGGGTGGGCCGGCTCGGTCACGCTCCATGCCGTGTTCCTGCTGATCCTGGGGTTCTGGTACTTCGCGCCGCGGGAGGACGGACCCATCGCCTTCGACACCCGCCTGGCCGGTTCGCCGAACGGCGTCCCCGAGGGCGAGTCCCTGACGGGCGGATTGAACACGCCCCTGCCGATGCCGATGGCCCCGATCGACGACAAGGAACCGAGCCTCGTCGCGGCGCCCCTCACCCAGATGGACACGATTCCCCTGGAGGCAGACCTCCGCTTCCGCACGAACAAGAGGCCCAGCGGCGGCGGCGGCGAGGCGAGCGACAACCCCGGCGCCGGCGATGGGGACGGCTTCGGCCTCGCCCGCTTCGGCGAGGGGGGGGAGATGATTCGCGGCGTCTCCGTGAAGGTCGGAGATCCCCAGTTCACCCTCATCTGGAACACCGACGGCGTCGACCTCGACCTGCACGTGCTGGAACCGGGCGGCAAGGAGATCTTCTGGGAAGACCCGAAGGGAGACAAGGGGGGAGAGCTCGACGTCGATAACACCAAAGGCTTCGGCCCGGAGAACGTGTACTGGCTGGTCGAGAAGGACGGCCCCGGTTCGGAGAAGGTCAAGGGACCCGGCCCGCCGGGCATTTACAAGTGGTATGTCGTTTACTGGGGCGGATTCGGGGGGCTGGCCAAGCCGACCCACTGGCAGGTCCGCGTCAAGCACAACAACGAGGTGACCGTCTACCACGGGAAGTTCAAGGCCCTCAACGAGCGGAGCAAGATCTACACCCTCAAGGTCGACCCGCCCGGCATGAAACTCCAACCCTGATCGTCCGACACGACGACGGCCCGTATGCGGACCGGCTCCTCAAGGCGGACTCACGTTCATCCTCCTCTTCGCCAACATGCGGACCTTCTCGGCATCCCCTCGGTGGAACGCCTTGCGAACCCCCTTAACGTCGGTACACTGGTCGATTCGCGCGGGCGTGGCCTTGGCGATCGCATTGGCATCGATCCTCGGCGTCATCGCGGCCGGCAGAACCTGGTTCTCCCCCGACCAGGAAGAACTCTGGAAGCGGGCGGTGGCCGACATGCAGGCCGGGCACTGGCAGGATGCCTGGGCCGGGCTCGATCGCCTGGCGCGGCTCCGGCCGGCCACGCCCCGGGAATGGGCGCTCCGCGCCGAGATCGCCGAGGCGGAAGGGGACACGACCTGGGCCCTCGAGGCCCTGCGCCATGTCCCCGAGGACGATCGTCTTGCCCCCGAGGCGCTCTACATGACCGGCCTGATCGAACGGAGGAATAACCGTCTCCGGTACGCCGAGGCGGCCTACCGACGGGCGCTCGCCCGCAACCCGGCGCTGATCAAGGCCCGCAAGGAGCTGATCTACATCCTCGGCATGCAGTTCCGCCGACGCGAGGTCGACGCCGAGTTCAAGGCCCTGTCCGGCATGACACCGTTGAACCACCACGATCTCTTCGTCTGGTGCCTGACGCACTTCATCGTCTGGGGACCGGACAGCGCCGAGAACCTGCAAGCGTTCATCCAGGCGGACCCGGACGATCGGTACAGCCGTCTGGCTCTCGCCACCCTGCTGATTTCCCAACCCGGGCAGGAGGCCAAGGTCGAGGATTTGCTGAAATCCATGCCCCGCGATGCCCCCGAGGCATTGGCGATGCGAGTCGAGCTCAAGCTCAACCATGGTCAGACCGATGAGGCGATGGCGATGCTGTCGGAATCCGGCGAAAACACGCCCCACCTCGCCCGGCTCCGGGGTCGAATGGCCCTCCAGCGAGGCGACTTCGAGGCCGCCAGCCGCCATTTCCGGTCCGCCCTCAGCGATGAACCGTATGACCGCGTCTCGATCTCCGAGCTGGGCAAGGCCCTGCTCCTCAAGGGCGACCGCGAGGCCGCCGAGAGCTACTTGACCCGCGCCCGGCAGCTCGACGAGGTCTACCGGCTCGTCAACCGGGTCAGCAAGTCCGACCAGCCGAACCAGGCACTCGACCTGAACCAGCTCGGCAAAGCCTGCGAAGGCGCGGGATTGCTGGATGAAGCGAAAGGCTGGTATCAGCTCGCGATCGGCCTCAATCCGCTCGACGCCGATGCCCAGCGGGCCTTACACCGGCTCCGCGACGTTGCGAGACCTTCGATTCCCGCCCGGGCCGGGCACGATTAGAATGGAACGCGTCTCGTCGAAGAACCGCGGACAAGGGAGCCTCGACGCCATGCGCGGTGGGGTGCGGCGAATGCGAATCGGCTCATGGTCCGTCATCGCCGGCCTCGGCCTCCTCGGGATCATGGCCTTCCTCTTCTGGGCCAGGACGAGGCTCGACCGAGAGCCCACCGCGGAAGCCTCTGAGGCATATGTCCACGGCGATTGGGAGCGAGCCTCACTCCTGGCGCAACAACGCCTCAAGCAGGCTCCCGCGGATCCGAAGGCCCTACGACTGGCATTCCGATCGGCCGCTCGCCAGGGCCGCGACCAGAGGGCGATCGCGATCTATTCCCGCCTCGTCGCAACCGACAGCGAGCCGGAGGATTTCCGACTGATCGGCCTGGTCCTTGGTCGGTCAGGACAGATCGAGCCGGCAATCAAGGCCCTCGAGACGGCGCTGGCCGCCATGCCCGACGACCCCGAGACCCTCGACGTCCTCTGCCGACTGTACTACCAGGAAGCCCGATACTACGCATCCGAGGAGGCCGCGATTCGGCTCGCACGCCATCCCGACCGCGAAGCGCGCGCCCAGTTGATGCTAGGGACGGCGCGGGCCGAGCTCGACGATCCCGCGGGCGTCGTGAAGGCACTCCGTAGGTGGTTGCAGCTCGATCCGGAGGGCCTCCTGGCGCTACCGGATCCCTTGCGAACCTACCAGATCACCCTGGCCCGCGCGCTGTTGAAACTACGAGAGCCCGCCGAGGCGCGTCGGACCCTTGAGGGTATTCGCGACTCTTCAGCGGATCCGGAGGTCTCCTGGCTTCTCGGCCGTTCCTACATGCAGGAGAAAGACTGGGGCCGGGCGCAATCCCTCGAGACGGCATCGCTGCCGTATCGCAAGAGCGGTCCGCTCGAATTCGAGCCCGCTCCCTATCTCGGGGAGGCTCGATGCGGGGAATGTCACCGCGACGAGTATGAGGCCGTGCTCGGCAGCCGCCACGCGACCACGTTTACCCACGGCCACGACCTCGGCTATGTGAAAATCCCCGGCGCCCCCCTGGCCGACCCCGGCAATCCCGAAGTCCTGCATCGGTTCCACCGAGAAGCGGACAGGCTCCACGCCGAGACTCGCACCGCGGACCGCGTCTATCGCGCGGTTGTGGACTATGCCTTCGGGTCACGCGACCATTTCACGACCTTCGTCGGGACCGACGACGATCGTCAGTCGGTCATGATGCGGATCTCATCCTATGAAACGCCCCAGGGATCGGCGTGGGGACTTTCGTCGGGACTGCCGCGTCGGCCCGACGAGGAGCGGGCCTACCTGGGGCCCATCATGGTCGAACGTGACGGCGTCCGGCGCTGCCTCTCGTGCCACACCACCAGCTTTCGCGCCGTGCTCGAGAAGACCGGCCCGGAATCCCTCGATCATTCGATCGGCTGCGAGAAGTGCCATGGGCCTGGGGGACACCATGAGCTGTCGATCGCGTCGGGTTTCTCGGATCCGGCGATCGCCGGGACTCGCGAGTCGTCAGCAGCCCAGATCAATCATATCTGCGCCCGATGTCACGATTTTCCTCGTTGGGAATCGCTCACGCAATCCCGGACCGATCCGGCCCTCTACCGTTTCCAATCCCTGGGCCTGGGCTGGAGCCGATGCTTCACCGAGAGCGACGGGGAACTGAGCTGCGTGACCTGCCACGATCCGCACCGGAACGTCCAGACCTCCACCTCGATCAACGAGAGTCGTTGCCTTTCGTGCCATGCCGGTAGCAAGTCTCCCTCGACGAAATCGATCCCTTCGGGCAATTCAAGCGTCGAACCGCGAGGGTCTCCCGAAAAGTCATCGCGCAAGCAGTCACGAACCGTTTGTCCGGTGAATCCGGCCAATCGCTGCCTCGAATGCCACATGCCACGATCCTGGCAACCGGAGTCGCATTCCTTCAAGACCGATCACTTCATCCGGATTCGCGACTGAGACCTCCTCGCACGCCCGAGGGTCGAAGAGCGGGTGCCTACCCGTCGGGGATCTCCCGAAATGAAATCAGCCGCGGGGACAGGGTTGTCCTCGCGGCCGACTTGGCCCGTCGAATCCAGTCGCGGCGATCGATGGGGCTATTGTTGGAGGCGACGATCGTTTGCCTGGTCGTCGTTTGAGGGTTTCGCGCTCAGTAGGAATCGCTGGAGACGACCTCTCCGCCGTCTATCGAGCCGATCGACATCCAGGTTAATTGGTTGATCCCGCTCTTGACGAACCGCACCGAGCCATCGGCGAAGAGGGTGTTCACGCCGCCCGGGTGGTTACTGCTGGGCACGTGAAGGTGACCGAAGTCGACCCCGCACCCTGCGCTGCAATCCCATCGGCAGCCTGAGAACTGGTACTGCGTGGAATTCGGCGTGAGGATGATGTTGGTCAAGCTCAGTCCCGGGGAGCCGGTCTGCCAGCGGAGTCCGCGGTCGTTGTTCGTCCCGTACTGTCCGGACTGGATCAATGACATGCACTTCTGGGCCAAGCCCATCACGGCAGGCAGGTTGGTCCGGGCATCGTTCAGGAGAAGGCAACATGGGACGGTGCCCAGCACTCCCGAGATGTACTGACGCCAGGGCAAGTTGTATTTGACCGTCGAGCCGCAAAGCCCTTCGACGTGGGAGATCGTGTTGGAAGTCCCGTCGGTCACCCCGGCGATGGAAACGGCCGACTGCTCCGGGGCGAAGATGCCGTTGGTCAGGGTCGACCAAGGATTGGTGCCGGTCCCGAAGGAACCGTAATAGCTATTGATGAAACTCGTGCCGACGCCGGCGTCTGAGGGGCAGAGGTAGGCGCTGACTTTCGTGTTCCACGCCGTGGAATTGATCAGGTTGCCGGTCCCGTACCAGACGTTCCAACTGAAATTGCACGAGTTATAGAGGGGCGTCTGGTCCATGTAAGGCAGGAGCAAGGCATGGGCGCTGAAGGTGCCCCAGGTCGTCGACCCTTGAGGCGTCGTCCCGTATGAGTAGGCTGCGATTGTATTGCCCATCGGGAAGGTCCCGACGGCCTGGTGATAGTTATGCATCGCCAGCCCCATCTGCTTCATGTTGTTGGTGCATTGGGAGCGGCGGGCCGCCTCTCGGGCCGCTTGCACGGCCGGCAGCAACAAGGCGATCAGGACCGCGATGATGGCAATCACGACCAGAAGTTCGATCAGGGTAAATCCGCGTCGAAGTGAGCGCATCTTGGAAAAGATCTCCTTCGGAGAGATAAAGAAAGAAGAGATCGCAACCACGGCGGAAAAAATCGCTAGAGCGCCGAGCGATTGGGTTTGGATACAATCGGGGCAGAGCCCCTTCCTGTAAAATCGGCCTTGACCCGCCTCTAGAGCCGGAACCGGCTCCTTTCGGCGATCATCAACCTATCTTTCGGCACTCCACGCCCGAAACCCGACTGTCACCCGGCGATGAAGATCGAAATCGAATACTGTGCTCCACCACCGCCTGACGAACGGAGAGGATCGTGTATCGCAGGATGCCCTGCGGAAGGAATTCATTGCAAGAGGTTTTCGGAACGGAATAGTCCGTTCGGACTGCGAGGAGCGGTCCTCTGACGATGACTAGACTAGCAGTTTCCGGGCCCCCAGGCCCCTGTCACTTCGTTTTGGCCTTCGATTGCGTCTTCTGTTGCATGAAATCCTTCATGCCGTTCTGCACGCCCTGGTCGACCTTCTTCGCTTCTTCGGTAAGGGGTGCATTCGTTGGTGTATCGCCACATCCGCTCGTGACGCCGAGGGTCAGAAGAGTGATCGATGATAAGATTCCAAGCGAAACGAGTTTCGATCGTCGCATCCGCTTTGTTCCTCTGGTTTGGATGGTTTCGTTCGACCCGGTCGCGTGAACGATCAGCGACCGGTGCATCAACGGGTCCATGCGAAAACGCGATTGCAGGGCGGCACGGCAACGCCGAGCGGAGCGATCATGCCCTGGATGACTACGACCCAATGGGAAACGCGCAAAATTCACAAAATCTAGAACCAGACGACATCAGTCCTACCCGAGCATACCGGAGCATTGGCCCGTGTTGCAAATCAATTCCCGAGAACAACAGCCGGTCAGCCGGTGACCGATGTCGATCCGTTTTCGACACGACGAAACGCGCAGGGCCGCACGATGATGGCGAGTCCCCATGCGCCTTCCCTGCCTGGCTGAACGTTCGACACTTTCCGCTGGATCAGCCGCCGGGACGGGTCGCGACGGGGGACTCGGGGTCCTGGGGGCCTACACGTGTGATCGTTTCCAATCGCTCTCGAAGGCGTTTCAGCAACGGAAGCGAGGCCCTGACGCCGATGCGGTTCGTCAACTCCAACGGGTCATCCTGCTCGTCGAACAATTGCTCACTCCCGTCGCTTTCATTACGGATGTACACGAACGCGCCCTCGGCCAGCGAAGACAACGGGCCGAGACGTGAAGGGGACCGATCCTGATTCGGATGACCCGGATTGGGAGACTCTAGCTCGGATAGAATCGGATCATCCCGAAACGTTGGCGACGTTGCCCCGGAGACATCCCCCCAGGCCGAAGTCAGCGGTGCTCCGGCGAACGGCGGCTTACTCCCAGGATCGACGAGATTAACGATGGTGGACGCGATGTTCCTCAGGCTCACGGGCTCGCCGACGACTTTCTTCGACGGACCTCCCGTAGGTAGAGCGATCAGGAGCGGGACGCGAATCTCGGTCCGGTAGAGACTCTCGCCGTGATCGAACAGGTCGTGCTCGCCCAATCCTTCGCCGTGGTCGGCCGTGACGATCACGATCGTCCGGTCGGTCACCCCGCGTCGCTCGAGTTCGTCGAGCAGTTCGCCGAGCCGCTCGTCCAGATAGGCCAGGCAATTGTCGTAGGAATCCCTGGCCAGCACCCGCGCCTGCTGGGGTAGCCTCTGCTTGTCGGCCTCGAACCAGCCCTTCAATAAGAAGAGAATCTCGGCGGGCGTCGGCACGGAGCCGAAGCGGCACGTCGAGCCCGCGGGCAGGACATAAGGCGCATGGGCGTCGACGTAGTTCAGGAAGGCGAAGAAAGGCCGCTCCGGCTGCCGTCTCTCCTTCAACCACTCGAGGAATTCCCGATTCACCTCGCGGGCTTCTTTCCGGTCTTCTCGAGTGATTTGCTGGAGCACGAGGGGGTTTGTCGGCAGGGACTCGCCCAGTTGAGCCAGGCTCTTGAACCACAGGTCCACCAGGCGGGCCGTCCTGATGGCCGGGAGCGTTTCCAGGACATAATCCTCGTAGTGAGTAAAGCCGCGATCGAGCCCACTATCGTAGGCGCAGTAGTACGTGTTCCCGACGAAACCGGCCGTCGCATACCCGAGCGAACCCAGGTATTCGGCGAGCGTGGGAAACTTCCGGCTCATCGGCTGCAACCATTTCACGTCCAGCTCATGGGGCCAGCGTGCGGTGAACATGGTCGCGTGCGAGGCGAGCGTCCAGGGAGCCGCGGAACGAGCCTGTTCGAAGCGGATGCTGCGCCTTGCCAATTGGTCCAGATTGGGGCTGGTCGGCCGCTCGTAACCATAAACACCGAGGTGATCGGCTCGGACGGTGTCCAGCACGATCAGCAACACATTCGGCGAGCCTGGTGGAGGCAGTGGACGAGCTTCCTCGCGGCGGCGCTTGAGCCAATCTCCCCCGACAAGCAGCAATCCCTGCATGATGACCGCCGCCAGGAGCAGGGGAAAGCTCAATGCGACGTACCGTCGCATCCGGGCCGGGTCCCGCTCGAAGACCGGGGTCACCAGGGACGCGAATCCCAGGGCCAGGACGATCAATGCTTCCGTGTAGATCCCGCGACCCGCCAGCAGGAGCGCCGGGAGGATCGCCCAGGCGAAGAGGAGGCGCGGACCCAGCCAACCGGCCCGTCGCGGCCAGAACCTTGTCGCCATCGCCAGCAACAACCCGAGCGCGAGGAACACCGACATGTCGATCAACGGAACCAACCAGATGAAGTGGCGCATCATCAGGTAAAGGCCGTTGGTCGCGCCGAGGTTCCGCGAGATCACCCTCGATGCCACTTCGAGCTCGCCGGCCGCCAGGCCGCACCAGGCCGAGAGCAAGAGCACGTCGATCGGGCCAAGGCGAGAAATCGCGGGGGATGTCACTGAGGTTCCCTTGGGACTAGAAGTCATGACTACTGGGATGGCAGGTCTCACCGACGTTTTCGGATTCTGTGCCGCTGCGCGGGATCCGGGAACGACCGAGTACCGGCGATACGCGACCCGCAGACCGTACCCTTTTTCGCCCGATGCGGTCCACACGCCTCAAGATTCCGCATTCACCCGAGAATATAATGAGAGGGATCAGGAGTCGATCGACACCTCGACAGTTGGAGCGATGCGGGCTCGTTGTCCTAACTCTATGAGCAGGCAGGTATTCTGGCGGACCGCTCGGTCGCGATGCCTTGACTCGACCCATGATCGTCACTTTGTTATCATGTTAAAAAGGTATGGCCCGCCGCAATCCGAACCCGACATTCCCGGCCCGATTCGGTTCACACGTTGAGGTCCACCGATGGCGAGCACGTTGCGAGAAGAACTCGCCTCTTTGAAGATCGAGCGCCCGGACCCCTATTTCGCCAGTGGGCGTGACTCCAAGAAATCGTCGGGCCATCGCCGCGGCAGAGGTTCGGGACTCCGGCTTCTCTCCTGGCTGATCTGGCTGATCCCGTTGAGCCTGCTCGGTGCCGCCGGTGTTTACGGCTATCGCCAGTACGACGAGATGCGTTCCCGTCCCGAAGTCACGCGGGGCCTGGTCCAGCGGATGACCTCCGGGGAGGCGGAGAAGCTCCTGAGCGCCAAGGGCTATCTCAAGTCGCGGTCCCAGGCCATGATCGGAACCAAGATCCCCGGGCGTGTCGAGCGGATGTACGTCCATGAGGGGATGAAAGTCCATAAGGGGGATACCCTGGCCGTCATCGAGCACAACGACATGAAGGCCATGCTCGCTTCTCGGGAGGCGCAATTACTGAAGAACCAGGCGGAGCTCGAGGAGGCCGAGGCCGACCAGTGGGAGAAGGAGCGCGAGGAGCGGCGATTGACCCGGCTCCACTCGACGCGGAAGGTCACCGAGGAGGAGTACGAGAAGGGGATCTCCGGGCTCAAGAAGGCCAAGGCGCGGGTGGCGGCCCTGGCCGCATCCATCAAGCTGACGCAGGCGAATATCCAGGAGATCCAGGCTACCATCGCCACGATGTCGCTCTACGCCCCGTTCGACGGCACCGTCGTCGAGAAGCAGGGCGAGGAGGGCGAGATCATCACGCCGACGGCGATGAGCTCGTCGCTGGGCCGCACAGCCGTCGTGACGATCGCCAACCTCGAGACCATGGACGTCGAGACCGACGTCTCCGAGAACCTGATCTCGCGGGTCGCTTTGGGACAACCTGCCGAGGTCTCCGTCAGTGCGATCCCGTCCAAGCACTATCGGGGCCGGCTACGGCAGGTGATCCCCATGGGCGACCGGACGCGCGGGACCGTCAAGGTGAAGGTCGAGATCCTCGACCCCGACGACAAGCTCTTCCCCGAACTCGCCGCCACCGTCCACTTCCTTCCCGGGAAGACCGGCAACAGTCCCGACGCCGGCCGTTCGTTCCTGTTCGTGCCCAAGGCGGCGGTCTTCCAGGAGAACGGGCACGACCACGTCTGGGTCATCGGCCCGAAGAACAAGGTCCACAAGCGGCAGGTCGAGGTCGCGACCACCACGGACGCCCTCGGGCGCGTCGAGTCGGGCCTCGAAGCCGACGAGTCGGTCGTCCTCAACCCGATCAAGGCGCTCCACGACGATGAGATCGTCCGGATCGCCGACTAAACTCGACCCCACGAGGCTTCGACAGGGAAAGGCTCAACCTCGATGTCCGAGCTGCCTTCGATCATCTTGCGAAATGTCGACAAGGAATACCGCCGCGACGCATTTCGCATCCCCGTCCTGGTGAATCTCGACGTGACGGTCGGCGAGGGCGAGTTCCTCGCGCTGATGGGGCCATCGGGCTCGGGCAAGACCACGCTCCTGAACCTGATCGCCGGGCTCGACCGGGCGACCAAGGGCGAGGTCATCGTCCACGGGCAGGATCTCGGCGGGCTGAGCGAGTCGCAAATCACCCGATGGCGTGCCAACAACGTCGGCTTCATCTTCCAGACGTATAACCTCATCCCGGTCCTGACCGCGTTCGAGAACGTCGAGCTGCCGCTCCTCTTGACGAAGCTCTCGCGGCGCAAGCGTCGTGAGAACGTGGCGACGGCCCTGAAGATCGTCGGGCTCCAGGGGCGTGAGCACCACTATCCCCGCCAGCTCTCCGGCGGCCAGGAGCAGCGCGTGGCGATCGCCCGCGCCATCGTCACCGACCCCTACCTCCTCGTGGCCGACGAGCCGACCGGCGACCTCGACCGCACCACCGCCGAGGAGATCCTCGACCTCCTCGAACTCCTCAACCGGGAGTTCCAGAAGACGATCATCATGGTGACCCACGACCCGCAGGCCGCCCGCCGGGCGGGCCGGACGCTCCACCTCGACAAGGGCCAGCTCGTCGACGACGTGATCCAGGAACCCCGGGTCCAGGCCGCATCATGAAATACCTCACCTACATCCTCCGCAACGTGCGGCGCAATCCCGTGCGCTCGCTCCTGACCATCGCCTCGACGAGCATCTGCCTCTTCCTGATGATGATCCTCCAGTCGTTCTTCGCCATGTCCGACGAGGCCAGTGCATCCACACGGGTGTTCAACCGGATCGCCTCCCTGAACGCCAACGGTTTTGCCGGGAAGATCCCGATCGCCTACGTCAATGAAGTCGGGAAATTCGAGGAAGTCGCGAAAATCGGCGAGGTGCCGGCGATCACCCCCTTCAGTTGGTACGGGGGAAAATACAAGGATGAAATCCTCCCGTTCGCCCAGTTCGCCGTCGATCCCCAGACCGTCTTCTTGGTGATGAGCGAGCTCACGATTCCTGATGACCAACTGAAGGCGTTTCAGGTCAGCAAGGATGGCTGCGTCATCGGCAGGAAACTGGCCCTCGACAAGAGACTGAAGGTCGGCGATCCACTTCCGCTCAAGGGAGACGCCTTCCCGGTCGACCTGGACCTCACGATCCGTGGCATCTATGACGGGCCGAGCGACCGCGATCTGCGGATGTGCTTCATCCCCTTCGAATACTTCGACGAGGCGCTGAAGCGCGTTGCGACCCGATCGTCTTCGACATCAACGTCGTCAAGAGGGGGGTTATCGGGAAACGCGGGGATGATGTTCATCCGGTGTCGCACGTCGGCCGACATGCCAGTTCTCTGCAAGAAGATCGACGACCTGTATCGGAACAGCGACTTCCCGACCCGCACCCAGACCGAGGAAGCGTTCGGCAAGATGTTCGAGGAGATGATGGGCGACCTCAAGGGGATGATCTTCTGGATCGGATTCGCCGTCGTCTTCTCGCTACTGTTCGTCGCCGGCAACTCGATGGCGATGTCGATGCGCGAGCGGACCACCGAAGTCGCCGTCCTGAAGGCGATCGGATTCAACAAGGGCCTGCTGCTCTTCCTGGTGATGACGGAGTCGGTGCTCGTCGCCGGTACGGGGGGCGTGCTGGGATCTCTCGGCTGCAAGGGCCTGTGCGATGTGTTCGATCTCTCGCAATATACCGCGGGCTTCCTCCCTTTCTTCTATGTCCCCTGGAACGTCGCGCTTGGGGGCCTGGCCATGTCATTAGGGGTCGGATTCCTCGGCGGGATTTACCCGGCCTTCAGTGCGGCCACGATCCCGGTCGTCGACGGACTCAGGAAGGTCATCTGAGCGAGCCATGATTCCACTCAAGTACAACGTCCGGAACCTACGGGTCCGATGGAAGACGACGCTGATGACCGTGCTCGGGACCGGGCTGGTGGTCTGGTCGTCGTGCATCCTGTTCGGCCTCGTCGACGGCCTGGAGCATAGCCTGACGATCTCGGGCGATCCGCTCGATCTGATCGTGATGCGCAAGGGCTCAACGAACGAGACGACAGGCGGATTCGAGTCCTCCAAGGCCGATGACCTCCTCAACCTGCCGGGGATCGCCCGCGATGTGGACGGCCGGCCGATGGCCGCGAAGGAGCTCCTGAACATCCCCATCGCCGAGCGGCAGAACGGGACGCGGACCAACATCATCGTGCGTGGGGTCCAGGCCGCCTCGCCGAAACTTCGACCCAACTTCCGGATCATCACCGGCACCTTCCCGGCCGAAGGGACGGGGGAATGCATCGTCAGCCCGAGCCTCTCCAAGCGCTTCAAGGGTGCCCAGGTCGGCGGGATCTTGAAGTTCGGCGATCAGGAAATCTATCGCGTTGTCGGGCTGTTCACGGCCGGCGGTAGCTCGGCCGAGAGCGAGGTCTGGGCGGACTTGAAGGATGTCGAGAAGAATACGGGCCGCGACGGCTCGGTCTCTTGCGTCCAGATCCGCGCGGCGAGTGCCGACGACTATCGCAAGCTCGAGGACACGATCGAGAACGACACCCGGTTCAAGCTCGCGGCCATCCCCGAATCGGTGTACTTCCAGAACCAGAGCCGATCGAGCATCTTCCTCAAGGGTGCGGGCACGCTCATCGCCGTCCTGCTGACCTTCGGTGCCATGTTCGCCGCGGCCAACACCATGTTCGCCGCCGTCGGCGCCCGGACGCGAGAGATCGGCACGATGCGGGCCCTGGGGTTCTCCCAGTTCGATATCCTGATCTGTTTCATGGGCGAGTCGCTGATCCTCTGCGCCCTGGGCGGGATCGCGGGCGTCCTGGCGGCCATCCCGCTCAACACATTGACCTACGAGACCAGCGATTTCAACAGCTTCGCATCGATGACCGTCGCCTTCCGGTTCGGACCGCTGGTCATGGGTGTCGCCTTCCTGATGACACTCGCCATGGGAGTCTTCGGCGGGATGTTCCCGGCGCTGCGGGCGGTCCGGCTCGATGTGATCTCGGCCCTGCGCGAATTGTAGTCGATGCAAATCTCAATCGAGATCGAGTGAGTCCCGACGATTCCGAGGCGGCTTCTCCGGCGATGCGGCTTTCAGCTCGAAATCGCCCACTTGAGCGACTTGATTGACGTTGCGATCGGCAACGGTGTTGGTACCCTCATCATCGCTCACCTCGCATGCTCCAGGATCACGATGGTGCGAACCGCGGGCAGGCTGGCCGGTGTCACATCGAGCGAGTGGCCTCCCCGCCGTTCGATCGGATCGCCCTGCAAAGCATTCAGGAAGGACTCCAGGGGCTGGATCTTCAGGTCGATCTTGGGCGTCTTGAAGTGCATCGGGATCACGATCCGAGGCCCGATGGCATCGAGCAGCGGCGGGATATCCGGGTAGTCGATCGTCGGCGGGCCGCCCGCGGCGGCCAGCACGATATCCGCGCCCCGGATCGGGGCCAGCTCAGCCTCGGTCAACGGGTGCCCGAGATCGCCCAGGAACACGACGTGCAGCCCCTCCGAGCGGAGATGAATGATCGTCACCTCATCCTCCGGGAGCCGCTCGGGTGTTTCGAAGACGTGGATGGCCTGGATGAGGACATCGCGGAAGACGGTGCCTTCCAGCGGCAGGTCGAGCGCCCGGATCGTCTCGAATGGCGGGACGATCTGCCCGAGATGGCTGTGATAGCGGTCATTCTCATGGCTGACGACCACCAGGTCCGCCGGCTCATCGACCGGCTCGTAGCCCCCGCAATCAGGCGATCGATAGGGATCCAGGATGATCCGGATGACCTGGGTTTCGATCAAGAACGCCGCGTGGCCGTACCAGGTGATCCGCATGGGAATACTCGCGCGAGGAGATGTCCAGCCGTGCCGAGCCGGAGTTCCAGTGATTGCCACTCGATCATAACCACTTGGTGAGGATTCTGTTACCATATCGGTCGAACGACCGACCGGACGAGGGATCCTTTGGACCGTCACCAGGGAGACGCTTCTGATGAACCGCCGCAACTTTCTGGCAACCGCCGCCGGCGCAGGGGCCGCGACCGTCGTTGCCTCCTCAAATCCGCGGGTCTCAGCGGATTCGCCCCCGCCCGAGACCGGATCGTCCGGCGACGGGACCTGGCTGACCTACGCGGTGAACGTCGAGATGACCTGGACGAAGCTGCCGTTCCTCGACCGGCTCCGGAAGGTCAAGGAGGCCGGCTTCTCGCATTACGAGTTCTGGCCGTGGCGCGGCAAGGACATCGACGGGATTCTTAAGGTGAATCGGGAGCTCGGGCTGACGACGGTCCAGTTCTCGGCATCGCCGGTCAAGGGCTTCGGCCACGGGATCACCAACCCCGACCCGGCACGTCGGGAGGAGTTCGAGGAAGAGATCCGTTCGGCCGTGCCGATCGCAAAGAAGCTGGGGGTCAAGAAGATCTGCGTCGTGGCCGGCGAGGAGACGCGAGGCCATTCCCGCGACGAGCAGACGCAGGCCGTCATTTCCGCCCTCAAGGCCGGCGCGAAAATCGTGGAGAACGAGGGGATCACGATCATCCTGGAGCCGCTGAATATCCTGGTCGACCACCCTCGACAGCTCATCGTCCACTCGTCTCATGCGGCGGAGGTCCTGAAGGCGGTCGGCTCCCCGAACGTCAAGATGCTATTCGACATCTATCACCAGCAGATCAGCGAAGGCAACCTCAGCGGCAACATCCGCAAGTATCGGGATCTGATCGGCTACTTCCAGCTCGCCGATCACCCCGGTCGTCACGAACCCACGACCGGCGAGATTGCTTACCCTTACGTGTTGAAGACGATCCACGACATCGGCTACAAGGACCCCATCGGCATGGAGATGAGTCCCAGGTCCGATCCGATGGAGGCGTTCAAGGCGATTCGTCGCGTCGACGCCGAGGCACGAGCCCTCAACGCGGTCGCCTGACATTCCCGGGGCCCTCTTGATGCGATGGTTGTCGACGATCGCCGCGTCGCGGATCTGGATGCGCGAGTTTCAACTGGACTTCAAGCCCGTCGTCCGGCTCGTCAGGGAGCGGCCGGCGGACGTGATGCTCGGACTGGGCATCGCACTGCGACTGATCGTCTATCTGACCAATCGATCGATGTGGCTCGACGAGATGTCGCTCAAAGGGAACATCGTCGATAAGTCGATCCTCGACTTCTCGGAGACCCTGACCAACGACCAGCTCGCGCCTCTCGGCTTCCTGATCGTGCAGAGGGCCCTCGTGAGCCTCCTGGGCGATTCGAACTTCGTGATGCGACTGGTGCCCCTGATCGCCGGAATCGGGTCGCTTTACCTCTTCTCAATCCTGGCGAGGCGCGTCCTGCCGCGCCGCGCCGCACTGGTCGCGCTGGCACTCTTCGCGTTTTCTGACGACTTGATCTACTACTCGACCGAGATGAAACCTTATTCCGTGGATCTCGCGGTCGGCCTGGCAATCAGCCTGGCGGCACTCGATGCCCTCGGAGGCCCGGCCTCTCTCAGCACCGCATCCATGCTGGCCGCCGCCGCCGCGATCGCGCCCTGGTGGTCGTTCTCGTCGGCGTTCGTCGTGGCGGGCTGCGGCGCGACGTTGATCCTGGAGAGCTTGTTCGCGCAGCGATATCGCACCGCCGTCGTCTGGACGATGATCGGCCTGGGCTGGCTCGGGGTCTTCTACGTTTCGTATGAGTCCTCGCGTGCACTACTGAGCCCCTACACGACGATGTATCGGTTCTGGGATTTCGCCTTCATCCCGAATCATTCGACGGTGGGAGTCGATCAACCTCTGGAAGTCGTGCGAGCGGATCTCCTGAAGGCCACCGGCATCCTGCTCGAGATCTTCGTGAACCCGTTGAACCTAGTCGCGCCCGTCTGGCCGAGGGCCGGGGTCCTGTTGCCTGTGATTCTCCTGCAAATCGGCGAGCTGGTCATGGCTCGCCGGGCCTGGACCATTTATCTCCTGCTGATCATGCCCGTCCTCATGGCTTTGATCGCAGCCGGTTACGGCAAGTATCCCATCCATGGGCGCCTGATGCTCGAATTGGTCCCCGCGCTGTTCCTGCTGATCGCCGAGGGCACCGAATGGATAGCCCGCCTCGGCCGCACCCGGTCGGGGTGGCTCTTCAAGGCGATTCTGGTCTTACTCCTGGCATACCCGTGCTTCACGGCCATTAATCGGGCGACGGAGAGGCGCGTACGCGATTTCAACCGCCATGGCGATCTGCACGCCAATATCTTCGTTGAGTGAGGGCCGAGCCTCGTCCGTCGCCTGCATGAATGTCAGAGCACCGGGATATCGACCCGTGTTCCACCATTGAGGGCCGATTCGTGGGCACAGAGTCCGACCATGGTCCAGTTGGCGGAAGTCTCCGCATCGGGCAACGCGGGTCGCTCGCCGCGAACGGCACTCAGGAACGCATGGACCAGGTGAGGGTGGGAACCTCCGTGGCCGCCGCCCTGCGTGAAGGACAGATGATGCGCACCTTCCTCGAGGCTGTAGACGCCCTTGGTCGTGAACCTCTGGATGGGCTGGGGCAGCCGATGGGCATAGTCGGGGACGGCAACCCGCTTGGGGATTTCCGACTCGGGGATGGGGTGTTCCGTCGTGCTTTTCGTGTGGATGACCGGCTCCTCGCCCTCGACCTGCTGCCACTCGAAGCTCTTCTTGCTTCCGAGTGCGTCGAAGCTCTCCCGGTACTGACGTGCGGTGTCGAAGAGACTGCGGGTGACCTCGGCGACGATGTCGGAGTCCTTGATTGTGAAGGTCGCCGTCTCGATGGCGAAGGGGCTGCCGTACCGGCCGATCAGCTCCTCACGGATCCGGCCGGACCCGTGGCAGACGACGCTCTTGGCGTGCTTACCCAGGATGGCGAGGCATGGGCTGACGCAATGGGTCGCATACCACATCGGCGGCAGACCCGGCCAGTAGTCGGGCCAGCCGTCCATGTCCTGCTGGTGACTGCCCCTGAGGAACTGGAGCCGGCCCAGCTCGCCCGCGTCGTACAGTTCCTTGACGAACAGGTATTCCCGACTGTAGACCACGGTCTCCATCATCATGTAGACCTTGCCGCTGGCGCGCTGGGCCTCCACGATCTGTCGGCATTCATCGATGCTCGTACCCATCGGTACGGTACAGGCGACGTGCTTCCCGGCGTTGAGTGCCGCGGCGGACATCCAGGCATGATCGGGAATCGGCGAATTGATGTGGACCGCGTCGATCTCGGGGGCCTTGAGCAGCTCATGGTAGTCGGTATACCGGGCAGGGATCTTGTACTGATCGCCGCATTCGTCGAGCCCCTTGCGGTCTCGGCGGCAGATCGCATAGATTTCGGCACCGGGATAGTTCTGATAGATCGGGATGAACTCGGCCCCGAACCCAAGGCCGATGATCGCCACCCGGATCGGCTTTTCGCTTGCCATCGACGGCTTCCCTCAGATCATCTGGAGGAGTTACAGACTTGCGAAGTTCCGTGCAGGATAGTAGGACCGAGGGGCGAAGGCAAGCACCCGGAGAAGTTCGGGCGTCCGGACGGTCGAAACTCCCTATCGGATCGGCGGCCCGGCGCTCGCGTGGAAGATCCTCTGGTTCAGAGATCCGCGTCGGTCAAGCCGGCTTGTCGCATCAAGGCACGCTGGGTCCCCGTATGCAGGTCGGCGTTTCCATGTACCGGCACGGGGAGAATCGTGGCTCGATCCGGACGGCCATAGATATGGTGGCTGCCGTTGATTCGCAGTAAGATCCACCCCTGGCTCTCGAGCACTTTGCAGAGACGCTTGCCGGACACCGGCTTCATGACGAGGGCCAACCCTTGGTCTCGATGTCCTGTTTCGCCAGCAACCAACCCTCGGCCGCTTCCTTGAGGTTGGCCAGGACCTCGTCGAACGACTCTCCGCCCGCGACGCATCCGGGTAGGGCGGGAACGTCAGCCCACAGGACGCCGTCGGCATCCCGATGGACCCGGGCCGGTAGGTCGATCGGGATTGAGATCGGTATGCATCGGCCAGTCGCCGGCGGTTTCGCAGGGGAGCCGATCGCCACGTTGGAGTCTTCCATCATTACTGCCCTCCCGGCTCATCATACGGGAGCCGGACCGATCCTGCGAGGCCGACGTCGACAAGCGAAGATTCGAGACAAGCCCGTGCAGGATCAAACGGGACGCTCATTACCAGCACAGGATTTGATTCGAGAGGAATGGACCATGGCGGCATCGACCCCGGAACGACCCATTCGCGTGGCATTCATCGGCACCGGCGCCGTCACGGCGTACCACCATCTTCCCGGTCTTCGGCTGGATTCGCGGGCCGAGCTCGTCGCAATCTGTGACACCGACCCCGAGATCCTGGCAAGACGTAAGGCGGAGTGGGGCGTCTCAGTGGCGACCACCGAACCGGAGGAGCTGTGCCGCCGGGATGATATCGACGCCGTGGTGATCGCCACGCCGAACGATACGCATCGCCCGATCGCGGTCGCGGCTGCGAAGGGCGGCAAGCACGTCATGTGCGAGAAGCCGCTCGGACTGAGCGCCGAGGATGTTCGCCTGATGTACGAGGCGGCCCGGGACGCCGGCGTGGTCCACATGACCGCGTTCACCTACCGATTCGCACCCTCGATGCGATACCTGCGACACCTCCTCAAGTCGGGGGTACTCGGAACACCTCGCCATTTCCGCTCGCAACGATTCCTGGACTGGCCCGAAACAAGCTGGGGCTGGAGGCAGTACCGCGCCCGCGCCGGCGCCGGCGACCTTTTCGACATGACGATCCATCGGATCGACTTCGCGATCGACCTGCTCGGCCCGATCGCCAGGGTCTGCGGGGCCGTGGCACGCTTCGCCCCCCGCGACCGGACGGCCGACGGGCGGGTGTGCCCGCCGTCGGAAGTGGACGACTGGTCGTGCCTGATCGGCGAGTTCGCCGACGGCACAACCGGGGTCTGGGAAGGGACCACCCTCGCCAAGGGTTACCATCGCGACGGCTTCGGCCACGAATGGGCCGAGATCAACGGCTCGGAGGGCTCGGCCGTCTACCGGCTGCATGAGCCCAACACGATCCTCCTCGGCAAGACCGGCCAGGACCTGGCCCCGGTGACCGTCCCGGCCGAGTTCCTCAAGCCGGCGACCAGCCCGCGCGATCCCGGCCAGGGCCCTCCGGCGACGGTCTTTCGTTATGACCTGATGTGGGAGTTCATCTCGGCGATCGTCGAGCATCGAGCGGCCGTCCCGAGCTTCTACGACGGCCTGAACGCCCAGATCGTCGCCGACGCCGTCCTCGAATCGCACGCCAGGCGGACCTGGATCGACACGCCTCTCGCGAGACCATGACGCTTCACGCGACGAGCGTGGGCGGATTTCAGGAATCGGAATCGGAGAGAGATGAGCGGCCGCGCCGGGTCGAATCGAGGCCCCGGCCGCTCATCGAATCCTTCCTCGTCCCGAGGCTCAAGTGATGCCGAGAGGATTACTTCGAATCCTTATCCTTGGAGCCCGAGTGCTCCTCGTCCCGGGATGTCATGATCGTCACTTCGGTTGCGATACCCACATGGGTCCGAAGACGCCCGTGCTTCTCACGCATCCGATTGGTCTGGTGGGCCATGTGGCTCCCGCTCGACTCCTCGCGCGGTTCGAACTGGATCTCGACGCGATCGCCGATCTCGAGCTTGTCGAACGAACATTCCTTCGACCTGCCCTTGTCGGACTCGTGATTCGACGCGTTCGACTTGCCGGCTTCCGCCTTCTTGTCCTCGTGTTTCGCCGCGTGAGACCCGCCGGATTCCTCCATGCACTCACAGATCTTGGTCCGCGGTGACAGCCAGGCGATGTAGACGTTGTGCCGCCTCCTGCCAGACTCCCCCCGCTTCTCGTCGGCGCGTGCCTTATCCGCATGTTCGGACCGCTCCTTCTCCGACCACACCGGCGATCCGACGATGGTCAGGAATGCACCCTCCGCCGCGATCGCGCGGTTGTGCGCGTAGTCGAACGTCACTTCGCCTTCCGCGGTGATCCCGGCGACGATCCCCTGGATCTTCTCGCACTTCGTCGAACTCTGTTTCTCATCGTGCTTCCCGGACTGATTCTTGTCGTCCCGGCCGGCCGCGGCCCGGTTCTCCTGACCCCAGATGTTCGGCGACAGCAGGATGGCCAGGGCCATCGTCGTGGTGGCCGCGAACAATGCGTGCCGATTCCTCATGGTAGACCTCCATTGCCTGACGAAAGGACGATTCGAAGGGGCAATGCCCCGCGCGAGGACGCCCCTCGCGCACTATCCTTTCGCCTGCAACTTCGATACCTTTCAGGGGACAACCGGCGGTCCATTACACATTTTTTCTTATAAGAATCAGACTTACACGCGCGGATTCGGAATTGGCATCGCGTATGGAGGCGTCCCGGCCCTGGGGGACGCTCCTACAAGGCCGGGGTGATCCTCTGGATGTTGCGGGGGCTCAGGCCCGGGCACGGGCCGAGTCGTTGGCGAGGAACTTCTTCCAGCTCTCGAAGGACGGAGCATGCCCGTGCCCATGCAGGGCATAGAGCGGCTTCCAGTCGGGGCGGGCCGGGGGCTTCTTCAGTTTCATGCCGGCTTGCTCGGGCGTGCGGTCCGCCTTGCGAGCGTTGCAGGGCACGCAGGCAGCCACGCAGTTGGTCCAGCTCGATTGGCCTCCTTGCGCACGGGGGAGGACATGGTCGATGGTCAATGCGTCGACGCCCGGCTGCGAGCCGCAATACTGGCAGGTGTAGTGGTCGCGCCTGGCGACGTTCCGCCGACTGAAAGTCACGACCGACAGCGGGACCCGGTCGTAATGCTGGAGCGCGACGACTTCGGGGACCCGGAGCCGGGCCCGGGCCGTCCGGATGCAAGGGGCTCCGTCACTCGGGGCCAGCGTCATCCACTCCTCCCAGGGGTAGAGCCGGTATTCTTCGGGGTCGACCACTTTCGCCGAGTCGTTCCACAGCATCACGAGCGCCCGGACCACGGTCGTGACGTGGATCGGATGCCAGGAGCGGTTCAAGACCAGCGTCGGTCGGCACAGGATGTCGCTCGATTGGGACATGGTCGCACCTCTTGGACCTACCGGGCGAGACGGCAGCCGGTCGGTCCAGGTCCCCTCGGGGCCGGCCACCCATCTCGTCCACCGGCACAGACCCGCCGTCGGACGCCGGGGTTCGCTTGGAAGGGCGTACAACCCGCGGTGATCCGAGGGCGAATCGGCGATGCCCGGCGAGCGCGATCAGGTGACGGCGGCCTTCCTGGCGAGGAAGGCACGCCACGCACCGCTTTCCCGGATCTCGCCGATGGTCGAGACCGCCGCGTCGATCTCCTCGTCGCGGGTGTAGAAGTGGGGCGAGAATCGAATCCCCGCCCCCGGCCGGTAATCGCAGAGGATGTCGAGGGATTTGAGGCTCTGCGAGATCTCGTAACCGTTCTCCACGTCGATCGCGACGGTCCCTCCCCGGCGCGAGGGGTCTCGAGGACTCGTGCAGCGATAACCGGCCTCGTCGGCCAGGTCGAGCAGTCGCCGAGTTTGCCGGATCGACTTGGCGCGAATGGCCTCGATGCCGACCTCGCGGACGATCTCCAGACCCGGCCGGGCGGCGTAAAGGGCAGGGATGTTGGGGGTTCCGTGGAGAGACCGCCAGGCGTCCTCGCGTCGTACGAGCTTCGTCTGGAAGGCGAACGGCTGTTCGTGGGCCATCCATCCGGTGAGCCGGGGCTCGAGCCGTTCGCGGAGGTCCGGATCCACCCAGAGGAACGCCGCGCCCGGGCCGCCGCAGAGCCATTTCAGGCAGCCCCCGATGTAAACGTCGATCCCCAGGGCCCGCACATCCACCGGGATGGTCCCGACGGCCTGATAACCGTCGATGACCGTGATCGCGCCGACCCGGCGCGCCTTCTCGGTGATCGCCGCGATCTCGTGGACGTACGCCGATTTGAACAGGATATGCGATAGGCTGACGATCGCGGTGCGCTCGTCGATCGCCTCGACCAGGCGCTGGGTCTCCACCGCGATGCCGTCCTCGGAGGGGACCACTGTCACGGTCGCGCCGTCGGCACGCTTCTGATCGATCAGGTACAGGATCGATGGGAAGTGCATGGCGTCGGTCACGATCCGGGATCGGTCTCTATGGAAATCAAAGGCGCTCAGCACGACCGCATGGGTCAGGGTGACATTGGGCTGGAAGACGACCTCCTGCGGACGTGCCCCGATCAGGGGAGCCACCAGATCGCCCAGGTCGGCGCCCAGCGACCACCATGCGTCTTCCCAGGCACGGACTCCCCGGCTCGCCCACGCCTCATAATACGCGTGGAGGCTCGCGCCGGCGGACTTCGGCACTGCACCCAGGGAATTGCTGATCAGGTAGTTCGTCCGCGACAGGATCGGGAATCGATCGCGCCATTCCAGGAGCCGATCCGCGACCGAGGGACCTTGCCGTGTCGGGATTCGTTGCCCGTCTTCTGCCGAGGTTCCGGAGTTGTCGCTCATGATTCGATCCTCCTCGGGATGGATCCGAAATCGGGGATGACTTGCCGGCGATAGTTTCCATCCGGCATGATGTTTGCATCGAAGATGTTTCGTCAATAATGCATCTTGATGGGTGTGCGACCATGAGGACAACCGGTATGAGAACGACGACGTCGGTCTTGATGGTAACCTGGGCGTGTCTCGGTGTCGCGGGCCGTGTCGGGGCCCAGGTGGGCCAGAATCCGGTGCCCTCGGCGACACCGGTCGCAACCCAGGCCGTGCCGGGCGTGAAGCCCCAGGTGCCGCAAGCGGCCCTGACACAGCGGCCCGAGGATCAGTTGGCCCTGCAGTCGATCACGGAAGCCTATGCGCGAGCCTACAACACCGGCGATGCCCGCGCGCTCGCGGCCCTGTTCACCGAGGACGCCGAGATGATCGACGAGGACGGAGAACGTCTCCGGGGGCGTCCGATGATCGAAGAGGTCTTCCGGTCGATGTTCAAGGATCGCCCGAGGGCCACGATCAAGATCTCTCCGGAATCACTCCGATTCCTTGGCCCGGACGTTGCCCAGGAGGAAGGACAGACCCGGGTCAACATCGCCGGCAATCAGGCCCCGACGACCCATCATTACAGCGTCTTGTACGTGAAACAAGGGAATCGCTGGAGGTACTCGACGGTCCGCGAGGAGCAGGTGAAGGGTCTGACGCATCACCAGCGGCTTCAGGAACTGGAGTGGCTCGTGGGCGATTGGATCGACGAGAGTCCCGACTCGGTCGTCCGCTCCAACTGCCGGTGGACCGTGGACCAGAATTTCCTGCTGAGGGACTTCACGGTCCACGTCCAGGGGAAGCCGGTCATGACCGTCTCCGAGCGAATCGGCTGGGACCCCTCGACGCGTCAGATCAAGTCGTGGGTCTTCGACTCCGAAGGCGGCCACAGCAGCGGGCTCTGGAGTCGCAACGGGGACGAGTGGGTGATCAAGTCGTCGGGAATCCTGCCGGACGGTCGAACCGCGACGGCCACCCACATC
This sequence comes from Isosphaeraceae bacterium, assembly GCA_052148775.1. GTDB lineage: Bacteria > Planctomycetota > Planctomycetia > Isosphaerales > Isosphaeraceae > CAVZRC01. The sequence goes on along the minus strand of JBKQHM010000705.1, from coordinate 9,119 downwards.
CTGACCCGGATCAGCCCCCAGTCGGCGCGCTGGAGTTCCGTCGAGCGAACCGTCGGAGACCAGGTCGTGCCCGATCATGCCGAATATGTCATGGTTCGCAGGCCGCCGCCGCCCCAGTCTCGGTGAGCATGGGTCAAGAATCCTCGAATCCTCGCGAAACAACCGGAGTTGGTCATGAAGTTTCGAATCGTCAGTAATGTCCTGGCCGCGCTGATCATGTCGGGCCTGGCGGGTCCTGCCTCTGCCTTCCACGGCGGCGGCGGTCATGGCGGGGGTGGAGGACACGGCGGCGGCGGTTTCCATGGCGGCGGGTTTCACCCGGCCGGCGGGTTTCGCGCCGGGGCGCCGGCATTTAATCGGACACCCTCGTTCAGCATGCCGCGATCCTTCGCACAACCGCGATATGCCCCTGCGATGCATGCCGGCGGCATGCCGGCGGCCCGCGGGATGGCTCCTCGGAGTGAGGCCGGACTTGGAGCACGTCCGGGCTTCGGCGCCGGCGGGATCGGTCGCGAGGCCGGATTCCGTGAGCGATCGATCGGAGCCGGCGCCGTTGCGGGCCGATACGGAAGCATCAACGTCAATCGGGGCAATGCGTTCACCGCCAATCGCAACCTCAACGGTAACGCGATGGGCTTGCATAACCCCTACATGGGCTATCACCAGGGTTGGGTCCATGGGTACTGGAACGGCAATCACCCCGGCGGTTGGGCCAACCGGGGCGGCCTCGGATATCCCGGAGGCGGCTACTGGGGTCGATATGGCGGCTATGGTATGGGATATGGCGGCTACGGATTGGGATACGGGGGCTTTGGTTGGGGACTCGGCTCGGGGCTCGGCATGGGCCTTGGCATGGGTATGGGCTATGGGATGAGTTCCTGGCTCTTCGGTCCCATGCTCTACAACTGGGGCTATTCGAACTACTCCAACCCCTATTATGGCGGCGGATATGGCGGGGTCGGGCAGTCGCTCGGCTATAACTACGCGCAGCCGATCAATACCACGGCGCCCGTGCCGGAGGATACCGTCACGAATCAGGCGATGGCCCTTTTCGACCAGGCGAGAGACGCCTTCAAGCTGGACGACTACCAGAAGGCGCTCGCGCTGTCCGACCAGGCGCTGGCCCAACTGCCCAATGACCCGACGCTCCACGAGTTCCGCGCCCTCTGCCTTTTTGCCCTCGGGCGGTATGACGAGGCCGCGGCCTCTCTCTACGCGGTACTGTCGGTCGGACCCGGCTGGGACTGGACGACCCTGATCAACCTCTTCGGCAGCCCGGAGACCTACACCCAGCAACTCAGGGCCCTCGAGAACGCGTGCACTCAGAATCCCAAGTCGGCGGCCGACCGCTTCGTTCTCGCCTACCACTATATGACCCAGGGGCATAACGAAGAGGCCCTGGCCCAGTACAAGACGGTCGCCGCACTCCAGCCGAACGATAAACTGTCGAGCCAGTTGGTCCAGCAACTCGAGGCGCCGCAAGGGGCGGGCCCGAACGTCCAGACGGCCCAGACTGCGAATCCGGGGACCCCGCCTGCGCCGGAAAGCCCTGCATCGTCCGAGCCGACTCCGTCCGGCAAGGAGGGGAAGCTGGAGGGAACCTGGACCGCCCAGCCGGCGCCCGACACGAAGATTACGCTGACATTTCAGGATCCGGAACATTTTACGTGGAAGGTTTCGCATCAACGTCAGGACCACGAGTTCAAGGGGAGCTCGAGTCAGGTCAACGGAATCCTGACGCTGGCCCAGGACCAGAACAACGTCATGGTAGGCTCGATCAACTGGCCGGATGATAATCACTTCCAGTTCAAGGTGCTGGGCGGTGGACCGAGCGATCCCGGCCTTTCTTTTACAAAATCCTCGTGACATGTGGTCTTGACTACCTGGAGTCGTTAAGATCACGAAAAGTCTCTCGAAGCCGATCGGAGCGGGTCCGGGCCGGAACGGTGGGATCCGACCGATCGTCTCGAGTTCGCGATCCGCTATCGTTGAATCCTCCTCGCCCTGCCCGACTTCGGCCATGAGATCGAACTGATTCCCAATGACGGATTCCCGGAATGGTCCGGAGCGAGACGATTCCGGGACGGGTCTCTGGAATGCCTCGATGGTCGCGGCGGGGCCGCGTTGGGAGTGGGAGTCATATCGATGATGTCCGGTTCGGGCGGTTCGAACCAGGAAGACGACCTCCGGCGAGTCGTCGAAGGCCGTGATGGGATCTCCGTGATCCGGGGCGGCGATAACTGCCGCGCCTGGAACAATATCCAGTATCGGGTTGGATTGAGCGCGAGGAACGTCGGTTCGTCGAAACTCTCGATGAATGTGGCGACGATTCCTCCCGGGGGCGTTGCCTATGCCCACATCCACGTCGACTTCGAGTTGATGCTGTACATCCTCCAGGGTCGCGTGCGTCACGAGTTTGGGCCCGGCCTCCGGCTCTCGGTCGAGAACCAGGCGGGCGACTTCATCTACATCGAGCCGGGGGTACCCCATGAGGTGTTCAATCTGAGCGAAAGCGAGCCGGTGGTCGCCGTGGTCGCCCGTTCCGACGCGAGCGAGTGGGAGAACATCATCCCTTACGACCGAAACCAGGCGACGAGCGAAGGTGCCCAGCCGTCGGAACAACACCCGAACGGATGAGCGGTCCCGATGGCGCGTCATCGTCCGAAGTCCTCGCGTGTTCCGCGAGGATCCACCATCGCCCCAATGCCCCGACGACGGGGCGTGGCCCGATCAATTACACGGTGTTGACCCATTGATCCTTGCGTCTGTCCGGCACATGGGTAAAATCCTACAATCGCGCAGCCGATCAAGTTTCCCGCGACCTTTCACCGGTGGATGCCGGCTTCAACGACGCGATGACGCTGTCGTTCGAGACTTTATGGAGCGAAGGATCCTTCGGCATGCTCAAATTCGCGACCCTGGAAGTCAGCGGTGTGCTCGTCATCGCATTCGAGGCCAATGACGACTCCGCCGGATACGACTGGCAGTCCACCCAGCGAGACTGGCTCTACAAGCTGCTCGAGTCGCATCCCGATCCGCGGTTTGCCCTCGATCTGAGCGACGTCAACTACCTGGCCAGCTCCGAGATCGGCTTCCTCGTGACGATCAAGCGACGGATCGACCGCCGACAGGGCCGGGTCGTGATCTTCGGCTCGAGTCCGTACATCATGGATCTCTTCCGGACCATGAACCTGGTCAAGATCCTCGATCTCGAGGATGACCTCCCCGCCGCCCTTGCCAAACTGGGACCGCCCAAGACGTGAGCGAGTTCGGTGGATTATGACTACGCCGGGGCACGGATCGTTTCAAGGCTTCGAGCCACCCGGCTTCGGTCGGACCGTCACGAGGATCGGCGCACTGGCATAGGCCGTCTTGACCACGAAATTGATCGAGACGTGTCCCATCACGGCTACCGGGACCTTGTCGCAAGCCGACGCGCCGGGGGCGGCCTGGAGGATGATCCGGCCCTTGGTCTCGTTCGGCGCGAGGAGGGTCTTGCTGCCGGCATCCTTGACGGTCACACCCGGCGGAAACGGGTTGGCATGGATGCCTCCCAGGTGCTGGAGGACGATCGCCAGGTTGACCGGTTGCGTGTAGTTGGGGCTGCGAGTCACGGTCACGTCGACCGGTACGGACTCTCCCGGCGCCAGGACGACCTCGCTGGGCCTGGCATCGACCCGGATATCCGAGGGGTCCGTCACCGCGAGGGCGAGGGTGTCGACCGCGAATCGGCCGCGCCCGCCACCGGGCAGGTAGATCTCCTCCTGCGGATTTGCGGTACGCATGATCGGACCGCCGGGCCCCTGCCCGGTCCCTCGCAGTGAAACCATCGAAGCGGCACGACCGGCGCCGGGGTCCGCAGAGACCACGATGACCCCTTCATTCATCGCTGGCCCGATCGTGAGCGGGCTCGCCGAGATGCCGGCCGGTAGGCCGTCCCAGCCCAGGGTCACGGCACCCTTGAAGCTGTGCCGACGCGTGACGCGTACGAAGATCGGGACGCGGCCCCCCGGCCCGACGTTGATCTTGTCGGGGTCGCAGGTGAGGACGAAGTCCGGCCGGCCCTCCTCGGCCAGCAGGACATATCCGAAAGTCGGGCCGCCCCGGTCGTGCAAATCGGCGACCTCGAGCCGGAAAACGCCGTCGGCGGTCGCGTTCCATTCCAGCCGGACGTCCTTTCCCAGCCCGCGCACGTCGTCCGCCTCCGAGACCACGTTGCCCTTGGGATCGAGCAGCCGCAAGACCGGATCACATTCCGATTCCGCCCGGCTGGCGATGACCTCGAACGCGTACGCCTGCCCTTTGCGAGCGGCGAATCCGTAGCCATCCACGTCTCCGCGACGATCCAGCCGGCCGCAGACCGCGGCCGGGAGCGCCACCGGCTTCGACGGATCTCCTCCCGCCGGTGCGTCGTTGGACTCGACGACGATTGGATGATCGGTCACGATCATGGGGATGGGGCGGGATCCGCCGCCGGCCGGGGCGATCGAGAGCCGGTGTTCGCCGGGAGAAATGCCCGCCGGCACGGGGAGCACAATCGAGGCGGGCCGATCGAAGCCGGGGCCGCGGACCTCGAGCTGCGCGGACTTTCCTGGATTCACGGCCATCGGCTGGATCGATGTGGCCACAGGTCCCTTCACGCACGTCATTGCATAACACCACGAAGCGTTGCCGGAGTACGTGGTATCCCGGATCTCGAGGTAGTACGTCCCGGAAGCCGGAGCCCGGAACGAGAGCAACGGGTCGGCGGCGAAGGTGTTGTCGGCGACGGCGACCTTCCGTCCGCCGGCATCGTGGATCGTCAGGATCGGATCGAAATGGGCTTGCAGGTCGTGGATCTTGTTTTGGAGTCGATTGCCCCAGACTTCGAAGCTGATCCATTCCCCCTTCTCGGCCGCGAACGTGTACCAGTCGACGTCTTCGAGCTTGGCGGCGCGGCCCGCCACGACGACCGGGAGCGTCAGCTTCTGGGCGGTCTCGGGACGGTCGTTGGCCTGTTCGTCCTCCTCGGAGACGACCGAATCGTCCACGACCACGACCAGGCCGACGCTCGAAACGCCTTGCGGCGTGGCGACGCGGATCTCATGCGGGCCAAGCGGAGCATCCTGTGCGACCTCCAGCTTCGCCCGGACCTGGGCATTGGTCGGTCGACGCGCCCTCTTCGCCTGCGGTCGTTCGGGTGTCTCGACCTTCAAGACCTCGCCATGCAGCCCCGGGCCCTGGCAGAGGAGTGCCCACGCGCCGTCGAACTTCTCCTGTCCCGAGATGAGGATCTCGGCGCTCCGGCCGCGGGTCACGGCGATCGGCTCGACCCTCGTGGTCATCGGATACGAGGTCTGAGCCAGGCACGCGACCGTCAGGAGGCCCGCCCAGCCGAGGGCCGCGAATACGATAGCGATTCCCACGCGTCTCATGGCTCACTCCGATCGTTGTGTGGGGAAGGAGACGGCCTTGATCGCCTCGCCTCGCAGGGCGCGAGCGACGCTGTCGGGATGAACGCACACCGCCCGGACGGGATCCACGCCGAGGGAGACATCGCCCGCACGCCACTTCGCCGCCCCGATCCATCCGGGCGATCCGGCGACGTAGCCCTCCGGACAAACGGCGAACCATTCGATCCGGTCCGTTGTCCGCTGCTCGCTGTCCGCGGTATCCGCGCTGCTCGCTGATAGTGGCTGCACCAGGGTTGCGAGCAGTCGGCCGGATTCGGCGTCCCAGAGCCGAACGAGGCCGTCCCAGCCCCCGGCCGCGGCGAGTCGGGCGTCGTCGGCGATCGCGACCGCATATTGCCAATCCGCGGGGCCGCGGAGCTGACGCAGGGAGGCGCCCGTCCTGGCGTCCCACAGCCGCACAGTGTGGTCTCCGCCCGCGGAGATCAGTCGGCGGCCGTCACCGCTGAAGGCGAGCTGATGCACCGGTCCGGCGTGACCGCCGCGGCGTGCCGTCGGCGAATCGCCATCGACGGTCCACCAACGGATCTGGGGCTCATCGCCCGCCGAGACGAAGCGTGAGCCGTCCGGATGCACGGCCAGCGCCAGGACTTCCTGGTCGTGGCCGCTGTAAGTGCGCTCTTCCTTCAGGGTCCGGACATCGATCCGCTTGATCGTCCGGTCCTTGCCCGCCGTCAGCAGGTGTCGGCCGTCCGGGGTGTAGGCGACCGCGTAGACGAAATCCGAGTGGCCGCGGAAGACCCCTGCGGCCTGCGCGCGTCCCAGGTCCCAGAGCCGGACGGTCTGGTCGAACGAGGCCGATGCAAGCTGGGCGCCGTCGGGCCGGAGCGACAACGCGAATACGACATCCTTGTGCCCGGCGAAGTCATGCAGCAACGAGCCATCCGGGACGGAATAGATCCGGACGACCCCCGAACGGGCCGGCAGACCCGCGCCGATCGCCAGGCGACGGCCGTCCCGGCTGAATGCCAGCGCGTGCACCGGTCCGGGAATACCGAGGATCTCTCCCGCCGGCCGTCCCTCGACCAGGTCCCAGATTACGACCTGACCATAGGTCCCGACGGCGAGTAACCGGTTGTCGCCGCGGAAGGCCAGCGAGCCCACAGCGGGCAGCGGACCGGCGGGCAACACGATCTCCATCGGGCCGCCCTTGGACGTTTTCAAAGTCCCGGGAGGAAGCTTCACATCGGTCGGGAGGATCACGTCCATGGCCGGGCCCCGGCGCGGCCTTCCGATCGAGGCAACGCCGTTCGGAGTCGGGGCCGAGGCCGTGGTTGCGGAGGGGACGCCGCGCGAGGCGCCGGCATCGATCCATCGGCCGATCAATTCCCGTTGCGGCTGGGGCAACGGCGTATCCTGGAGCGGCATTCGCAGGTCTTCGTCCGGCTCGGAGAGCCGACGCACCAGCTCGCTGCCCGCCGATCGGCCCGAGATCACGACCTTGCGACGCCCGGTCCCGTTCATGATCGCGTCATAGGTATCGAGGGCCAGCCCACCCGAGAGATCGAGGTCATCCCGATTCCGGGCGCTATGGCAGACGACACAACGCCGGGCGAGGATCGGCTTGATGTTGCGTTCATAGCTCGGGGTGGGAGGATCGGCGGCCAGGACGGTCGCCCCCTGCCCGGCCGTCGCGATGAGGAGTCCGGCCAGGATCGGGAGAAGACCGATCGGGACCCGACTCCTCCGCGATGAATCGCTTTGTTGCACCTGGAGGTCGCTCATGGGACGGCCCGATCAATGATTGAAGAGGAATTCTTTGGAGTTGAGCAGAGCCCAGAACAGATCCTGAGCGCCCATGGCCCGATCGGCCGCCTCCGCCAGTATCGTCCTCGCCTGGACGATCTCGGTGCCGGTCGGCGGCCGGGTGAAGGCGAGCAGGTAGAGCCGACGGATCAGCGCCTCATCGGTCAGCTTGGGATCGCGGAGCATCCGGGCCAATCGTCCGTTCGCCTGGAGCAATTTGCGATTGAGGAGCTCGCCATTCATCAGGTGAAGGGCCTGGCTCAGGTTCGGGTCGCCGGAGCGCTCGCACTCGCAGGCGATTGCGCGGAGCGGGCGGCCGAATGTGTCGAGGAAGTAGGATGCGTAGTTGGTGTCGGGCAGGGCGATGGCGCGCGTCCCCGCGGGCAGTTTCGGGAACTTCTCCACGGTCCCGGTTGCGAGATCGATCGCGTCGAGTAATTGCTCGGCCGTGAGCCGCTTGATTGTGTAGTGGGTGAAGAACGATGTGTCGAGCCGATTGTCCGGCGTTGTGTTTGCGCTCAATTGATAGACCCGGCTGGTCAGGATCAGCCGGAGAAGTGCCTTGAGGTCGTAGCCGGACTCGATGAAGCTCGACGCGAGGGCATCGAGTAGCGCCGGGTTCGCCGGGGGGTTCGTCTCGCGGAGGTCATCGATCGGGTTGACCAGTCCCTTGCCCATCAAGTAGCCCCAGTATCGATTGGTGACATTGCGGGCCAGCCACCGCGGGTTCTGGACGGTCAGCCATCGGGCCAGTGCCCGACGCCGGTCGACCGGGTCGTCGGCCGGGGCATCGCCGAGCGGCCGGGGCACCATCTTCTTGCCGGTCCTGGGCTGGAAGACTTCACCGGCCCTGGCGACATAGACCACTTGCTCGCCGCCGAACAGGCCGAAGTCCTCGCTCCGCTTAGAGCGTACCCGGGCGAAGTATGCGGCCAGTCCGTAGTAGTCATCCTGACCGTAGGCTTCGAACGGATGATGGTGGCACTTGGCGCACTGGAGCCGGACTCCCATGAAAACCTGTGCGGTCGTCTCCGCCAGGTCGTCGGGACTGCTGGCGACCTTGTAGTAGTTGGCCGGTCCGTTGCGGAAGATCGATCCCTGGGCCGTGACCAGCTCCTCGACCATCTGGTTCACCGGCTTGTTCGACGCGAAGGACTCGCGGAGCCAGAGATTGAACGCCAGCATCCCCTGGGCGCCGAGCTTCTGGGAATCGACGCGGAGGATGTCGCCCCACTTGAGCGTCCAGAAGTCGGCATACTCGGGCCGATCGAGCAGGCGGTCGACGAGCTTGGTGCGCTTCTCGGGTTCCGGATCGGCGAGGAAGTCCTCGACCTCGTCGGGGGTCGGGGTCGTCCCGATCGTGTCGAGCATGGCGCGGCGGAGGAATTCGGTGTCGGAACATGGCGGGGACGGGACGAGGCCGAGTTCCCGCCACTTGTCAGCCGCCCTGGCATCCAGGATGTTTCGGGACGCGATGTCGAAGGTCTTCTGGTGGGAGACCGGGACCGTGAGCCGGGCCATCGCCGCCCGACCCTGGTACCGGACCATGATGTTGGCTTCCCCCCTGCCGACGGCCCTGGCCAGTCCCGAAGGGCGCACGGTGGCCACGGCCTCATTGAGCGTGTCAAAGCGCGCGTCCGCGGTGACGTCACGCTCGCTGCCGTCGCTGAGGGTCGCCATGACCGCCAGATGCTGCTCATGTCCGGGCTGCATCACGCGATGTTCGGGATAAGCCTTGAGGCCGATGACTTGCGGGTCGTCTTCGCGCGGTCCCACCGCGCCGGACTCCAACCAGAGGGTCAGGAGGCGATAGGCGGGGGAGCCGGCTTCCATCCGCCTGCCGCCGCCATGGGCCACGGCCAGCGTGGGCTTGAGCAGGAGTAAGCTCTCTTCGGGAGCGAACGGCGTGATCCGCCGTGCCTC
>JBKQHM010000704.1:0-7987 GCA_052148775.1 Isosphaeraceae bacterium | reverse complement strand
CTATCAAGTCCGGTTCGGAGGGGGGCGGATGGAAAAGGGCGCAGCCGGTTACCCGTCACTGCCGTTGCATTACGGGCTCACGAACCCCGGCATAAGCCGAGACCTCGCCAGCCGCCTACCCAACTTCCTCGGCTTGAAGGCCAGAGAAGTGATGAGCGAGTCCCATCTCGAAGACCAGCTCCTGGACAAGTTGCAGGAATTCCTGCTCCAACTCGGTCACGGCTTCTGTTTCGAGGCCCGGCAGAAGCGTATCCTGATCGGCGACACCTACGGTTTTCTTCGGAGATCCGGCCGAACCCCTCTCAAAGGTCCAGGCCCCTACACCGCGGTTGTAACGTGGCCATCACTGGCGTTATCCTCAGAGCTTGTGAAACAATCGGATTGCAGATGCCGGATTCCAGATTCCAGAAGTCATAAGCCCTTGACATGCTGAGCTTAATATGCATTTGGAATCTAAAATATGTTATCTGGAATCGATTCTTTCACAGCCTCTCAGTCGACCCGAACGCCGATACCGACGGCGATGGCGATCGGACTTCCGAGGAATTGGAAAAAGTTGAGGCGATCGGCGGCCATGGCGGAGACTAACTCGATATCGGGCGGGGTCGATCCGTAGTGGCAGGTGGCAAGTACACAAGCCGTTCAGGTCGTGTCGTCGTTGCCGGCCACGAGCCGCTCGCCACCCCCGGGAGGGAGACTCGCTCCCGTCTTGCACGAGGAGGCTGGGCCTTGGCAGGCGAATCCGCTTCGACCGTCTTGAAGCACATCGCCGACCTGTTTGAGACGGGGACGGCGACGGGGCTGACCGACGGTTCCTTGCTGGATCGGTTCCGGAGCGGGACTGCCGAAGAGGCCGAGGCCGCGTTCGCCGTGCTGGTGGAGCGGCACGGCCCGATGGTGTTCCACGTGTGTCGGCGGATCCTCGGGGATCGTCACGATGCCGAGGACGCCGCGCAGGCGGTGTTCCTGGTGCTGGCGCGGCAGGCGGGTGCGATCCGGCGGACGGACTCGGTCGCGAGCTGGCTCCATGGGGTCGCCGCGCGGACCGCGGCCCGGGCGAGACGCGGTGCCACCCGGCGCCGGCTGCGCGAACGCCGGGGCGCGGAGGTGGCGATGGCGATCCGCGACGTCGATCGCGGCGATCGGGACGGGTCGGAGACCTGGCCGGAGCTCTACCAGGAGCTGGGCCGGCTCCCCGAACGGTTCCGGCTGCCGATCGTGCTCTGCCACCTGGAAGGCCTGACCTACGAGCAGGCCGCTCAGCGGCTGGGCTGCCCGGTCCGGACGGTGCAGTCTCGGCTGGCCCGGGCGCGCGATCGGCTGCGCGGCCGGCTGGCCCGCCGCGGGGTGGCGCCGGCGATCGCGGCGCTGACTGCGGCCCTGTGTCCTGACGCCGCCTCGGCGGCGGTTTCCGAGACCTGGAAGCAAACGACGGTGACGGCGGCGGTCCGCTATGCAGCGGGCGGGGCCGCGGCCGCTCTGATTCCCGCGTCGGTCGCTGTACTGGCCGAAGGAGTTTCGCGAGCCATGAACTTGCATCGTCTCATGAAATGGTCGGCAATTGTGTTGTTGATCGGTGTCGCTGCGGGCGGCGCGGGGTTGGGGATGCTGGCTCGCTCGGCGCCGCCGGAGTCCGAGCAGCCCGCCAAAGCCGTCGCGGACGACAACCGATACCGCGTATCGTTCAAGAACGGTGCGACGATCGAGGTGGTCGGCATCTCCACGGTTCCCACCGGCCCGAACACGTGGTGGAAGCCCGACGGCTCGCCGCTGGACGAGGCGCCAGTGGACACGATCGAGCGCAAGATCAGCGCGCATGCGAGTGGGGATCCGCGAGTGATCTTGCTGCGCACGTCCGGGGTAAGGCGGGACGACCTGTTCCGGTGGCTACCGACTCCGACCACCTCCTACTGGGGCGGCCGGCCCAGGAAGGGAGGGAAGAACGCGCCGGAGCTCGACTATTACGAGGCCACGTTCGAGGATGTCCGGTCTGAGTGTGGGGTCCGGGCGAGGCTCGCCGACGGTCCGTGGAAGACCGAGGTATCGAACGACGGCAGGGGGGGCGTTGGCATGTTCGTCAATGGCCACAAGTACGCCTTCGGCAAGGCTCGCCCCTATACGGCGTACGGCCGATCGATGACGGTTTTTGCCGTCGCGCACAACTTCTTCGGGCAAGATCGTCGCATCGTCGCGGTCGCCCGCGACGGCGAATCATTCCCCGCCATGCACTACTCGGCCGGGTCGGACGGGGACCCGAAATGGGTGATCGACATCATCGATGGCGAATTCCCCTTGCCGCCGGACCAGATCAAGGAATTTAAGGTCCAGTTCCGCCCGATCGAGATCATCGATATCAAGGGCATCGCGCTGCAACCACCCCCGGGCCGCAAGTCGACCACGAAGGCGGACACCGCGTCCCCGACGGTCGTGTCTTCCTCGGTCGACGCGAAGAAGGAGCACCGAGCGATCACGATCAGCCGGGCGTACTGGGCCGATGCGGACGATGCTCCTGAGTCGGTCAAGCAAGCGAGACGGCAAGGCTTCTTCGGCGATAACCCTTCAGGTCAGCTCCTGATCCACGGCGAAGAATGGATCGACGGCGAGCCCTGGCAACAGTACAAGGTCTTCCTCCTGGCCGCCGGCAAGGAGTTCCTGTTCCAGGCCGACGACCACCGGGCTGTCCATGGGAAGATCACGACTGGCTCGATCGTCGATGATATTGACCACGAACTGGTCATCCGGATCCCGCCCGAGGAACTCGCCCGGATGGAGCCTGGCGTCGCCTATACGCTCAAGCCCCGCAACGAGGTGCCGGGTTACGAATGGAAGATCAAGGGGCGTGTGACGATCGCGAAGAAGCGGTGAAGGTCAGTCGCCCACGACGAGGACGACGAATGACCCGGGCACCATCCGGCGCCCGCGCCCTCCGCCCTTCGCCTTCGCGGCGGGCGCCGTCTTGCCCTCGGCCCTGGCGGCGGCGGGCTCGGGGGTCGCCGCCGAGAGGTAGATCCGGTGCGTCTTCGGGTCGATGGTCATCGTCCGGGCACCCGCTTGCGTCGGGATCGTCGCGGCGACGGCGAACCGGCCCGGCGATTCCTCGCGCACGGCCGTCAAGGTCCCGTCGCCGCCGTTGGAGCTGAACGCCATCCCCCGCTCGGGGTCGAAGACGCAGCCGTCCGAACCTCGTCCGATCGGCAATGTGGCGAGGATCTTTCCGCCGTCGGCGGGTGACATCGAGGGCGTCCCCCATCCGACTTGCCGAGTTGAGTTGTCCGAAATCCTCGAGATTTTGACGACCCTGGTACTTCGTTTGTCCTCGCCAACGCGGGGCAACCGCGATGAGCGGGATCTTATCTTCGGCTTAAGGTCGGCTTAGGTTCCCCGGCTAGAATTCCCTCGACGTCCGGATGCCAGTGACGGCGGATCGAAGCCGGGGCCGGGCGGGCTCGGAAAGCGGAGGGGACTGTCGCATGGAAGGCCACAAGAGTCTGCCGGACACGCTGTCGCACTTCGTCCACAAGCATCTGCTGGGGCTGATGATCGGCTCCTACGCCGTCGCGGCCTGCCTGCCTGCGCCGGGGCTCTGGATCCGGGATGTCTCGGCCGGCGAGATCGCCCTGTTGGGGTCGAAGCTGCGGATCAGCCTCTCGATGCTCATGCTGGCCGCCCTGCTCCTGAACGCGGGGCTGGGGGTCCAGGTCGAGAGGATCCGGGCGATGCTCCGCCGGCCGGGTCTCCTGGGTGCCGGCCTGGCGGCCAACCTGCTGATCCCGATCGCCTTCATCTTCGTCGTCTCCCGAGCGATGGCCGGCTGGCACAACGCCGACGAGATCCAGAACATCCTGGTGGGCCTGGCGCTGGTCGCCTCCATGCCGATCGCCGGCTCCTCGACCGCCTGGGCCCAGAACGCCGATGGCGACCTGACGTTGAGCCTGGGGATGGTCCTGTTCTCGACCCTGCTCAGCCCGCTGTCGACGCCGATCGCCCTCCATTCGGTCGGGCTGATGGCGACCGGCGACTACGCCGAGGACCTGCATGAGCTGGCGGCGGGCGGCACGGGGATGTTCCTCGCGGTCTGCGTGCTCGCCCCGTCGCTGATCGGCATCGCCATCCGCCGGGCCGTCGGCGATGCCCGTTACGCCGCCGCGAAGCCGCGCCTCAAGCTGATCAACTGCGCCATCTTGCTGGTCCTGAACTACTCCAACGCCTCCGTCTCGCTGCCCCAGGCCGTGGCCGACCCCGACCCCGATTTCCTCGCCGTGACGGGGGGCATCGTCGTCGCCTTGTGCCTGCTCGCCTTCGCCGCGGGCTGGCTGGTCTCGCGGCTCTTGCACGCGACCCCGGCCCAGCGGACCTCGCTGATGTTCGGCCTCGGGATGAACAATAACGGCACGGGCCTGGTGCTCGCCTCGATGGCCCTGGCCGACCATCCGCGCGTCATGCTCCCCATCATCTTCTACAACCTCGTCCAGCACCTGATCGCCGGATTCGTCGATCGATGGAACGGCCGGTTTGCGACGCCAACAAGCCCGGGGACCGAGGCCCACCGCCGCGACCGAATCATCGATCGAGGGATCCATGTCCCTCGCATCCTCGCGATGTGGCCGAATCCGTCTCGATAGTCCGGAATTTATCCCCGCCTTACGATCGGCTTAGGATCGCCGGGTATGCTGCTCGACGACGCCAGTGGCCGACACCGACTGCCGGGTCGGGAAATCATTGGCGGCAAACCACGGGAGAATCCACATGCGGAAGCGAATCGCGATGGGCGTGATCACCCTCCTCGGCCTCTCGGTCCTGAACGCCGCGGCGCGGGCCGACGAGGAGAAGGTCCCCTTCGACAAGTTGCCGGCGGCGGTCCAGAAGGCCATCAAGCGCAAGTTCCCGAAGGCCGAGTTTGAGGGCGCCTCGAAGGAGGTCGAGGACGGCAAGACGATTTATGAGGTCGAGCTCGAGATCAAGGATCGCGCGGTCGACGTCGCGATGAAAGCGGATGGGACCATCCTGGAGATCGAGAAAGAGATCCCCGTCGACCAGCTCCCGAAGGCGGTCCGGAAGAAACTGGCGGCCAAGTACCCTGGTGCGAAGATCGAGAAGGCCGAGGAGGTCACCAAGGGTGAAGACGGGCCGGTCACCTACGAGGTCGCCATCTCTCAGGAGGTCGTCTTGACCGCCAAGGGCAAGATCGTCCAGGCGGAGGAAGACGAAGACGATGAGAAGCCCGCTACGAAAGCCAAGAAGTCCAAGAAGGACAAGGACAAGGACGATGATGACGAGGAAGAAGACGATGATGACAAGGGAGCAGCCAGGAAGGGCGACAAGGATTAAACTCTGGCGATGGGCTTGAGTCGGCCTGACCTTCGGCGATCCCGGGAGCGAGAGGAATCATGGGAATCCGCATCCTGATCGTCGAGGATGAGGCCGACCTGGCCGATTTCATCGTGCGCGGCCTGCGCGAGGAAGGGTTCGCGGTCGAGCACGCCATCGACGGCGAGACGGCCTGGGATGAGATCCGGGCCGGCGCGTGGGACCTGATCGTGCTCGACTGGATGCTGCCGGGCGAGGATGGCCTGGGCGTGCTCCGTCGCTACCGAAGCTCGGGCGGGGTCGCCCCGGTGTTATTCCTCACGGCGAGGGATTCCGTCAACGACCGCGTCCGGGGCCTGGATGGCGGGGCCGACGACTACCTCTGCAAGCCATTCTCGTTCGACGAGCTCCTGGCCCGCGTCCGCGCCTTGCTCCGCCGTCGCGAACGGCTCCCCGACCTGGCCGTCGCGTATGGCGACGTGACGATCGACCTGTCCACTCAGCGGGCACAGCGGGCGGGCCATCCACTCGACCTGACGGCCAAGGAGCTGGCGTTGCTCACCTTCTTCTTGCGCCACCCCGGTCAGGTGTTGTCGCGGACGCGGATCTACGACCACGTCTGGGACGAGAACTTCGATAGCCTCTCCAACACACTGGAAGTCCACGTGATGGAGCTGCGCCGCAAGCTGGAGGCGCACGGACCCCGGGTCGTCCACACGGTGCGCGGCCGGGGGTACATCTTCGACGCCGAATCGCCGACGAGGGTGCCATGAGCCTGACCGGCCGCTTCTCGACCTTGTTCCTGTCCGCGATGGCGGTCGTGCTGGTCGGCTTCTCGACGGCCCTGTACGTCTCGGCGCGGATCTACTTCGACCGTCAGGTCAGCGAGCGCCTGGCGTCGGCACTGGCCATCCTGTCGGCGGCGGCGGAGATCCATCCCGACGGCGTGGAATGGGAGCCGCAAGAACGGGTCCTGCCCCTGGGCCAGGAGTCGGGGGCCGAACGGTTGCGGTGGATGGTCTTCGACGATCGGGGCCGTCGCGTCGATCATTCGCGAAACCTCGTCGATAGGGACCTCACGCCGGAGTGGACTCCCCGCTCCGGGACCGCCGCATTGCCGGCCTGGCTGGTCGATCGGCAGGGTCGGAGCTGGCGAATATCTCAGCGCCGGATCGGGCCCGACGCGGGGACCGCGCCCGGTCCCGGGCCCGAGGCCCCTCACAGGGAGGGCGCCGAACCGGACGCAACCGAGGCCATCCATCCCTTCCTGGTCCTGACGGCATGCGCCCCTCTCGATCCGGCCGAGGCGACGCTCGCCACGCTGGGCGGCTTCCTCATCGCCCTGAGCGTGGGGATCTGGCTGCTCGCGGCACTGCTGTGTCGCCGGCTATCGCGGCGGGCGTTGACGCCGCTGACTCGGATGGTCGCGTCGGCGCGGAGCCTCGACGCCGGCGATGCCGGCTGGTGCCTGGAGGAAGCCGGGACCGGCGACGAGCTGGACGAGCTCGGGCGTGCCTTCAACGAACTCTTATCCCGGCTGCACGTCGCCTACGAGCGGCAGCGACGATTCAGCGGAGACGCCTCACACCAGTTGCGGACGCCTTTAACCGTCCTGATCGGCCAGATCCAGGTCGCCCTGCGGCACGAGCGATCGGGCGAGGAGTATCGCCGGGTCCTCGAATCCGCGCTGGGGCGAGCCGTCCAGCTCGGCCGGATCGTCGAGGCGTTGATGTTCCTCGGCCGGGCCGAGGCCGACGCCCGGCTCCCGGAATGCGAGCTCCTCGAGCTGGATCGCTGGGTGGCCGAACACCTGTCGACACGCCCCGACGCCGACTTGGTCCACCTGGCCTTGCGATGCGATGGGGCGTGGGTCCGGGCGCACCCGCCGCTGCTCGGCCAGTTGCTCGACAACCTGCTCGACAACGCCGGCAAGCACGGCCGGCCGGGGACGCCGATCTGCGTGGAGACGATTCGGGAGGACGGTGTGGTACTCCTCGCCGTCGAGGATGCCGGCCCGGGCATCCCACCCGAGGATATCCCGCGCGTCTTCGAACCGTTCTATCGCTCGCCGCAGGCCCGACGCCGGGGCATCGCGGGCGTGGGCCTGGGCCTGGCCGTGGTCGAGCGCATCGCGGTCGCGTTCGGAGGGTCGGTCCGCGTGCGGAGCGAGCCGGGGGGCGGATGTCGCTTCGAGGTCCGACTTGTTGCGACGGAGCCTCCTCTCGGATCGTCGGATGAGCATGATTTAGATGTTGTAATCGCGAATGAACTCCGGGATCGGGGTAATTGAGTGGGCCTCAAACGGGCTTCGTGGTGCGTTTGACCGTCACGAAGCGAATTTCGACTCGTTTGCCGAGCGCGGCAGCGATGCGTCGGATCATCGCCATGGAATGCCCGTCGTAATCGGCGTCTTCGAGCCGGCTGATCACCGATGCCGTCGTACCTACCATCTTGGCGAGTTCTTTCTGGGTCAGCCCTGCCTTGGATCGCAGGTCATAGACCTTCCGGGCCAATTCAGAGTTAACCACCTCTTCTTCGAACGACTCGATCCGCGCGGGGTCGGTCCCGATATAGCGATCGAAGGCGTACTGCAGTGCTTTCGACTCGAAGCGGCCCTTTCGACCCATCGTTTTCATTCCTCCGGAGCGAAGGTATGTCGTTTCGGGCTGGCCTGGAACAG
>JBKQHM010000703.1:0-9228 GCA_052148775.1 Isosphaeraceae bacterium | reverse complement strand
ATCATCCGGGTCTGGGAGCAGTCGGCAAGTCACTTGCTGACCTGCGGCCTGACGGTGCTGCCGCTGGCGCCGATCTCCAGGGTCGAGCCGGAGAAGGTCGCCGAGGTGCTCCAGGCTATCTCCGAACGCCTGATCAGAGACGCCAGCCCCGCCCAGGCCGCGACGTTGTGGAACGCGACCCGCATCTTGATGGGCCTACGCTACGAGGAAAAGCAAATCGACGCGATTTTCGAGGGGGTATCCGCCATGCTGTTCGGAATCCACGGGATCGAGGAATCCTCGGTCTATCAGGGCATACTCCGGAAAGGCCAGTCCATGGGCCTCACCGAGGGCCTTGCCGAAGGCGCCGTCAAAGACGCCAGGACGGTCCTGCTCAGACATGGGACCAAGAAGTTGGGGCCGCCCGATCAACGGATCGAAGCAGAGATCGCCGCGATGGGAGACCTCCATCGACTTCACGATCTTATCGACCGCGTCCTCGATGTCTCCACATGGGACGAACTGCTCACCCCATCCGATCCCGAGGCATGAGGCCGCCGGAGCATCCACAAACCCAGGCCGATCCTCAATGCTTCATCACCGTCTCGTCGTAATTGAGCAGCGCCTGGGCGAGCACGGTCATGGCGGCGCATTCGGACGGGTCGAGGGCCGGGTCGATCGGGGCGTCGCCGACGCCCAGCAGCTTCCTCGGGTCGGACCGGCCGGCGCGGAACTCGTCGTACTGGTCGCGGTAGAGCCCCTCGAGCGTGGCCAGCTCGCGCGGGCCGGGGCGGCGGCCGGTCAGCGTCCGGAAGACGAACGAGACCCGGTCGTCGAGGCTCGACCCGCCTCCGGTCATGGCACGCTGGGCGAGGCCCCGGGCGGCCTCGACGAACTGCGGATCATTCAGGAGCACGAGGGCCTGGAGCGGCGTGGCCGTCGTCTGCCGCTTGACGGCGCAGACCTCGCGCGTGGTGGCGTCGAAGGTCAGCATCGAGGGCGGCGGCGCGGTCCGCTTCCAGAACGTATAGAGGCTCCGCCGGTGGCTACCCGGCCCGACGTCGCGCCGGTAGGTCGCCCCGGACTTCTCCTCCCAGAGCCCCGGCGGCTGATAGGGCTTCACAGACGGCCCGCCGATCGTCTCGACCAGCAGCCCGCCGGAGGCCAGCGCCCCGTCGCGGATCAACTCGGCCGAGAGCCGGAACCGCGGCCCGCGAGCCAGGAGCACATTTTCCGGGTCCTTCGCCACCAGGTCGGCCGACATATCGGAGCTCTGCCGGTAGGTCGCCGAGGTCACGATCGTCCGCACGAGCTGCTTGACGTCCCATCCCGAGTCGATGAACGTCCGCGACAGCCAGTCGAGCAGCTCGGGGTGACTGGGGAGCTGGCCCTGGCTGCCGAAGTCCTCGGGCGTGGCCACGATCCCGCGGCCGAAGAACGACTGCCACCAACGGTTGACCGCCACGCGGGCCGTCAGCGGGTGCTTCGGGTCCGTCAGCCACCTCGCCAGGCCCAGCCGGTTCCTCGGCCACGAGGCGTCGAACGGCGACAGGGCCGCCGGCGTGCCCGGCTCGACCCGCTCGCCCGGCGCGTCGTAAGCCCCGCGCTTCAGCACGTACGTCGGCCGCGGACGCTCCCTCATCACCGCGATCTCGGCCACCGGGTCCACCAGCCCGCTCCGCTCCTTCCGGATCGCCCCGAGTTCCGCCAGCCGGTCCCAGTACTCGGTGTCGATGTTCGCCAGATAATAGGCGAACAGTTCCGCTCGCTGCGTGCGCTGGGCGCGGGTCTCCTGACCCCGCCCCGGGGCCCGACCGAAGGTCTCCTGATTCGGCGATGTGGCCGGGGGCTCCTTACCGTTCCCCGCGAGAGGGTCTTGTTTGACACGCTCGATCGTCTGAGCGAGCGCCTTCCCATCGAAGAGCTGGGCGGCTTCCAGCGGCGTCAAGGCCCGGTCGAAGACCTTGATCTCGTCGACCAGCCCGTTCTTGAATCCCCGGTCGCGGAACCGCTGGCCGACGGTGAGGTGGTCGTTGCCCCCGCCGGTGAAGTTCTTGGTCAGATGGTCGCGGACAACCTCGCAGTCGACACGGCGGCCGTCGACATAGAGCGCCAGCCCGGCGGCGCGGCTGGATCCGTCGTAGGCGATCGCGACATGGGTCCAACGGTCGATCGGCACGGGTTCCCTGGCTCGAATACCGATCGCGTCCCCCGGCCAGAAGTGGATGAGTCCGACGCTGAGCTTGCCGTCCTCGATCAGGAGCTGATAGCCGCGGCTGCCCGCGTCCGTCCAGGCCATCGAGCGGTGGACGATCACCGCGCGGTCCTTGTAGTCGGGCGTCTTGATCCACAAGGCCAGCGAGAACGGGTCGTATCGGTCGAAGTTGCCCAGGGGGAGCGTGACGTTGTTCTCGCCGCTCAGCTTGAGCCCCCGGCCCACCCGTCCCTCGACGACCTCGGGATTCTCCGCAGTCTGGCCGGGCTTCCCGGCATCGGCTCGGTTGGCGACCTTGCCGCCATCGATGGCCTCGAGCGGGAAGTCGCCGATCAACCCGGCGAGCTTCGGCTCCCCGCCGCCCTTCGGCCCGCGCAACCACGTCTCAAATTCGGATCGCCGACGCTCGGCCACCCGGCCCAGATCGGCCTCAGCGGCCCGGATCCTCGCCTCAACGGCCGCGATGCGACGGTCCTGCTCGTCGGAGGTCAACAGGAGCGTCGGGGTCGGGACGGCGTCGGTGAAGTGTGCGTACAGCCCCGACTCGTCGACGTTGGCAAAGAAACCGAACAACTGATAATACTCTTTCTGCGCGATCGGATCATACTTGTGGCTGTGGCATCGGGCGCACTCGAGGGTCAGGCCGAGGAACGCGGCCGCGAAGGTGTTGGTCCGGTCGGCGACATATTCGACGCGGAACTCTTCCTCGATGCTGCCCCCCTCGTTGGTCTGGCGATGGTGGCGGTTGAACGCCGTGGCGAGGATCTGGGTGCGGGTGGGCGCGGGGAGCAGGTCGCCGGCCAGTTGCCAGGTGACGAACCGGTCGTACGGCAGATTCTCATTGAACGCCCGGATGACCCAGTCGCGCCACGGCCACATGGCCCGATAGACGTCCGCCTGGTATCCATACGTGTCGGCGTAACGAGCCAGGTCGAGCCAGTCGACAGCCATCCGCTCCCCGAACCGCGGCGAGGCCAGCAGGCGGTCGACGAGGCGTTCGTAAGCGCCGGGGAGACGATCGGCCAGAAAGGCGTCGATCTCGGGGAGGGTCGGCGGCAAGCCGGTCATGTCATAGGTGACGCGGCGGATCAGCCGCTCCCGGTCGGCCTCCGGGGTGGGGGCGCGACCCTCGGCCTCGAGACGTGCCAGGACGAACCTGTCGATCGGGTTGCGGGACCATGCCGGATCCTTGACGGTGGGGACCGGCGCCGCGACCGGCGGCAGGAACGACCAGTGCCCCTTCCAATCGGCCCCCTGCGCGATCCATCGCTTGAGGATATCGATCTCCTCCGCCGAGAGCGTCCGGCCGAGCGACTTCGGCGGCATCCGCATCGACTCGTCTTCGTCGGTGATCCGCCGGTAGAGCTCGCTTTCCCCGAGGTTTCCCGGCACGACGGCGCGGGCACCCGATGGGGTTTCCCCGAAGGCTCCTTCGCGGGTGTCGAGCCGCAGATCCGCCTTGCGGTTGCGGGCGTCGGGTCCGTGGCACTTGAAGCACTTGTCCGACAGGATCGGCCGGACCTGGAAGTTGAAGTCCACGTTCCGGGATGGCTCGGCGCCGACCGCGACGGAACACACGCTCAAGCCGGCCGCCAGGGTCATCAGGGTCAGGAGGTCCGTCCTGGGTCGCATGATCTTCGCTCCGCAGATTCGGCTGTACGTGTCCATCCGGTCGTCCCCATCGATTATACTGGGTCCAGCCGGCGAGCGCAAGCAAACCCACGGAGTAACCGAAGCATGCAATCGCGTACGATCGCCATCGGGGATATCCACGGTTGCTCGCGCGCCCTGGAAACCTTGCTGGCCGCGATCGGTCCTCGGCCCGAGGACGTGATCGTCACCCTGGGCGATTACGTCAATCGCGGGCCGGACAGCCGGGGTGTGCTCGACCGCCTGATCGCCCTGGAAGGCCAATGCACGCTGATCCCGATCCTCGGCAATCACGACCAGACGTTGCTCGGCGCCCTGAACGGCGAGCGACGAGGGATGTCCAATCTGATGGACATGGGCGGGCGGGTGACGCTGGAATCGTATGGCGCCGGGCGAATCACCGAAGCCGATCTGGCGCGCATCCCGGCCGAGCACGTCGCGTTCCTCCGGCGCTGTCGCGACTACTACGAGACGGAAACGCACATCTTCGTCCACGCGCAGTACGAACCGAACCGGCCGATGGACGAGCAGTCCCCGTTGTGGTTGCGCTGGGAGTCGCTCCGTGACGGCATCCCGCATTCGCATATCTCGGAGAAGAAGGCGATCGTCGGCCATTCCTCGCAGAAGTCGGGCGAAGTCCTCGACCTCGACCACCTGGTCTGCATCGACACATTCTGCTACGGCGGCGGCTGGCTCACCGCCCTGGATGTCCACACGAATGAGATCTGGCAGGTGAACCGTGAGGGTGAGCTGCGTCGACCCTGATCCGGTTAGCCTAGAGCCCGAGTCCGACTATTCCCTGTCCACCCGAGGTCGTCGATCCATCCCGGCTCGACGCCGAAGTCCTACCTTGTATCCTTCTACATCCCGTAGTAACCTGGTGGCATCAATTCGCTAGATGGACAGGGACGGGATCACGGTCATTCTTGACTCCGGTGATAACCGAGGAACAGCACCATGGCGCGCGGATACCGAACGTGGTCGACTCTTGTGGCAATGGCGACCGGGATGGCCCTCATCCCGATCGAGGTGCATGCCGTAGACACGGCCGACACCCGACTCCTCTCGACGCCCGCGATTGCGGAAGGGAAGATCGCGTTCGCCTACGCCGACGACATCTGGGTCGCCGATGCCGACGGCTCGAACCCGAGGCGCGTCACGTCGCACCCGGGCCAGGAGCAGAACCCGTACTTCTCACCGGATGGCAAGCACATCGCCTTCACGGCCAGCTACGACGGCAACGACGACGTCTACGTGATCCCGACCCAAGGGGGCGAGCCGACGCGGCTGACCTGGCATCCGGGCGAGGATATCGTCCGCGGCTTCACGCCCGGCGGCAAGGTCCTGTTCAGCTCGCAGCGCGGCGTCTTCTCGCGTCGACACGCCCAGTTCTACACGGTGGGCATCGCGGGCGGCGTGCCCGACCGCTTGCCGATCCCGACCGGCAGCAAGGGGGCCATCTCGCCCGACAGCAAGTACCTGGCCTATACGCCCCTGGGCGAGATGTTCCGCCAGTGGAAGAATTATCGCGGAGGCACGGCCTCGCGAATCTGGGTCCTCAAGCTCGACGACCTGTCGCATGAGGAGATCCCCAAGCCCGCCGGGGGCTGCAACGACACCGAGCCGATGTGGATCGGCGATACGGTCTACTTCCTCTCGGATCGCGACGGAGAGTTCAACCTGTACTCCTACGATCGGAGCTCGAAGACGGTCGCGATGTGTACCCACCACGACGCCTTCCCGATCGCCAGCGCCTCGGCTGGCGCCGGCAAGGTCATCTACGAGCAAGCCGGCTGGATTCACCGCTTCGACCCGAAGGATCGCCAGTCGCACCGGATCAAGATCGGCGTGGGTGCCGACCTGGCCGAGACCCGGCCCCGGTTTGCCGGCGACTCCAAGCATATTCGAAACTTCGGGATCTCCTCTACCGGCAAGCGGGCTGTGCTCGAATACCGGGGCGAGATCGTCACCATCCCGGCCAAGAAGGGGGATCCTCACGATCTCACCGAGACCCCCGGCGCGCACGAACGCTCGCCCGCCTGGTCCCCCGACGGCAAGTCGATCGCCTATTTCTCCGACGCGACCGGCGAGTACCAGTTGGTCGTCCGACTGCAGGACGGCAAGGGAGAAGCCCGGTCCTACCCCCTCAACGGGTCGGGATTCTACGAGCAGCCGGAGTGGTCGCCGGATAGCAAGAAGATCGCCTTCATGGACAACTCCCGGACGCTCTCCTGGATCGACCTGGCCACCGGAGCCGTCAAACGAATCGCCGCCGAGCCGATCTACGGGCCGAATCGGGCCGCGCGGACGAAGTACGCCTGGTCCCCCGACTCGAAGTGGCTGGCCTACTCATTGATCAACCGCGCCGGTTTCCAGGCGGTCTGGCTTTATGCAGTCGATTCGGACAAGTCCCACCCCGTGACCGACGGCCTGGCCGAGGCCGGCGAGCCGGTCTTCGACCACGGCGGGAAGTACCTCTATTTCCTCGCCTCTACCGACGCCGGCCCGGCCAACAACTGGTTCGACCAGTCCTTCGCCGAAATACTGCCGACCCGTTCGATCTACCTCGTCACCCTCGCCAAGGCCACGGCCAATCCACTCCTGAAGGAGAGCGACGAGGAGAGTGTCGCGGACCCCGAGAAGAGTTTCAAGCTCCCGAAAATCGAGACCAAGAGTCTGAAACCGCTCAAGCCCCTCACGGAGGATCTCCAAGAGAACGAGGAGATCCTGAAAGAGAACGCGAAGATCCTGATGGAGAATGCGAAGATCATCGAGGAGAACGGGGAGCGACTCAAGTCGATGATCGAGGAGAGCAAGGAGCAGCTCAAGGACGCGAGCAAGGCCAATCGCAACGTCTTGATCGACCTGGACGGGATCGCCGGCAGGGTCGTAGCGTTGCCGGTCGAGGCGGGTCACCTCCAGAATCTGTCGGCCGGCGGTGACGGGCAGATTTATTACATCCGGCGCGTGGGAATCCGGCTCGGCCAGGGTCCGGCGGCCCGCGGCAAGCCATCGCTCAAGCGGTTCGACCTCAAGGCCCGCGAGGAGGAGACGCTGGCCGAGGGGATCGATGAATTCCAGCTCTCGGCCGACCGTAAGAAACTCCTCTACCAAGCCGGCGGTCCGCCCCCGCCCGGTGCTCCACTCGTGCTGGGGATCGTCGACGCGGGCAAGTTCAACAAGGGGGACGGGACGCTCAAGCTCGACGCGATCTCGGTGCGGGTCGACCCGCGTGCCGAGTGGGCGCAGATGTTCCACGAAGCCTGGCGGATCAATCGCGATTACTTCTACGCGCC
Source organism: Isosphaeraceae bacterium (assembly GCA_052148775.1). Classification (GTDB taxonomy): domain Bacteria; phylum Planctomycetota; class Planctomycetia; order Isosphaerales; family Isosphaeraceae; genus CAVZRC01. Next base: position 2,088 of record JBKQHM010000703.1, on the reverse strand, counting down.
GAACATGCACGGGGCCGACTGGAACGCTATGCGTCGGAAGTACGAGGAATTGCTCCCCCACCTGGCATCCCGCGACGACCTGAACCGCGTGATCCGCATGATGCTCAGCGAACTGGCGGTCGGCCATAGCTTCCTCGGCGGCGGCGAGCGGCTCCACGAGTCCAAGCCGATCCCCGTCGGGCTGCTCGGCACCGACTACGAGGTCGCAGACGGCCGCTTCCGATTCAAGACGATCTACGGCGGCGCCTACTGGGACCCGAGCCTCCGCGCCCCGCTGACGGCGCCCGGGGTGGACGTCAAGCCGGGCGATTTCCTACTGGCGGTGGACGGCAAGGAGGTCAAGGCCGACGGCGAGGTCTATCGATCGTTCGAAGGGACCGCCGGCAAGCGGGTCGAGCTCAAAGTCGGGCCGAAGGCCGACGGCTCGGACGCACGCACGGTCGTCGTCGAACCGATCGCCGACGAGAGCGCGCTCCGCAACCGCGCCTGGGTCGAGGGGAACCTGCGCAAGGTCCACGAACGGACCAAGGGCCGCGTCGCCTATGTCTACGTGCCCAACACGGCGGGGGCCGGATATGAATACTTCAAGCGGTATTTCTTCCCGCAGGGGGACAAGGATGCGATCATCGTCGACGAGCGGTTCAACGGCGGCGGGCAGGTGGCCGACTACTACATCGAGCTGCTCCGCCGCCCCCTGGTCAGCTACTGGGCGACCCGGTACGGCGAGACGCTCCGATCGCCCAACGCGGCCATCTTCGGCCCGAAGGTCATGATCATCGACGAGACGGCCGGCTCGGGCGGCGACCTGCTGCCCTGGATGTTCCGCAAGTTCCACCTGGGCAAGCTGGTCGGCAAGCGGACCTGGGGCGGCCTGGTGGGGATCCTCGGCTTCCCGCCCCTGATGGACGGGGGCCTGGTCACGGCGCCCGACCTGGCCATCTTCACCGAGGACGGGTGGGTTGTCGAGAACGTGGGCGTCCCGCCCGATATCGACGTCGAGCAGGACCCGGCCGCCGTGGCCGCCGGTAAGGACCCTCAGCTCGACAAGGCCATCGAGGTCGCGCTAAAGGAGCTGGCCGAGAACCCGCCGCCCAGGCCCCCGGCCCGGCCGCCGTTTCCCGTCCGCGTGCGGACCCCCAACCGGGACGCAGCCGCGAGGTGAAACAGCGATAGACGTTGATATCCGAAACTTGGAGTCCCTTCTTCAGCCGGCCCGATTCCGCCCGAAGGCGGGATTCCAAGCCAATGACACGGTTGCTTCTCCGCTCAACTCGTGGTGGGCGCGGGAGGGGCCGGCGACAGGTACGAGTCGAAGACCCGGACCTTCTCCCAGTTCTCCTTGTTCTCCTCGATGAACTTCAAGTGCCGGGGATGATCCTGGTACTTGTCGTGGGCGGCCTTGTTGACGAAGACCAGGTGCAAGGACACGTCGAAGTCGCGGTCGTTGACGTCGCGGGTGAAGTCGCCCGCGAGCGTCCCGGTGGCGAAGGAGACCGTGCCCTCGTGCCCGTTCAGCAGGAGCTTGCAGGCGGCGACCAGCCTGGCGCGGCTCGCCCCCGAGTTGTCCTTGAGCTTGAAGTAGACCATGTGGGCCAGTTGCGGCCCCTCGGCCTCGGCGCCGGTCGCCGGGCTGCCCAGCGGGACCGCCAGCGCGATGGCCGCGACGGCCAGCAGGCCGCCGAGGATCGGGATCGCGTGCGAACTTAACATGTGCATTCCTCGATAAATCAGGGGTGGCAAGCTCATCCGCGTGCATCCCCCGCGGGGTGTCGACGCGCGATGCTACGGTCCGCCATGATGTCCCGAAATGCCCCGGATCGCAAGGGTTCGCCGCCCGGACCGGCGGCCCCTCGCTCAGGCGGGACGGCCTTCCTTGCGCAAGAGGGAGAGCGGCACATAGAAGACGCGATAGCGCCGGCCGTCGGAGTAGAGCTGGCCCTGGGGATGCGGGACCAGGACGGTGGCGCGGCGGGTGATCCGGTTGACGTGGCCCGCGTGCCGCACGCCTTCGATCTCGAAACTGACGGGATCGCCGACCTTGATTCCGAACGCAACCACAGCTTCTTCCCGGGGCGTGACCAGGTCGTG
>JBKQHM010000702.1:0-3648 GCA_052148775.1 Isosphaeraceae bacterium | reverse complement strand
ATGAGCGGATCAAAAGCGGAACCCGGACACGACTCTCGGAAAACCCGGGATTTTTCGGCCATGAGAGTCGAGAGAAGGCTTCACTTGGCCTTCGTTTGTCAAAGAACTTTCTGCGACCTACTTAGTCCGCGGGCACGCCATCCTGTCAGCCCGCCTCGAGGACAACAGTTTCCTCTCCGTCATCACGCTCGTCGAGGCGGCCCTGGCGTCCCTGACATGGAAAGGGTACACCCCCGGAGTACTCGACAGCCTACGTTGCGCCTTTTCCGCCGCGGGGCGCGAGGGGGAGATCACTTTCGAGGAGTACGACGCCATCCGACGCCGCTTTAAGGAATCGGGCATTGCGTCCGGCCCGACCATCGACCTTTGCTCGCCCGAGTTGGAAGAGGACGAGGATGGCCCGGACGCGTAACACGGCCCGCCTCCTGCTCGACACGTCGGCCGTCGTCCACCAGATGCACGGTCACACGCTTCAGCAGGCCGCTGTCCGCAAGGCCATCGGCGGTGACGAGGTGCTGGTGCCGGTCTTCGTCCGCATGGAATACCTGCGCGGCGTGATCTTGAACCTGATCGAGATGTGGTGTCTCATCCGCGAGTCGGTCACTGTGGAGGACGCCTTCATCGACTGGTCGCAGAAGATACGGCAGGAGCGGAAGCTGAAGGTCATCCTGATGACCGTGCCGCAGTGGCTGGGCGGACACGAGGACTGGCACTCGAAGGACTTGTCCCTGCGCCGGCTGGGCGACCTCGTCCTCCGAATGATCCACGACTTCGATGAGGCGTACCCGCGTCCGCCCGATGATCCGCTGGAGTGCGTGCTGGGCAGGCTTGACATTCCTCGCCAGGGCTACGACGACGACCAGCTTCTCGACTTCTATCAGCGGTTCACTGCGGTGCAAGAGGGCGTGCCCAACTGCCGGCTCTGTGACTTCCGCAAATCCCAGCGTCAGCGCCTGCGACGATGGGGGATCGACTTGACCAATCCCGGCCACCGATCGAGGCACGCCTGCAACCTTGGCTTCGTTCGCCAGGCAGAGCAGGCGGAAGAGGCTGCGAACACATAGCTACGCACCCCGTCGTGCGGCTGGTGCGAGCGGCTGGGCGACACGATCATTGCCCTCCAGATAGAGCGAGGCGTGAAAATTGTGACGGCCGACCGCACATTCATCGTCCTGGGCGAACTGCTGGGCCGGTCGGTCGTCCCGCTCCCTTCCCTGGCGGACGCGAAACGGCGAGAGAACGTTCCATAAGCTCTCCGGGGAATCAAGCAATCACCGTCAGCCCCTTCTTCAGATTGGAGCGCATTGGACCCCACCCAGCGTACGTTCTACCCATCATTTCCGAAAATTACTCGATGAACGTCGCGTTCTGCGATCGATTCATCCTGGTTGGCGCCGGTCTTCCTCATAGCTTCGATGATGGAGACGAATGCTTTTTGTTGTTCGGGCGTCGCAAGCCGAGCCCCTAGCCGTTCAAATGTAGCCATAGCTGTGATGACCCGCGAGTCCCCGTAAACCGCGACGCGAATTTTCACATCAGTCAATTGCCGAAATCCCTCACGTATGCCTGCTCCATCATTTTGATGCTGGGATTGGGCTACGCCAGCAACGCCGAGGAGGTAGTCGGCATAAGCTCTTGACACCTGCTCTGATTGCCGAGATTCGACCATCATCCGGCGGGACAGCCAGAACTGGAGGAGAGCTCCTGCCGTGACAATGACCCGTGACATGGAATCCTTGATCGAAGAAGTGGCCTCAAGGACCTCGTCCAAGGTCACATCCTCGTCGGCCATCCGGGAACAGTATTCAACAAACTCGTGGTCGATGAAGTCTTCAATCGTGGGCTTCGCGGGGATGGCTGCGTCCTGGGAGCTTTCTCGGTCCGGCCTTACGATATGATCCCGGATGATCTGCCGGGCGTACTGCACCGGGTCCCTACCGCTCTGCCGGGCACGCTCGCGGAGAGCACGTTCTCCTTCCGGCTCGAGTTCGATGCGGATCGTCATGGATTGTTCCTTCGTGCATCATTTCGATGGGCTTCGTCAGAACCATTTGATGTATCTTACCGCGGACGGCCCCGTCCCGGCAAAAAAGCCGAGCGGTTATACCGTGTAGTCGTCCGAGGCCGGCAAACTCTGATTGAGCAAAACCGATGTTTCGACTATCTTCCTCGGGCGGATGGACCCGCTCCGGAGCCATCGCGCGCATCGGTCAAGCGGATCGCCCGGGAGGCAAGGATGTTTCCCCTGAATCGCCCGTTTCGCCAGGTCCTGGCGACGCTGGCCCTGTTCCTGTTGACGGTTGTGCCGACGATCTGGATCGCCGCGACGGCGTGGCGCATCAATCGGCCGGGTCATATCCGGGATGTCGAGATCGAGCTGGGGCGCCAGCTCGGGCTCCAGGTGACGCTGAGTGGCGTCTACTATCCCCGGCCCGGCGACGTGGTTTATCGCGGGATCGTCTTGCGTCAGGAGGAGACGCGCAGCGGCGGCCTGGCCGAGATCGCCCGCGCCGACGAGGTCCGGCTCCAGCGGGTCGACCGCGAACTGACGATCCAGCTCGAGAATCCCCGGGTCCGCGGCGAGGGCCCCGGACTCCTCCTTGCCCAGCTCGGTGCCCTGATGCAACGCTCCGGACAGATCCCCTTCGAACGAATCAACCTGACAACCACCTCCTGCCAGCTCGACCTGGGGCGCGACGACCTCCGATTCACGCCCCGAGAGATCGCCGGCGAGTTCCTGGTCGACCCGTCGACGCCGACAGTCCGGCTCGCCTATCGCATGCCGGGCACCCGCCCCAGGGCGGCAGGCCGTACGGGCGCCGGGATGGGCAACGCAGGCATCGGCACGCATTGCGAGATCACCCTGACGCGCGACCGTCGGGCCGAGCCCCTGGTCACTTCACTGATCCTCAAGACGGTGGAAGGACTCCCCTTGCCGGCCCGCGTGCTCAACGCCTTCTTCGACGCCGAGGACTGGCTCGGGGCCGATGCCACCGTCGAGGGGACGCTCAGCCTGCGCCAGTCGGGATCGAAGGACTGGGAGGCCGAGTTCGAAGGCAGCCTGCACGACATCGAGCTGGGCAAGGTCGTCGGCCGACGCTTCCCGCTCCACCGCCTGGCGGGCCGGGCTCGGGTGACGATCCCCAAGGCCCGATGGGGCCAGAGGCCCGACCAGCGCCCGGGCTGGGTCGAGGTCAAGGGCGAACTCATGGCCGGCCAGGGCTCGGTCGGCGTCGACCTGCTCAGGGCCCTGGCCCGCGAGATGAAGTTCCGCCTCTCACCACGCCTGTCCAACCTGGACCCGAGGAAGACCGAGATCGAGTTCCGCGCGCTGGGCCTGGCGTTCGACATGCAACCCAACGGCGAGATCCATCTGACCGGGGCACTCGGCGCCGAATCGCAGCCCGAGGCGGTCCTGGACGGCACCACCTACCCGCTGGTCTCCGCGCCCCGGGGCGCGGCCAGCGTCCACGGGCTGATCAAGACCCTCTTCCCCCTCGCCGACACCAATCCCGGCGTGCTGGTCCCGCTCACCCCCGAGTCCAGCGTCCTGCTCGCCCTCCCCGTCCCGCCGACGCCCCTGACAAAGACGCGGCGGACCGTAGACGGGAATTGATGGTTTAGTCACTGGTCATTGGTCATTGGTCA
>JBKQHM010000701.1:0-3491 GCA_052148775.1 Isosphaeraceae bacterium | reverse complement strand
CTGCCAGCCATCCGAGTCGTGCGACCAGTCCACGACGCGCCGGAGCAACTCGACCTCATGTCGGCGCAAATTGGCCGGCCCTCGCTCGGCGACCCAGGCAACTCCCGCGGCCAGTCCGGCGACCCCGAGGACGTTCGGTGTCCCCCCTTCGAATGCGTAAGGAAGCTGGGTCGGCTGGGTCGGACTGGAGGAGTCTCCGCCGGTGCCGCCCTCACGCCAGGGTCGGATCCGGCCATCGGTGCGCGGACCGACGTACAGCGCCCCGGTCCCGGTCGGGCCGAAAAGCGCCTTGTGACCGGGGAATGCCAGGATGTCGATCGCCGTCGCTCGCAGATCGATCGGGACAACGCCCGCCGACTGGGCCGCGTCGACCAGGAACAGCGCCCCGGATTCGCGAACGATCGACGCGATCGCCTCGATTGGCTGGATGGTCCCGAGGACGTTCGAGGCATGCGTCATCGCGACGAGGCTCGTGCCAGGCTCGATCGCTCGACGGATCGCTTCGGGGTCCACATACCCGGCCTCGGAAGCGACTCGCGTCAGCGTGATGACACCGGCCTTCTCCAGGGCGCACAGCGGCCTGCTGACCGAATTATGCTCCAGGTCCGTCGTCACGGCATGGTCGCCGGGGCGCACGATCCCCTTGATCGCGAGATTCAGCCCGTCCGTGCAATTCAGGGTGAAGATCCAGCGTTCCGCCGCCTCACCCCGGAAGAACTGATTGAGCGCGTGCCTCGCTGCGTCGAGGGCCTGTTCGGCACCGATCGCCATCCGATGGCCCGCCCGGCCCGGATTCGCCAGGCTGGTCCGGGCGAAGCGGTCGAGTGCCTGGTAGACCGGTTCGGGCTTCGGGAAACTGGTCGCGGCGTTGTCGAGGTAAATCATGGATGGTCCTTTGTCATTAGTCATTGGTCATTGGTCATTGGTCATTAGTCATTGGTTCGCTGCCGCGAGCCACCAAGGTTTGCCCGGGATCGCGCGGGCGCTGTGGCTTTGTCATTAGTCATTAGTTATTGGTCATTGGTTCGCTGCCGCGAGCTACCAAAGTTTGCCCGGGATCGCGCGGGCGCTGTGGATCGCCAGGCTCTCGATCCCCGATGCTCGTGCCCCGCCAATGACCAATGACCAATGACCAATGACCAATGACCAATGACCAATGACCAATGGCCAATGACCAATGACCAATGACCAATGACTAATGACCAAACAGACTAATGGCCAACGAACTGCGCATAGAGCGTCCGCGCCTTGGCGATGTCGTTGGTCCCCTTGATGATGGCACGGCCATCGGGGAAGACGGTGAACTCGTAGCCTTCGGCCGCGAAGCGGAGCATGAAGGCGTTGTGACGGACCTCTCCGAGGCTGGACAGTTGGCGGGCCATCTCGGCGAAATTCAAGGGCTCGGATCGACGGATGGCGACCTGGACCGCGTTGCGTCCGCACAGCGAGGTCGTATGGGTCCCCATGCTCCCCTCCAGCCATTCGAATTGCCGGCGGGTGCAGCAAGGGCAATCGACCTTGCCGAGCAATCCGGCCACCTTGAGCTGCCGGAAGGTCCAGTCCCAGATGTCGACCATGATCAGGTGGTCGTTGAGCGCGTCGAACCGACCGGCCAGCAATTTGATGGCCTCGATCGCCTCGAATGAGGCGATGACCGCCACGGCCGGGCCCAGCACGCCCGCGGTCTCGCAGGTCGGGGTCATCCCTGGCGGGGGCGCGGTCTCGATCAGGCAGCGCAGGCACGGCGTCTTGCCCGGGATGATCGTCATCGTCTGGCCTTCGCTGCCGATCACCCCGCCATAGACCCACGGCTTGTTCAATTTGACGGCGACATCGTTGATGAGATATCGCGTCTCGAAGTTATCGGTGCCGTCGAGGATCAGGTCGGCGTCGCCGACCAGGTCGACGATATTCGTGTGGTCGATATCGGTGACGACTGCCTCGACCTCGATCGAGCTGTTGATCGCCCGGAGCTTGCGCGCCGCGGCCTCGGCCTTGGGCAGGTTCTCGGCGACGTCGTTCTCGTCGAACAAGATCTGACGCTGGAGGTTATGGGTCTCGATGAAATCGCGATCGATGATGCGGATCATCCCGACCCCGGCGCGCGCCAGGTGGTTGGCCAGCACGGTCCCCAGGGCGCCGCAGCCGCAGAGGGCCACCCGGCTCTTCAGGAGTGCACGCTGGCCCGACTCGCCGAGCTGCGGGAAACGGGTCTGGCGGCTGTAGCGGTCGAGGCTCTCTTCGGCCATCAGTTCTCCAGTGCCTATCCCAGTAGGGTGGGTGAAACCCACCGATCTTCTGATATCTTATGGACTTGGTGGTTTTCACCCCAACTACGAGTGCACGCTGACAAGAAGGAAGTGAGCTTATCCGCCCGCGACGGCCGGGATGATGCTGACCTCGTCCGTCTCGGCGACGGGCGTGGCCAGATCGTCCAGGTAACGGATATCTTCGTTGTTCACGTAAACATTGACGAAGCGGCGCAGCTCCTCGCCGTCGAAGAGCCGCTGGCGCAGCGCCGGATGCTGCGATGCCAGGTGGCCCAGGATCTCGCCGACCGTGGTGCCGGAGGCCTCCACGCGATCGAGGCCACCGGCCTGGGGACGGAGCGGCGTCGGAATGCGGACGACTGCCATGGTAGGATCCTGACGCGGCGATGCCGCTGCGGGATTCCAGACAACAGATTCCAGATCGTTAATCTTCTTCGATTTGGGATTCAGGATTCGGAATCTGGAGTTTGGAATCAATCGGTTATCGGGAAATCTTGGATACACGCCCCCCGGGATGCGCGATCCCGGCGAGACGATACGGAAGCAAGCAGGATGACTTCATGGCGACCGGCAACGCGCCGTCCGGGCGCTCAATGACCTTTCGTGATCCTGGGAGGGCGAGGCTCCGTCCGAGCCGGCTCGCGGCACGGCTCGCCAGGAGGCTCGCCCTCCCCGAATCGTGCAAGCGGTTTTAGACGGTGGTGGCCGCCAGGGACGGCGATAGGGTTTCGAGGAGGGCTTCGAACGCTTCCATGGTCGGCCTGATGACGACGGGCCGGGGCATCCGCTCGAGCAGGGGTTCCTGCGTCTTGAGCCCGTTGCCGGTGATGCAGATGACGATCGATTCGTCGCGGCCGATCCGGCCTTGTTCGATCAGCTTCTGGGCGACGGCGACCGTGACGCCGCCGGCGGTCTCGGCCCAGATGCCCTCGGTCTCGGCGAGGAGCCTCATGGCATCGATGATGGCGTCGTCGTCCACGTCCTCGCTCCAGCCGCCGGTCTCCTGGATCAACCGGGAGGCGAAGTAGCCATCGGCCGGGTCGCCGATTGCCAGGCTCTTGGCGATGGTCTGGGGATTGCGGACCGGCTTGACCTTGCTGCCGCCGGTCTTGACCATGGCCGAGATCGGGTTGCAGCCGGTGGCCTGAGCCCCGTGGATCCGGGTCGTGACGGGTGCCTCGAGCAGGCCGAGGAGTTCGAACTCCTTGAACGCCTTGTGGA
>JBKQHM010000700.1:0-6944 GCA_052148775.1 Isosphaeraceae bacterium | reverse complement strand
CGGGTGAGCAGGGGGATCTCGCCCATCTGGGTGAGATACATCCGGACCGGGTCGTCGATGCGCCGGGAGATCTCGTCGAGGTCCTCGGGCGTGAGCTCGGCTTCCTCGTCGTCCGGGGGCTCCTCGACCATCTCGTCGTCGGGCTCGTCGTCCAGGTCGCCGGAGGCGAGCAGGCGGCTCTCGGCCTCATCCTCGTTGATCAGCTCGATGCCCATCTCGTCGAGGGTTTCGAGCAGGCCGTGGATGCGCTCGGGGCTCGCGGCCTCGTCGGGCAGGTGGTCGTTCACCTGGTCGAACGTCAGGAACCCACGACGTTTGCCCAATTCGAGGAGCGTCTTGAGGCCCTCATCCAACTTGTCCATCCAAAATCCTCCCACTCGCACGAGACCACGGATCGAGACGCATCAGGCTTTCGAAACCCGCCGCTGGGTGATGAGACGTCGATATTCTAATTCTATTGCACGATAACCGTCCGGGTCGGACTGCGGATCGATTTGGGCGCGTGCTCGTTCCAGGTACTCGAGCCGGGCCCTCCGCTCGCGCTCGGTCAGCACGATCAACATCGGCTCGAGTCGTTCGGTCCAGGGCGCCGGCTGCACCCCCTCGGACAGGGGCGCCAGGTCCGGCATGCTCAGGGCCGTCGACGCGGTCAGGTCGGTCGCCAGGGCGCGGACCGCCGGATCGTCGAGGCGGATCATAAGATTCTCGTAGCTCGGGGATAGCCCCTCGGCCTGGAGGTCGTAGCAGGCCTGGAGGATCGCACGCAGCGGGGCATCGCGCAGGGTCGAGACGGAAACCCGCGGGAGCAGCCAGGCCACGGCACTCGGTTCGTTCAAGATGATGCGGATGATCTCCAGGTCGGTCCGGTCCAGGTCGGACTGCCGGATGGGGACCGTCGCGACCGCCGGGTCCACGCCCGGCGCGGACCCGGCATCGACGCCGGCGGCCGGCGCGCCTTCAGGGCGGGGCGCGGTCGGCGGGCGACGCGACTGCTGCCGCATCTGGTTGAGCATACGGCCGAGGGTCTCTTTCGGCACGCGGAGCCGGACCGACAGCGTGTCCAGTGCCTTGTCGATCTTGAGCTGGGTGCCCAGGTGCGAGGTGGTCGGCACGCTCTTCAGGATGCCCAGGACCCACTCGGCCGCCTGGCGCGAGCCCTCGATCGACCTGGAATCGAATCGCGCCCAGGCGCGTTCCAGCACGTAGCTCAGGGGATCCGAGGCCCGCTCGACCATCTCGCGGAACGCGCCGGCCCCCTCCTTCAGCAGGAAATCGCAGGGGTCGAGGGCCGGCGGGAGGGTGAGCACCCGCAGGTCCAGTTCGTTCCCCAGGAAGAGTTCCAGCGACCGGTCCGCCGCCGTTTGCCCCGCTTCATCCCCATCGAAGACCAGGATCACGCGCTCGGAAAGCCGGCGCAACCCGCGGAGGTGATCCTGGCCGAGGGCCGTACCCAGGGTCCCGACGACGTTCGCCAGCCCGACCTGATGGGCCGCGATGACGTCCGTATAGCCCTCGACGACCGCCACCCAACTCGCCTGACGCGATGCGCCCCGCGCCAGGTCCGCCGCGTAGAGCAGGGTGCGCTTATGGAAAAGGATCGTCTCGGGGGTGTTCAAGTATTTCGCGACGTGCCGCCCCTGGGCCTCGATCGTGCGCTGGGCCTCCGGCAGGATACGGCCGCCAAACCCGACGGTCCGCCCCTGGTCGTCGTGGATCGGGAAGATCAATCTGCCCCGGAATCGCTCGCGCACCGGCCCGGCCGGCGCGTCGTCGCCGCGACCGACGAGCCCCGCCTGCTCCAGCACATCCATGCCGAAGCCCTGCTGCCGGGCCAGGCCCAGCAGCCAGCCGCGGGCCATCGGGGCGTATCCCAGTCGGAATCGCTCCACGCTCGCCGTCGCCAGCCCACGCCCCTTCAAATAATCCAGGGCCTCCGACGAATCCCGCAACGCCCGCGCGAAGGCCTCTTCCGCCCAGGCGTTGACCGCGAAGAGGTCCGTCTTCGACGGCCCGCCGGATGGCGCGGCCGATGACGGCTTCTCCAGCACAATCCCCGCCCGATCCGCCAGCATGCGCAATGCCTCACCAAAATCAACGTGTTCGTAATTCTTGACGAAGTCAAAGATGTCCCCGCCAGCCCCACAGCTCCAGCATTTGTAAGACTGGCGGTCCGGGTTCAGCTCGAGGGACGGATTGTGGTCTTCGTGGAACGGGCAAAGCGCCTTGTATTTGTTACCGACGCGGCGCAACGCCAGATAATCGCCGACCAGGGCGACAATGTCGACCGCGTTTTTTATGGCGGTTAGTGTGCTTTCAGGATGGCGGGGCACCGGGATCTCCTGACACGGAGGGCTCAGGCCCGGATCCTTGATCTGCGGCCATCCCGAGAGCCGAACCGGTTCGTCCGAACTCACCAGAAGACCGCACACCGTGCCCTATTCTTGTTGGCGGCTTCAAACGAATTATAACCCTCGCGGATTTAGGGTCAAGTTTTCCTGGGCCTGAGCCGACACGATGCGCGTGTTTCTAACACGGCGTGAGTTTGGCGCTTAGGTATTGTCTCCCGGTCTGCACTCTCGCAGGTCTTCGACCGTTTGTTCACCACTCCCAGTCCCTTGACATCGGTGATTCTCTTGTTCAAGACCCCCGATCGTCTTATCCAAATCCTCATGATCTCGAACTTCGTGTCTCCCAAACCAGATGTCCAAGTCAAGCCGGTCCCTGCCCCTCGCCAGAATATTTTCGAGCCGCCATGCAATGATTGATGCGCATGGCGCACAATTCCATCGTGTTCGAGGTGAAAAAGGCAATTTTCAAACCAGGGAATTGTAGCTCGTTCGAGCGAGGATGGGAGGAATCCAGGCAATTCGATAGAAGACGGGAGGACTTCATCGTCCGGGGCCTCGTCTCGGCGCGGTGGACCGCCCGATTGAACGCCTCGAACTGATCCGGCATGGAGCCGTTGAAGCCGCACGGCCTGGATTGCTCCCCGAGCGAGCAATAGCGGGTCGAAAGACGGGTCATGAAACCCGGATGAACGAACGTCCCTGCGCACCCCAACCCATTCTCCCTCCCGGACGCGAGCACTCCGCACTGCGTCACTGTGGTCACGGTTGCTTGATGTCGCGATCGCCTCCGACGAGGATCGGACCGACCCGGCCATCGTTGGATTGCACGACCAGGGGCAGTCCCCGGGCCGCGTTGATGTTCCGGACCGCGGTTTCGAACTGGGCGACGGTGGCGACGGATTCCTGGCCGACGGCCAGGATCCGCATTCTCGGCCGCAGGCCGGCCTGGAACGCCGGGCTGCCGGTGACGACGCGGTCGATCTCGATCCCCGGCGCCCCACCTTCAGGACCGGCGGGATGGTCGCGCACGGTGAATCCCAGGGAGGACAAGACCTCCGGTGCGGGCGGGAGTTCGTCGATCGTCACGCTGACCGTATGGGGTTTCCCGGCGCGGTAATAGATCACGGGGACCTGGGCGCCGACGTCCAGCCCGGCGGTCAGGTTTCTCAGGCTGGACGGATCGGCCACGTCGCGGTCCGCCACCTTGATGATCACGTCTCCGGATTTCAGGCCGGCGTGCTCCGCCGGGCTACCGGGCTGTACCTCGCCGATGAGGGCGCCTCGGTTATTCGGCAGGCCGAAATCGCGCGCCATCGCCGTGTTGAGCGGTTGAATCCGGACGCCCAGGTAGCCGCGGACGACCTTCCCCTCCTTGATCAGGCTCTCGACGACGCGACGGGCCAGCGCCGAGGGGATCGCCAGTCCAATCCCCTCGTAACCCCCCGATTGGGTGATGATGGCCGTGTTGATCCCCACGACTTTCCCGGACAGGTCGATCAAGGGCCCACCCGAGTTCCCCGGATTGATCGCCGCATCCGTCTGGATGAAGGATTCGTACTCCGTGATCCTCACGTCGTTGCGTTCTGTCGCCGAGACGATGCCCGCGGTGACGGAATGGTCGAAGCCGAGTGGGCTGCCGATGGCGAGGACCCAGTCGCCGTTATCGAGCTGGTTCGAATCGCCCCACTCCGCCTGGACCCTCAAGGCCGCCTTGACCTGAAGCACCGCCAGGTCGGACTTCGGATCGGCGCCGACCAGCCGCGCCGGCACATCGTCGCCGGGGCCTAGCCGGACCAGGATGTGGTCGGCGTCCTTCACCACATGGTTATTAGTAACGATATAGCCCTTCTCTTTATCGATGACGACTCCGGAGCCGAGCTCCGCGCTCCGGATCGCGGGCCCCATACGGTCCCCCCCGAGCGGCGAGCCGCGGAGCCCCTCGCCGCCGCGCCTCTCGACAAACGACTGGACGTTGACCACCGCCGGCGATACGGCCGTCGTTGCCATGCGGAATAGAGCCGAGGCTCGAGCGACGATCCCTTCCTCATCCAGTTTCGCAAGGGCTTCGGACGCCGCCCGTGCCCGCCCGGACTCCCAGGCATAGCCGACGCGATCGGCGATGTAGTCCACGCCGTAGACGATGAGTGCGGCCACGCTCAAGACGAAGAGCACCAGCAAGAAACCCCGACGCACCGGCGGCGTCGACGGACGGGGAGGGGGGTCTTCGAAGCCGAATTCGTGGGGGTTGAACGAGGCCATTGCTAACCAATCTCCTTCGCGACCGGGCCGGGCAACCAGCCGTCGCGATTGCGACGCGATCGTTCTCGGTGGAAAAACGGGATCAATTTGTGTGAGCAGGAACATTTTGGAGCGCCAGGCCGTCGAAATCAACCAGGGTTGGTCATCGGTCACTGGTCATCGGTCATTTTGGGAGAATCCGTCATCCCCAGTTCGAGGAGCGTGAGGAAATCGCGCGAACCACTATGGCAGGGAGTGAGTGTCAGGGTAAAACAGAATCATCCGAACTCGAGGAGCGTCGGCCCTCGGCCACGACTCGTGACGACCACCGAAGTTCGATGTCGAATGACCCATGACCCATGACCCATGACTGACTACCCATGTGCGGGATCGCCGGATTCATTCGCAGAGAAGGGCAGGGGGCGGACCGCTCGATCGTTGAGCGGATGACTGCCACATTGAGCCATCGCGGCCCTGACGGATCGGGATACTATTGCAAGGGACCGGTCGCGCTCGGGCACCGCAGGCTCTCGATCATCGATGTCGGCGGCGGCGCCCAGCCGATGTCCAATGAGGATGATACCATCTGGGTCACCTATAACGGAGAGCTGTACAACGAATTGGAGCTACGGGCGGAGCTCGAGGCCAAGGGCCATCGCTATCGAACGGCGTCCGACACCGAGAGTCTGGTCCATCTCTACGAAGAAGAAGGGATTGACTTCGTCAGGCGCCTTAACGGCATGTTCGCCCTGGCACTCTGGGACGCCAAGCGTGCACGACTGATACTGACCCGGGATCGGATGGGCCAGAAGCCGCTCTATTATGGGATGTTGCGGGACGGCGGCCTGGCGTTCGGTTCCGAGGCCAAGGCAGTGCTGGAGCATCCGGAGATCGGCCGCCAGCTCGACCCCGGCGGCCTCGCTCGCTACCTCTTTTATGAGTACCTCCCCGCACCGTTCTCGATCTGGCAATCTCTCCGCAAGTTGCCCCAGGCGCATACCCTGATTTGGGAGTCGGGCGCGATCCATTTGCAGCGTTACTGGGAGTCGCCAGCCTCGTCGTTGGCCGCCGAGGGCTTCGAAGCGACCGCCGAGGTCTTCTGGGGTGAATTCCGCGCCGCGGTGGCGCGCCATCGCCGCTCGGATGTCCCCCTGGGCGTCTTCCTGTCGGGCGGAGTGGATTCATCGAGCGTGGCCGCCGCGCTGTGCGAGGTCCAGCCCGCTAGGGACGTCCGCACCTTCTCCATCGGCTTTGAGGACCCCAGCTTCGACGAGAGCGGTCACGCGAGGGAGGTCGCTCGGCATCTCGTGACCGATCACCACGAACGGAGGTTCTCCGTCGAGACGGTCTACGACCTGTTGCCCGAGGTCGCGGGATGGCTCGACGAGCCGTTCGGCGACGCGTCGATCCTTCCGACCCATCTCCTGAGCCGATTCGCGCGCGAGGAAGTAACCGTCGCGCTGGGGGGAGACGGCGCGGATGAACTGCTGGCCGGATATCCGACCTTCACGGCCGAACGGGTCGCCGGCCTGTTCCGTCGCCTGCCCCGACGGGCTCAGGTGCTGGCTGGCGTGGCCGTCGGTCGGCTGCCGGTGGACCACCGCAATTTCAGCCTCGACTTCAAACTGAAGCAGTTCCTCCGCGGCGCGGCCGAACCGTTGCCGCTGGCCCACCAGCGATGGCTCGGCTCTTTCTCCGGTGCCGAGATCGCGCGACTCCTGGTCGGCGGCGCCCCGATCGATATCGAGGCCGAACACCTTCGGCGCGCGGCGAGCCTCACCGGAGCGGGCGACGAGCTGACGCGCTCGCTGGCCCTCTATCAGGACACCTACTTGCCCGACGACATCCTGACCAAGGTCGACCGGGCCAGCATGGCCTGCGGCCTGGAGGTCCGGGCTCCCTTCCTGGATGCGGAGCTGGTCGACTTCATGCAGGCGCTTCCCTCGGCCTACAAGTTCGGGCGCCGCCAGACCAAGCGGCTGCTCAAGCGGGCTGCGGCCAGCCGGCTCCCGGCGTCGATCCTGAGGCGCCCGAAGAAGGGATTCGGCATCCCGGTCGCGCAATGGCTCCGCGGTCCGCTGTCCCCGCTGGTCGACCGCCTCCTGGGCCGTGACTGCCTCGAGCGTCAAGGGATCTTCCACCCGGAAGAAGTCGGCTACCGCATCGCCGAGCACCGCGCCGGCGTCCGCGACCATCGCAAGCCGCTCTGGACCCTCCTGATGTTCCAGCTCTGGTATGAACATTGGATGACATGAGAATCCTCGTTGTCTCGGACATCCATGGCAACTGGCCCACGCTCGCGGCGATCGACGAGCCGCATGACGTCTGCCTTTGCCTCGGCGACCTGGTCGATTACGG
>JBKQHM010000699.1:0-9459 GCA_052148775.1 Isosphaeraceae bacterium | reverse complement strand
GGGTCTCGGTCGACATCGATGTCTCCCCTCAACGGTTCTCCGCGGTGGGTTCGCCCGGCTCGTCCTCGAACGAGAAGTGAAACTCGCCCAGCGGCGTCTCCGAAGAACCGTTGCCATCGGCCGATCCGTTGCCGTCGCCGGAGCCCTCGCCGACCGCGAAATCCCCGGCCGGGACCGGGACCGGAGCCGAAGCCGGCTGGGGTTCCGCCGGGCGTGTCGCCTCGGCCGGCGATCCGTGCCCGTTGGCCGGGACGGGGACCTCGGGGACCTTGGGGAGCGGGCGGGCGGCGAACTTCTGCTTCACCTGCTCCAGCCATTCCGCCTCGGGGAGCCCGTAGGGGCGGAACTTCTCGGTCCGGTTCTCTTCCTCGCTGTAGTACAGCGCCCGGTTCTCGCCCAGCTTGCTGGCCGCCGGGGTGTCGATGAGCGTGCTCGAGTCGTTGGAGCTCATCTGGAACAGGATGCGATTCTCGAACTCCTTCGTGCCCTGGCGGTCGAAGGTCCGGTTCAAGTTGTTGACGCTGTCGCACCAGATGATGGTGTGGATGCCCAACGGCGGGCCGTCGCGGAGGACGTCGCCGAAGAGCTTCGACGGCGGCATCGGCTTGTCCTCGTCGTATCGGGAGAAGCCGAAGTCGTCGTCGGACTTGCGCAAGTCGCGGAACCGCTGGATGTCGTAGATGAAGATGAAGATCGGGGCCTGGTCCTCGGAGGCGTCCGACTGCCGGCGAGCGATCTCGGCGGCCACCTCGGTGTACATCTTGCCCAGCTCGCGCCAGGTGATGTTCTTGACCGGGTGGGGCAGGACGTTCGCGAGCTGGCCGAGCTTGCCGTAAAGGGCCGAATCGACGGGGCTGCCGTCGAGCAGGAAGATCTTGCACGCCTGAGGGCCGACCGGCGGGTGCTGCGCCGCGATGCTGATGGCCGACATCATCAGCATGGCCAGCGCCGCCTCGTCGTTCTGGCCGACGATCAGGGCGTTGCTGCCGCTCTGCGGGCGGAAGACCACGACGGTCGGGTCCTTGATGGCGATCGCGTCGCCCAGCCAGGCCGAATCGGCCCTCGGGGCCTCGGGCCATTCGGTGGCGTCGAGCAGGCGGTTCAGGAGCGGGTTCTTGCTCACCTCGGCCGGCAGGTTGCCTTCGAAGACGATCGGCGGCGGCTTGACCATGTTCTGCTCGCGCGACATCTCCTGGATCCGCTTCAGGTACTTCTCGCGGCGTTCGTCGGAGAGCCAGACGACCTGGAAGAGGTTGTTCCCCTCCATCATGCCGTTGGCGTCGTTGTAGATGGCCTCGCCGGGTCGGGTGAGCAGCCGGGCGGCGGTGTTGTCCTCGCTGAGGATCATGTGGGCGTCCGCCTCGGAGCATTGCAGCGCGATGCGGACGGCCATCTGGCCGAGTGTCGCCCGGGGCAGCGAGTACGAGCCGCCCAGGGTCTGCGAGCCGAGGATGACGTGCATGCCGAAGGCACGACCCTGGCGGACCAGGCGGTCCAGGAGCAGCGAGACCTCCTGCGCGATCTTGTCGTCCTCGGTGAAGAACTCCTGGAACTCGTCGATGACCAGGAGGATCCGCGGCAAGGGCTGTTCGGGGCGCGCCGCGCGGAAGCCGGCGAGGTCCTGGGCGCCGTATTGCCGGTACAGCTCGCCGCGCTCCTTCATCTCGACGTCGAGCCGCTGGAGCACGCTCAGGCCGAATTCGCGCTCGCTCTCGACGGCGATGACCCGGGCGTGGGGCAGTTGCATCGCGGCGTAGACCTTGAACTCGACGCCTTTCTTGAAGTCGATCAGGTAGAGCTCGAGCTGGTCGGGGTTGTATCGCAGCGCGCCGTTGGTGATCAGGGCGTGGAGCATGGTCGATTTGCCCGAGCCCGTCTTGCCGGAGGTGAGCACGTGCTGCGAGGTCCCCTTGCCCAGCACGAGATGCTGGAGCTTGGTGGCGCCGGCGCGGCCCAGCGGGATGTCGACGATCTTGCCGCTGTCGAACGTCCAGAACTGGTCGGGCTTGGGCGCGATGAACTCGACCGGGACCTAGACGCGGTTGGCGTCGCGCGCCGCGGCGCCGACGCGGTGGAGGATCTTGGAGAACTTCGTCTGGTCCGGGGGCGCGTCCAGGGCCAGCGGGTATCGGCCGAGGTTCGGCTCGCGCCAGTTCAGGCGGTTGTCCTTCCAGATCATGTTGACGCAGTGCTGCTCGATGTCCTTGATCTGGAAGCCGGAGGGGAGCTGGAGCTTGGTGTCGAGCATGATCAGGGCGTAGACGCCGCAACGGGCCCCGCTGCTGACGATGCTGACCAGCCGCCGGATGGCATTGTCGTTGAAATTGGTCGGGAAGTTGGCGACGACGACGATCCGGAAGGGCTCGGCGACCTCGCCGGCCATGGTGTTGTATTCCTCGATCGTCTGGAACTCGTTGCGCAGGTACTTCTGGATGACGTTCTCCATGTGCTCGGTCAGGTCGGTCAGCCGCTGCTCGATGTGGGACGACTCGGTCCAGATGCGGTTGGTGACCAGGAGCTCGTGGTAGTCGCCCAGGTGCATGAAGGCCGCGAAGTTCTCGCCGAGGCCGACGGGGTCGACGATGGTGAAGCGGACCTTGCCGGCCGGGATGGAGGTCAGGTAGCGGAGCATCAGGGCCTGGAGCAGGGGTACGGACAGGTCCTTGCCGCCGTCGGCGGCGCGGATGAGCATCGAGCCCATGGTGGGGAACGGCAGGATGGCCGGCAGGTCGAAGTGGGTGGGCACCGACTTCAGCCGGGGGTCGCGGGGCACGCCGTTGGGGAACTGGTCGAGGTCGACGGCGAACCGGCCGAACTGGAGGCCGGGCGGGACCTCGAGCGGCGGCTTCCAATCTTCGACGTCCGGCTGATCCCAGTCGAGGAATCGCTTGCTGGCCTCCTCGTTGACGCCGCGCAGGGCCTCGTCGATCCGGGCCATGCCGCCGGTCCAGTTGTCGATCAGCTTCTGCCAGGCCTGGTTGTAGGCCGTCTGGGTGGTCTCCTTGGTCTTGCGATAGGACTCGTCGAACTGTTGCTTGTCCTGGGCGTACTTCTTCTTGATGGCCTCGATGAGGGGCGGGTACTTCTCCTCGACCTTCTTGAGGTCGGCGTCGCGACGCTGGCGGATCTGCTCGGCCTTGGCGGGGTATTTCTCGTCGGCGAGCTTGCGCTGCTCCTGCCGGCGCTGCTCGGCCTCGGCGACGAGGCTGGTCATCTTCTCCTCGGCCTCGCGGACCCGGTTGGTCCGCTTCTCCTCGAACTCCTTCAGCTTCGTCTCGAGCTCGTTCTTGATCCAATCCTTGTTCTGCTCGACGAGTTGCTCGGCGTCCTCGAGCGCCTTGCGGAGCGGGACGGCGTGGTGCTTGACGCCGACGCGAGCCTTCGAAGCCAGCCCGAGATAGGCCCCGACGCCGGAGCCGATGGCGACGACGCCTCCGGCGATGCCGGCCCCGATCGGGCCCGTGGCGGAGAAGGCGCCGCCGGCGGCGACGCCGCCGAGCAGCAGGAACGGCCAGACGAAATTCTGGGGCTGCAAGAACTTGGGGAGCTTGAGGGCGTCGAGGGCGTGCAGTTCTTCCTCGATGTGGGTCAGGTCGATCCGGAGGCGCGAGAGCGGGTCGTCGCCGGGGGGTTGATCGGTCTTCTCGGCGCCGCTTTCGGCATCGGTCCGCCCCTCCCCGTCGGCCTCGGTCGATTCGGGGTCGACTTCGGGGACCGCGGCGGCCCGGGCGGCGCGGTCGGCGGCCACGGCCGCCATGATCGATTCCTCTTCCTCGGGGGTGGCCATCGCCAGGCGTGCGCACCGCTTGAGCAGGTATTTCACCTCCTCCTGGCGGACGTGGAGCTCCTCGATGGCGATCGACCAGTTGGCCTCGGTCGCCCGACGCCACTTGGTCCCCTCGTCGCGGGTCCCCTCGAAGACCGTCAGCGCGTGCCAGCCGGTCTCCTCCTTGGCCTTCTTGGCCTTGCGATGCTCCTTCTTGTACTGGTCGTCGATCTGCTGCTTGGTCTGGGCATACTCGGCTTCGCACGCCTGCGAATCGCGCTGATACGTCTGGAGGACGGTCTGCTTCGCGCGTGCGAACTCACCTTCCATGGCCTGGAGGTCACTCTTGAACTTGCCGCCGAGTTGTTGCGCGCCCGCCTGATACTCCTTCTCCTCGCGGTCGATGCGGCGGCGGAATCCCGTCTCGGTCTCGGTCTCATCCTTGGCACGGGCCGCGATCAAGGCTTCCAGGTCGTTGAGCGATGTGGTCTCGATTTGGACGAGGGGCGACTCGGGCATGGTGCATGGATCCTTCAGAGTGGCTAGTGGCTACGGGCTGGTGGCTAATTCACCTCGCGTGACTCCGGGAGGGCGAGGCTCCTGCCGAGCCCCTCGTTGATCGCGGCTCGCCGGGAGGCTCGCCCTCCCGGGATCGTGCAAAGGCATTGAGAACCCATCCCAGCAGGCGTCTTCGTAGGGTGGGTGAAACCCACCAAGTGCTCACATTCACAGGACATCGGTGGGTTTCACCCACCCTACTGGGATCAGCTCTTGGTGGCGATTTCTCCAGAAGATCCCGGTTCCCGGGGTTTCGTTCCACCCTGGGCTGTACTCCGGCGGCCCTTCAGGCCGCGGGGCGGGCCGCAATCGCGGGTTAGAGCGGTTCACGCTTGGTTTGCGCACGCGCGGAAGCTGATGCGAAAGCACCCCCCCGAACCCCCCCATCGTAAGGGGGGGATGCTGCAGCGGGTCCCGTCCCCTCGAGCTGACCCGGGCCGGCAAGTCGACGCGGCTCGTGTTCGTAAGGGAGGATGTTGGAGCGTGTCCCGTCCCCCCCTTACAAAGGGGGGGCCAGGGGGGGTTCCCCGTATGTGCGCAATCCAATCGTGATGCGCTCTCGTTTCTCCTGCAATCCCCAGCGTGCGCTCCGGGGCTTCGGAGAAATGCGGGAGGATCCTCCCGATGTCGAACCGGCCGCCACCCACTTCAATCCTCCTTACACTGAGCACGGATTTTCCCGAGGGTTTCCGAGAGCTTCTCCATGCCGATGATCGCGTGCTTGACGTTCTGTTCCAGGGGGACGATGTGGAGTCTTTCGAAGTCGCGGGCGTTCTGGTCGGTCCAGGTCTCCTGGGCGATGTCCCACTGTTCCCGCAGGTGTTTGAGGGCGTGCTGGAGCCGTCCGGAGCTGGCGCTCATGAGGTCTTCCCCGAGACAAGGGCCTCGCCGGCCGGCGCCGGCGAACCGTTCGCCTCGCCATCGACCGGCCGGGTTTCCGTGGCGTCCTGACCGCCCAGGGACTCTTCGGGCGTGGTCGTGGTCGAGGCGCCCGCGCTGGTCGGGCCGCCGGCGGCGGATGCGACGGGTGCGTTCCGCGGGGCGGTCGGGGCCCTCGTCGCCAGGTAGGCTTCCAGGGCGAGGGTCATCTTCTCGAGGCCGGCCAATGCGCGTTCGAACCCGCCCGAGAGGTGGTCGCCCAGGGGTTGCGAGTGCGAGTGATACTCGGCGATCGCGTGGGTAAGCGCCGGGATCAGCTTCTTGATCAGCGCCACCTTCTCCTCGGCGACGCGGAGCTTTCGCTGGGCCTCGCGCAGCCTCTCCTTCTCGTCGGCGTCGGAAACGGCGTCGCTGCCTTGCTGCGAGACCTTCTTGCGATGCAGGTCCGACCGCGCCTGCATCAGATCCTCCTGCCGCTTCTTGACCTGCGCCTGCCAGTAGCCGAGCTGGTCGCGTTCGAGCCAGTCGCGCATCCGCCGCAGCTCCATGTCAACCCCGCCGAGCGCGTTGCGCGCCTCCTCGGCGAAGTTGATCATGGTGTTCTTGAAGTCCTTGAGCGTCTGGACGGACAAGACGTTGGCTGTTCGGCTCATTTTCTTTGTCCTCTTGGTCAAGAGTCATTGGTCACTGGTCGTTGGTCCCACACGGACACCCCCCGTCCGAAGCCTCTTACCGCCGAGGGGTACACAGGGACCCTTTCCCACCAGATCGCGCCGCTAATGACCAGTGACCGATGACCCATGACGACTCAGCGCTGTTGCAAGTATTCCTCGATCCGTTCGGCCTTGCGGAGCAGGAACGGGATGTGCTGATTGGTCGAGTCGACGAACCGCTTGACCACCTGGAGGGTCTGCTCGAATTCCTCGACGAACTTGTCGTGTTCCCGGTCTCGCCAGGACTGGCCCAGGCCGCTGAGCTGACCGTGCAGCGTGGTCAACTGGGTCATCATCTCATTGTTGAATTGCTTGAGCCGGGCTGCAAATCGGCGGAGATCTTCCGGGTTGACGATGGCTTGAGCCATTTCGGGCCTCACTTCCGCGACGGGGACGGGTAGAAGACACGCGACGGCGCCGAGCCGGCCATTTGCCGCGACGACTGCGCACCACGCGACGCAACGCCGTGAATTGTCCACCTTGATGTTATTCGCCCCGAAGCTGCCTGTAAAGTCGCGCGTCCTTTCAAAAGGCCGGCGCGAGCCGCGCCGGCCACATCCGCCGTCGCGCCGCCACGCGCCACGTCCGCCGCCCGCGTCCGGTTGCCCGGACGCGCCCCCGCCGAAAACCTGTCCGCCGCGGATCTGGCCCTTCGCTCTGACCGGCCCGCGCGGAGACGAGAGGCCATCGCCTTGCCATCTTCAACTGGTCATGGGTGTCTCGGTGCGGCGTGGGGCCCAGCTTCTCGGTGCAATCGGCATTTCACTTAACCGGCTGGCTCATGTCGGGTAAGGGGTGGGACCACGGCTCTCTGTCTGGCTAAGATGGCGGATCTCTTGGATGTTAGGCCAGTTGCGACGCGCCACGGGGCGACTACCGTACGGTTCCACCATCGACCCGACATGAGCCAACCGGCTTTCATCCCGATTTCCTCTTTACTTAAGAACAATGCAACTTTATTATTGATCTTGCAGGCTCCCGATGCGTGATCTGGCAGTGCCGTTGCCAAATCGAGAGTCATCGGGAATGGGTCGTATTCGTAGGAAACTCGCTGAGCCTCGCCGCGGAGGCCACTGCTTTGGTGGTGCGACGTCCTGCCTGCCGGGCTGGTCGGCAGGCAGGACGCTGCCACCACACCGATATCGAACCGATACGCTCCTTGGGTGCCTTTTCTCGAAGAATGTATCCGTAGATTGAGCCCCGATCCCGGGTCTCGCTCTTGAGAGGAATCCACCCAGGATTCCCCTGGTCTGGCCTGTTTCGCGAATTTTGCGTGGAACCGCGAATTTTTTCCCATCCGCGGACCAGCGTTGGCCCACACACTGATGTGCGGAAGGGCGCTCTCAATGCGGCTCGTGTTCGGGATTGGATTGGCGTGTTTCCGCATCCTTGCCCGGATGTGAGAATCAGCAGGCCACTCTGTCTCAGGCTGGCTCGGTCAATCACGATGATGGGCCGGGGCCGCATCTTTTCATTCGAAAGTCCCGGAACTTTCAAGACGCCCGAGCCATGGACGTTGCTCCAAGTCAGCAGGGCAAGAATCCGATTGTCCCCAAAAGCCAACGACTTACGTGATGGCCACTTCCCTGGCCTCAACGATTCGTCAGGAGCCCCACCTGCATCGGGGATTTCTTGAGGATTCGCCGTGATCTGGCGGGGCATAGCGTGCTCGGGAAGGGATCGTCCCAAAGTAAACCATCGGCAGGTTGACAGTTCGAGAGCTCCTATGCCGCCTGCCCTCTACACCAACCCGAAGCGTCAGCGAGGCTCTTTCCCATTCGTCAGCAAGGACTTGCGGCAGACCTCGCTGACGCTTCGGGTTGGTGTGGAAACAGACCTTCACGGTCAGGGCCGAGACGCTGTCGATCCTAGTGTCTTGGGACGATCCCCTCGGGAAGGCGTCCCTTTCGTTGATAACCCATGATTTTACAAGGCGTTAGGTGGATTGCGGGATCCGCGATCCCTGGAAAGGGTGACGGTCGCAAGCCGGTGGGGTCAGTCTGAACCAAAACACCTCAAAGACACAGTCAATCCCGCGTATGTTGTTTTTCATGAACATCGTTGTGATTTCGAGGGGATGTTAGTAGCTTTCAGCTTCCGGATCGGGTAAACCATATAACCAGGGTCCCACACCTGCTTCTACCAGCACGCGGCCTGACGGTCGCGTTGGGAGCGAGGGCCTGCTGATCGCGATCGGCAGTAGGACTTTGTGAGTGACCGAATTCCGCGGAAAAAGAAGGAGTTTCTCAGCATGCAGAGACATCGAAGATTTTTCTTGGGATTGGCCTTGAGTGCCCTCGTGGGCCTCATAGGTAATTCGGCCCAGGCCGGGTCGATCTCGCTGTCTGTCGACTTGAATGGAGTTGTGATCTACACTGCAACTTCGAGTGCGCCGGATCAGAGCGTATCGGCGGTCTTGACCGCAGTGGACACCGCTTTGGCCTCCCACGGTTCGGCGTACAGGTTTACCTCGCTGAGCGCACAGAGCAACTACACCGGTTCTTCCTATGGTAGCTTGCAGACCACGTTCCAGCTCAACACCTCGGGAGCGGGCACAACAGCCGCCGTCCTCTCAATCGATACGACCCAGTTCGGTTTCCTCTCTCCGGTCGGCGCGGGTGGAACGGCGGTCAGCACGGCTGGTGGGAGTTATAACACCGCGACAGGCTCGCTCTCCTATACGAGCGACTTCCAGGGGGCGAGCACGCCAACGCTGGTTTTCCCGGTGTCGGGCACCGCTTCCTACTCAAATACCACTGGGGCTATCCACATCGGGTCGGTCCCCTCGGGCTACGAGCTGTCGAACCACTTCTTGATCAGCCTCACGAAGGGTCCAAGCACCTTCTTGGGTGGCACGGGTGGCATTGTGGTGTCTGTTCCCGAACCTTCGAGCATCGTCACGATGTTGATCGGCATGCCCCTGCCCATCGCCTTCGTCTTTGGCGTGATCCGTCGCCGTCGTCTTGCTGGGGCGTGAAGCGCTTTCAGCTTGACCGATTCTTTCCGCTGTAAAAGTCGCGTGTCAGCCTTACCCTTGGAGTGAGGGTCAGGCTGGCATCCAAGCTGGGCCTGGCCTGGAACGACTTGTGCCGGGCCAGGACTCGAGCGTGTCGCGATCTTGCCTGGATGCGTCCCTGTCCCGGGGACCCTCCGTTTGATGACCTGTTGAAAGAAGCCATCAGCACGAGGCCAGCCTCTTCAAGCCGGCCTCGTGCTGTTTTCATGCGCGGCAATCCAGGGCTTACGCACCAGCCTCGGTGGTCTGGGCGCTCTGGGAAATAGTGGCTCGCCCCTTTTGTACAGTCTAACTGGTCGGAAATCGGACATCTTTTGTACCATCGACTGCCAGGATCACTCGACCTCTTCAGGGACGTCCACACCATGACCGTCGGCTCAGACTCGACCTCCGCCACACCGGCCCACGAGCCGGTCTCGATCCTCGACCATTTCGCCGACTTGGCCGATCCCCGCCGCGAACAGGGGCGCATCCACCGACTCGACGAGATCATCTTCATCGCCACCTGCGCTGTGTTCTGCGGCGCC
>JBKQHM010000698.1:0-8389 GCA_052148775.1 Isosphaeraceae bacterium | reverse complement strand
TTGTCGACGACCGTGCAGACCCAGCAGCCGAACCGGCTGCTGCCGCAGCTCGGGGTGGCGCTATCGACGACCAGCGGGCATTCGCCGCCTTCGGTCGCGCCCTGATACATCCCCAGCAGCGACTTGTTTTCGTCGCCCCACGGGTTCTTCACCTGCATGAGAAACAGCCAGACGTCGTCGTTGTTCCAGTCCTCGATGGGCGTGTAGACGAGCGAGTTGGGCAGGCTGGCGTTGGGGACGAGCCGGTCGCGGCCGCGCCGCGCGGCGTGCTTCTCGATCGACGCGGCGCGTTTCTGCCTCTCGGCCTTGCAGGTGGCGAGGACGAGGATGGCCTCGCCGTACTTCTGCACGACCCCGAGGATGAACGCGTTCGACGGCTTGATCTTGAGCCGTTCGGTATACCAGCGGAACTTCTGGTTCGGCGCCGGGTAACCCCGCCCGATCAGGTTGACCCAGAATGAATTGGCGACCTCCGGGGTGAGCTTGTGCGGCTGGATCGGCAACCCCTGTTCTTGCGCGGCGGCCCTCATGCGGTCCAGCGAGGTCTCAACCCATTTCGCGACGATCGGCTGCTCGACCCGCGTATCGGTCGAGATCACGTGGATCGGTTAGCTGGCTCCGCGGAACTTCTTGCGCCGATGCCAGGCGAGATGGTCCGCGGCGGGATAGAGCGCCGGATCGCCGGGTAGCCGAATCCTGTGCCCGTGATAATCACCCAGAGGTTTCTGATCGGGGCTGTCTTCCGTGAAGTGGTCGCGGGCGACCATGACCGTGAAGTCGTCCGCGATCGTCCAGAGCCCGTTGTCAAAGAGCCAGTGGGCATTCTTGCAAAGGGCGATGCCGTTCCGGACGTCGTTGTTTCGCGAATCGGCGAACTGGTGGATATGGGCCGCGTCGATGATGCTGGTCGATGAGACGGTCAAGATCCGGTAGCCGGTCAGCGCACACGCATAATTGTAGCTGGGGACGACCTGGAGCCGGAACCGGGCCTCTCGGCCCTTCTGGCTCGCATCTTCCGGCGATTGGTGGAGGGACGCGCTGACGACCTGTTCCTCGTCGGGCACGGGAATGCCCAGGAGGGCGCAGAGGTCGGGCCATTCATCTTTCGGGAAATAGCGGCAGATCAAGATTCTGCGGGCTTCATTTCGGAAAGTCGATTCGTTGAGGGACGCTTCGAAGTCCGGATCGAGTACGGCATACCGAGCCGATCGACGATCGTGTGCGGGCTGGCCATCTTCGCCGGTCGCCTTCCAGCAACCGTCGCTTTGCATGTGATAGAAAGGGAATCGAACGTCGGGAGCCTGGGTCCGACGATGTGCGACGATGTGCCAGTACGTACAGAACTGAAATGCGAGTTCGGGCGTTAGCGGCAAGACCTTCTCGGGCAATCGCCCTTGCTCGGCAAGCTCAATGAGTGCGAGGAGAAGAAGCGGCTTATGAGGCGCCGGGTCGCCTTTCGCCCAGTCCACTCTCAGCTTCGCGAGCTTTGCCAGCCATCGCTCTGGTCTGATAGCACCCAAATGACGTCTCTCGCGGATAACCCAGGAGGTGAGGGATCATCAAGAGCTACTTGCACCGATCGCAAGCCGGGGAATGGGAGGAATGATTCATCTCAGAATCATGCTATCCGGACCGTAGATATTGCTCCAGGACTCGGGCCTGGTATCGAACACATTCGACAAGGCTCGAATCATATAATCCTTACCGAGCAAGGCGTCCCTTGGCACATCGAATTCGATACTCGCGATCCCGCTCGGCCACATGACGAAGTGATGTCGAAGCTCGGGGACATCCTTCTTGGAAAAATAGAAGATCTGCCAGAATCGGCCGGGAACCCGGATGCATCCCTCTACAATAGAGTTGTCCTCCTCGAGCACCGTATCGAAGCTAATATCGAATCGCTTCCCCAGGTGGGCTTCTTCCGGGTCGAATTCGCCTTTCGTCTGGATGTCGGACTCGTCGAACGAAGAGCAGCAATCCGCCTCGGGGAAATAGATGCAATACACCCATTCCCACCACCTCAGGGGCGCTTCCTTGAAGCCTCGATCATACTTGGTGTAGTGAACATAATCGCGCCAAAGGACCGTACCCGGAAGCATGCGATGTTCATTGCCCATCTTCTTGCTGCTAACCATGACTCTCTCGAATCGCTCGAACTTAGCGGGTGGCGGGTCGTATCGGATCTCGACTGGCCTGTCATAACGGGCGTCGTCACCAAGGATCGGCAGCACCAGGAATTCGATCCGTCGGAGCCCCATCTCCAGGCATTGCTGGACCAGTTGTTCCTTCGTCGGTCCGAGCCCGATCCGCTGGGATCCGCGGTAAGCGACCCACTCGCCCGGCCGTTCCTTCAAGAGTTGCCGGCGATCACGTCGGTATGCGTCCATGGCCAACCCGCGAAGCGTGGCGCGAGGTGGCTCGTCACCGGCGTGGTCACCTCGATTGTCAGAAGGTCCCTTTGCCATGGCTCCAGTTTGACTCCGCGAGCGTGCCTCCAACCGTCGGTCCATTCGGAAGTCCCGAAGTTTCGACACTACACTCGACAGGAGTCAGACTAAGCTCCAGGTATCGTTGCTCGAAAAAGCCCGGAACCCGGTCTGCCCCCAACTGCCCCTCGCCTGAGCCCAACTGCCGCAACTGCCTCTCGAAATCAGCTTCCAGACACTTTGATCCATACCAGAAAAATTAGAGAATATAAATAAATACTATTACCAATTACATTTTGCCGCGTGTCAGACTAAGTGCGGCGCGATAAACATGAGGAATTTGATATGTGCTCAATCCTTTGTTTACTTTCCTTTTTAAGAACCCTAATTTGCACAAGTGCTCTACAATAATTTCTGCATCTTTACCAATTTTCTCGTAGACTGCACTCTCCGAGTATTCTGTTTTTCCGTGTTCGAACAATTCCATACATGGCCAGAAATGAGGATATTCGGCCATCAGCAAGGTTTCTCTCTTGCGACGCGAGAGCTCGGCGAGTCCATACTGGATAGCAACAGGTCCGATCATGTACTCGCTTGCTCCATTGGGATCGGCTTCAAATTCATCTTGTTGCTTCTGCTTTGCCTTTGTAAGGAGATCTATAACATCTCTGGGTGTGACCACGTCATTGGCATCTGCAGTATGAGAGAATATCCATCTCATGGTTGAACTCTGATTCCGTCCCGAATGGACGGTCGGTGGAAAAATCTTATAAAAAATTTCGGATCAATATACAGGCGATTGTATAATTCTATTCGCGTCAGCATTCAGATACTGCCTCAAAGTCTGATTAGCAAAAAATCTTTGAACGATTAGATAGAGAAGTTGATCCTCTGTCCAACGAAGCTTGTCTGCCGATCTGGCCGTGACGTGCGTCAGAGCGGTGAATCGTTCGGAAGTTGCTGTAACCTGTTCGAATATGTCGTCCCTTAGAAAAATTTTAACCTTAATGTGTTTTGACTCGAAAACCTTCATGGAACGTAGTAATGCGCGCAGAGCTCGTGTTTCTACTGGTGATCTCCGTTGAAACAACTCATCGAGGCGATCTAGCATTAGCCAAAGTTTAAGATTCGTCTTTTCAAGGGCCTTTTCCATGCAAATCTGAATGCCTTCAAGATACAGTGGCAGTTGACCTGTTTCGCTTTCCTCCGAAGAAGGTATTTTGGACTCAGTTTGAAGCAAGCCCATGTCACCGGGAAATCCGAATGGTCAAAATTCATATGATAAATTGTCTGAAGTGTTTACTTTGAAGCTAGGGCGTAACTTCGTCACAATTCCAAGAACCCAATTAATCCGGTCTTTGAAAGTACGTCTTGCCTCTATCTCAGGAATTTTGGCCCCCTTGCACAGGCCACGGAATTTGTCTAATTCCTTTTTGCAAGAAATTATTCTGGTCTTAATTTGTGGATTTTCAATGAAGTCGGAGTGAATTAAAGACACAAAATAAATAAACCAAAATTCTACAAATTTATCTTCACTTAATGTATTGAATCGATCTCTGAAAACATGAAATATCTCATTTCCATGATTGCTTATTCCATGAGCTACAACGATTCCTTTTTTTTCTAGCAGATGTGCAGGCAAAAAATTTGTGAAAATGCGGTAGAGAGCACTCTTGCCAGAACCTTTTGTCCCAGGGATCAGATCTACTCGATCTGCCAAAAGATCGGAATACACAG
Source organism: Isosphaeraceae bacterium (assembly GCA_052148775.1). GTDB lineage: Bacteria > Planctomycetota > Planctomycetia > Isosphaerales > Isosphaeraceae > CAVZRC01. Next base: position 4,226 of record JBKQHM010000698.1, on the reverse strand, counting down.
ACGTTTCTATCCTTGCTGCCTCCAAGACCTCATCACTTTCAGCGATCGAACAACCTAGGTCTAGCTGTTGTAAGATTTCCGCGATGTAACCCTTCTTGTGAGTCATGTCTCTACCTTGATGAACTGAAGCGCCGGATGCTTGGTCGCAACTATGCCGCGAGGATGACCCTTGCTCAACTACAGTCTGTACGTTACTTTCCTCGAGGCTTCGACGGGACTTCGTCCTCGATTAAACGACCGAGCGTACGACACGCCACGCCACAAGAATGCAATGATTCATGCGTGGTCGAAATGCGGCCACATTCATCGCGATCCTCGCATTCAAAATTAATTTAACGCGAGCTTCCAAGTGATGCAAGTGTGGCACGCTGCATTAAACGCGAATTATGTGTTGCCCCGCGTGCTGATCGTCTCGGCGCAGGTGCTCGTGCCCGGTCGAGGCCAGTCTCAGGTCGAGTTCGGCGACGGAATCCTCACCGGCCGAGGGACGTTCCAGACGTTCCTCGGCCAGGTTGAGCTCAAGACTTATATTGAATCTGTGCTCCAAGCGGAGGCGATCCCGGCCGAGATCGGCGTCCTCTACGTCTTCAAAGAAGAGGCCGCCGGACAGCAATACCTTGCCAGCCGAAATCGACCCACCGTGTCGGCGGCACTCAAACGGATCTTCGGAGGTTCGGTTCGAGGAGAACCGCGACCTTCTCGAGCCCTTCATGGCGACCATTGCGGCCCTCGGGCGGTTGCCGGAGGCCGGTGAATTCGCGCTAGCCGCCGAGATCGCCGCCCGTTTCGGCTCGCTCAAACGGGCGTTCGCCCTGGTCAAGCGCGTGACGGGGGCCGACGACTGGGACGCGATCGAGCGACGCAATACCGAGGAACTGCTCGTCTACCTGGCCCTCGGGCGATTCCGGCGACATCCGCCGATCTCAGCCCTGCCGATCGGCATCCAGCAGGACATCCGCGCCTTCTTCGGCAACTACGTGAACGCCTGCCGGCTGGCCGACGAGCGGCTGTTCCAGGCCGGCGATGCCGGGGCCGTCGACGACGCCTGCCGGCACTCGGCCGGCGGCAAGCTCTTGCCCAATGCCCTGTATGTCCATCGGAGCACCCTGGAATCGCTCGACCCGCTGCTCCGCGTCTACGAGGGATGCGCCCGGGCCTATCTCGGCGAGATCGAGGGCGCCAACCTGATCAAGCTGCACCGCCAATCGGGCAAAGTGTCTTATCTGGTCTACCCCGAGTTCCAAACCGACCCGCACCCGGCGTTGCTGCGGAGCATCAAGCTGAACCGGCGGTCTCGCGCGATCGAGAGCATCGATCACGCCGGGAGCGAGAACCCGCCGATCCTCCACCGCAAGGAGACCTTCCTGCCGCCCGACCACCCGCTCCGATCGAAGTTCGAGCGGCTGACCCGCCAGGAGGGGCGGGCCGGGCTGCTGGACGAGACCGCGACGATCGGCACGCGGGATGGATGGCGGGCGCGATTGCAAGAGAAGGGCTTTATGATTCGCGGGCATCGATTAGTGGCATCGTCGACGACGATACGAGATGGGAACTGACGGCTTCGGATGGGTTATCGGCCGCTCCAGGTTTCGCTCGGCCCGGTCTAACCGGGGCCTCACCTCGTCCAGTCTTCCGCGATCAGGTCGGGAACCCTGGCGAAATCCGCCGTATTACGAGTCAGCAAGACCAAACGGCGCGAGAGGGCAATCGAAGCGATCCGCAAGTCCATCGCGTCGACACGCAACCGGCGAGCCCCCAGCCCATCGAAGACCACTGCGGCACCTTCGTCGAACGTCACGACGGGGGCAGCCGCGAACTGCCGCAGAATCCGGGCCATCATGGCATATCCCCGGACGACCTCCTCGGCTTTCCGGGCGCGATTGATGTAGGCATGAGACCCCAAGACCTGTTCGTGGAAGCTGACGACGGAGAACCCCAGGTCGGACCGAGATTCGCGGCTGATCCGGGCCGAGAGGATGGCGAACTCCCGCCCGGATTGCTGCTGGAGGATGCTAATGTGGTCAGTATCCAGCAAATACTTCACGGATCGATGTCCTCAACCGAAAGCTCGCCCTTCCGGATCGCCCGGCCGTATGCGAGCACCTCGTCGAACGCCGGCTCGTCTTTGAACGAGCCGATCACCTGTTCGAGCCAATCGGCAGCCGGCGGCTGGATCAACAGGTGTTCTCGAAGCTCGGCAACCGCCGCCTCAACCGCAGTAAGGCGCTCTTCTATCGTCGGGTCGCCAGGCATGTCCGCTAACCCTCGATTCGATCTCGTGTTCACACTCTTGTTCCGTTCTCAGCTCGGCCAAGGCCGCAAAGGGTCGGTCGGGTCCTACGAAGTTAAGTCGGAAAATCCCCTTCTCTTACCATAACTCGCGACGACGAATCTGGCGAGCCCAGCGCATCGAACAACTCTCTCGAAAACCTCGCGACAGGGTTCCTTCGGCAGCTACGCAAACGCCTGCCGACTGGCCGACGACCGGCTGTTCCAGGCCGGCGACGCCGAGGCCGTCGACGACGTCTGCCGACGCTCGGCCGTCGGCAAGCTCCTGCCCAACGCCCTCTACGTCCATCGCAGCGCCCTGGACTCGCTCGACCCGCTGCTCCGCGTCTACGAGGGATGCGCCCGGGCGTATCTCGGGGAGATTGAGGGCGCGAACCTGATCAAGCTGCACCGTCATTCGGGCAAGGTCTCATATCTCGTCTACCCCGAGTTCGCGACCGACCCGCACCCGGCCCTCGTTCGGAGCATCAAGCTGAACCTGCGGTCCCGCGAGATCGAGAGCCTCGATTACGCCGGGAGCGAGAATCCGCCGATCCTGCACCGCAAGGAGACCTTCCTGCCGCCCGACCACGCGCTCCGGGCGAAGTTCGAGCGGCTCACTCGCCAGGAGGAGCGGGCCGGGCTGCTGGAGGATACGGCGACGATCGGCACGCGCTCGGGGTGGGCGGACCGGCTGCGAGTGGGAGGATATGCCCTCCGCGGCCATCGGCTGGTTCGAAGCCAATCGTCTGATGAGCCAGCGGGGGCTCGAGCGGACGACATGGCGGGATAATTCGTTGACTTCGCCTGGAATGCGCGGGCCGTCTCACCACGAAGACGAATGGGGAAAACGCCCCGGAAACTGGTTGGCCGGCCTATTGGCTCAGCGACGAGACCGGCTGCGGATAAAGGTAGAGCCCTTCGACATATCTCTTGCCGAATGGGTCCCTCCACCGAAAGATCGGGATCCGCGTAGGGTAACGCTTGTACATATCCAGCGCCGCCTGGGCCAGCGGGTCCTTGATCCCGATCAGCGTCACTCGTGATAGATTCAGATTCGGATCATCGATGGTCTTGGACGCGTTCGCGACGACTCCATAATCCGCGGCCGTGCCCCCATTCTTCACCCGTTCGCTCGCGATGTAAAGATTCCAATGGGAATCCTCGTCCTCCTTGAGCCAGAACGCCGCCTGGATCGGGAGATCGTTCTCCAACTCGTCAAGCAACTTCCGCGCTGCGTCGATCCATTCTCTTACCAGTGGTTCCTGATCCATGGTAGTACCCCATTCGCGGGATCGGTGATAGCTTGGTAGAGTCCCTCGGCCTCGGGTCGGGTCTTGCGCTGGTAGCGGGCGGTCTCCCTCCAATTCTTGGCAACCTCCCAGTTCTTCTTCAAGTCCAGGTTCGCCACAACGTCGGCATCCCATTGGGCTTTCAGCTCGGCGAGTATGAATAACTCATTGTAATCATGGGTCCAGCACTTCTCGGAAAACCTTCGATCTCGGAAAATCACATCGAGATCCTTCCTGACGCGGGCGACCACACAAGCCTTGAGCCCGCATTCGACGGCGTAGCCGGCCAGATAGTAGGCCGCCGATCACCTCCTAGCTTTGAGGAGCGCCTCCGCGTCGCGCAGCCGTGATTCGGCAGACCGTCGCCATTCTGACCTGGTCACATTCATGTCCTCACGGGCGAGCCAACTTCGGAGGCCGAACGAGAATCCACCGCCTCCGTCGATACAGGATCGTCCAGAACGTTCATCCGCTTCACGAAAACTGTAGACCGACCCGCACTGGCCCCGCAACACACGTTCAGGCTGAACCTGCGGACCCGTGAGATCGACGGCACCGTTTACGCCCGGAGCGAGAATCCGCCGATCCTCCACCGCAAGGAGACCTTCCTGCCAGCGGAGCTTCCGCTCAGATCGAAATTCGAGCGGCTCACGCGGCAAGAGGAGC
>JBKQHM010000697.1:0-14992 GCA_052148775.1 Isosphaeraceae bacterium | reverse complement strand
ATCCGACCATCACGTTCACCCTCCCTTCGCCTTACCAGATCACACCGACCTCGCCGCTGCCGGCGATCACCCAGCAAGTCTTCATCGACGGCGGTGCGGACGTGGTGCAGGTTGACGGCGGCTCCAGCGGCGGGGGCGACGGCCTGACGCTGGGCCCCGGCTCCGACGGCAGCACCATCGAGGGCCTGGCGATCGGCGGATTCCTCAGCGGTGCCGGCATCCGGATCGAGTCGAACGATGACCGGATCCTGGGCGATTTCGTGGGTGTCGTGCCGGGGACGCTCTCGGCGTCGCCCAACGCGCTGGGTATCTACGTCTCTGGCAGCGACAACACGATCGGCGGTTCCGCCGCCGCGGCCAACGCGATCGCCGACAACCACGGGCCGGGCGTGACCGTCAATTCGGGGATCGGCGACCTCATCAGCGCGAACACGATCGCGAACAACACCCAGGGGATCGTGCTCCAGAACGGCGGGAACCAGACGCTGGCGTTCAACGCCGCGGCTAGCCCGCCCGCGCCGACGCTCACCTCGGCGTCCACGACGGGTACGGAGATCTCGATCTCGGGACAGGTGATCGGGTTGGCTGCGGATACGGCAATCACCATCGAATTCTTCGCGAGCCAGGCCGGCGACCTGACGACGGTCGCCGACCAGGCGAGTGTCTACCTCGGCAGCACTACCGTCACGACCGACGGGACCGGCGCGGCGACGTTCAGCGTGAGCGACCTGCCGGTGTCGGTCCCGAAGGGTCAAGTGATCACGGCGACCGCCTCCGCCGTCGGACTGGGAACCTCGCCGATGGCCGCGAGCATCGGGGCGGTCACTCCGTTCGTGGTGACGACCACCCTCGACAACGGCGACAACGCGAACCCGACGATCGGCTCACTCCGCCAGGCGATCCTCGCGGCGATCCAGACACCCGGCACTCCCATCGAATTCGATCTCCCGACCACCGATCCCGGCTACAACCCGACGACCGGCACCTGGACGATCACCCTCGACCCGCCGCTGCCGACCATCACCAGCACGGTCGTGATCGACGGCACCACCCAGCCGGGCTACTACAGCCAGGCCGCGATCAATCCGTCGGACCCGGCGCCGGTCATCCTGATCAACGGCGACGGCATTTCCGGCGACGGCCTGACCCTCGCACCGGGATCGGGGGGGAGCGTGATCAAGGGGCTCGCGATCTTCGGCTTCACCGGCGGGGCGGCGATCGACGTCCAGTCCAACGGGAACACGATCGCGGCCGACTGGCTCGGCCGGTATGCAGCGTCCGGCACGGTCCTCGGCACGTCCAACGCGATCGGGTTGGAGATCGATAGCGCCTCGAATAACACGATCGGCCTGGGCGCCGTCCTGACCATCGCCCCGCCGGCCGACAGCTCGCTCTCGGCGATCACGGTCAGCGGACGAGACCTGATCTCGGGTAATAGCAGCGACGGCATCCTGGTCGATTCACCGGACGTCGGCCTGCCCTCGTCGGGCAACTTGATCCAGGATACTTTCGTCGGAACGGACAGCACCGGAACCACCACCTCGATCACCTTGCCCGGCAGCACGTCACCGATCTCGATGAGCAACGTCGGTTACGGCATCGAGATCGACAGCTCGATGGGCAACACCGTCGGCGGCACGACGACCGACACCCTCGTGCTGGTCTCGGGCAATTCCAAGGGCGGAATCCTGATCTCGGGCGATCCCTCCGTCGGCGATCCTCCGGTGCCGACGGCCAGCGCCAACCTGGTCCAGAACACCTACGTCGGCACCAACGTCAGCGGGACCCAGGCCCTGCCCAACCAGGGCAACGGCATCGCGATCGAGGACTCGACGGCCAACACGATCGGCGGCACGATCAGCGCCTCGCTCGACGGTACCACGGTCGCGCTGGTCGACGTGATCTCGGGCAACTCCGGCATGGGGGTGATGACCGAGGATGACGCCGTAAACAACCTCGTCGAGAACTCGTACATCGGCAGCGACATCCTCGGCCAGAACGCGCTCCCGAATTCGTCCGGCGGTGTGGAGGTTCTCGACTCGTCGAACAACCAGGTCGGGACCACGACGCCCGGTTTCGAGAACCTGATCTCGGGGAACCACGGGGCGGGCGTTCTGATCTCGGGCGGTACTTCCACGGACAACGCGGTCGTCAATTCGCTGATCGGTCCCGACCTCACCGGCTCCAATACCAAGTACGTCCTGCACAACAGCGGCGATGGCATCGACATCGACGACGCCGTTGACACGATGGTGGGCTTCACCGGTTCGATCCAGGCCCCGATACCCGGCGGGAACACGATCTCGGGCAACTCCGGCAATGGTGTCTCGATCGGCGGCTCGGCGAGCGGCACGGTGCTCCTGTACAACCGGATCGGGACCGACGGCAGCGGCACGTTCGTCAACGTCGGCCTCGCCAACCAGGGTTACGGCGTACTGGTCGACACGTCGGCGAGCACCGACTCGACGATCGCGGGCGCGACGATCGGCGGGACGATCGCCGTTCCGGGCCAAGAAGGCGCCTTGCTGGGCTCGTTCAACGTGATCTCGGGGAACGCGAAGGGGGGCATCGAGCTGCAAGGCACGGGGTCGAACCTGGTCGCGGGCAACCTGATCGGCACCGACATCACGGGGACCGCGGCGCTGGGCAACGGCGGCGACGGCATCAATCTGGTGGGGACCTCGGCAAACACGATCGGCGGCACCGCGACGGGGGCGGGCAACCTGATCTCGGCCAACTCGGGGGCCGGCGTGTCGATCTCGGGTGGGGGCCTGGGCGGCAACGACGTCTTCGGCAATCTCATCGGCACCGATATCAGCCAATCGGTGGCACTGGGCAACACGGGCAGCGGGATCGTGATCTCGGGCTCGGATAGCAATACGATCGGATCCGCCGTCGGTTCCGGCGGCAACCGGATCGCTGGCAACCAGAAGGACGGCGTGGACATCATCGACAGTGCGGCGAACACGGTCGTCGCCAACACGATCGGCGAGTCCGCCTCCGCGTTGATCGGCAATGCCGACGACGGGATCCTGATCCAGGACTCTTCCAACACCACGATCGGCTCCGCGCCGACCGAGTTCACGCCGCTCGGGACCCCGGCCGAGCTCGGCCCCGGCGCCAACCAGGTCGTGGGCAACGGCGGCGACGGGATCTTCGTGAGCATCACTGGCATCCAACCCACACTCCCGGCGAATGTGATCGCCGGCAATCTCGTGTCGCGGAATAGCCACAACGGCATCCATGTCCATGGCAACCTGAGCGGCGATCAGTCGATCGCCCTGATCATCGACAACTTCATCGGGACCACACTGGACGGCACCAGCGCCTATGACGCCTCCGCCAGCGATCAGCCGCAGGGCAACGGCCTGAGCGGCATCCTTCTGGAGTCGACCGCGTCTCTCCTGATTCCTGACGGGGGTGGCGGCGCGACGATCTCGGGCAACGTGATCGCCAACAACGGCCTGAGCGGCGTGACCGTCCAGGGCGTGAACACCATGCCGGCCACGACCGACGTGCTCATTCAGGACAATCTGATCGGCACCGACAAGACCGGACAGACCATGTCGGCCCTCTCCTCGACGAACTCCACCCTGCCATTCGGCAATGTGCTCGACGGCATCCAACTGGACGACGTCAGCGGGGTCATGATCGGCGGTCCGGTCTCGGCCGGCGCGGTCAGCCTCGCGCTGGCGGACTCCGGCGGCAATCTGATCGCCGGCAACATCGGCCAGGGGATCGAGCTGAACGATGCGTCCTCCAACACCATCAGCGGCAACCTGATCGGGGTCGTCCTGAGCGCGAACGGCCAGCAGGTCGAGGCCGTCGACACTTACGGCGACAACGCCGGCAACCTGACCGACGGGATCTTCCTGCTCAACTCCATCGGCGATGTGATCCAGGGGAACCTGGTCTCGAATAACCGAGGCTACGGCGTCCACGCCGTCGACGACCTCCTCCAGAGGGGAACCACGGCGGCGATCGACCTGTTGATCGCCGGCAACTTCATCGGGACGAATAGCGACGGCAGCAGCGTGCTCGGACTGGGCAACGGTGCAGACGGCGTGTTCCTCGACACGGTCGGCCAGGTCACGGTCGGCGGCGCAGCCGGTTTGGGAAACGTGATCGCCGGCAATCTCGCCGACGGAGTCGATGTGCTCCAGTCCTCCGCGGTCCTGATCGCGGGCAACGCGATCGGGACCGACGCACAGGGCTTCAGCATCCCCGGCAACCCGACGTCCGACCTGGGCAACGCGTCTGACGGCATCTTCATCAACGAATCGAGCCAGGTCACGGTCGGGGGAATCACGACCGGCGCGGGGAACACCATCTCGGGCAACCACGCCAGCGGGGTGTTCATCTCGGGGACGGTCGCGGTCTCGGGCGGCGGCACGTCCTCCAACCAGAATGTCATCGAGGGGAATCGGATCGGCATCGGCCAGGGAAGCCAGGGCCAGATCACGGCGGTCCCCAACGCGGTCGCCGGCATCATCCTCAGCAACGCCGACTCCAACACCATCGGCGGCAGCGCCTCGGGCGACGCCAACGTCATCTCGGGCAACGCGCTCGACGGCATTCTCCTGGTCAATGATGCCCTGTACAACCTAATCGAGGGCAACCAGGTCGGCACGGACCCGACCGGCTCGTCCGCGATGGGCAATTCCGCCGACGGGATCTTCCTCCTGGGCAGCTCGGCGGTCAGCATCAGCGGCGTGACCCCGAATCCGACCCCGAGCGACATCGCCGGAAACACGATCTCGGGCAACGTGATCGCGGGCAATAACGAGGACGGCATCCAGGTCTTCGGCACCGGAGCGGCGGGGAATCCGCTGATCCTCAACCGGATCGGCATATCCTCGGCGGGTACCCGGATCGCCAACGGTGCCGACGGGATCCTGTTGAATGATGCCGGCCCCGAGAATCTGGTGGGCGGCATCGGCCAGGGAAACATCATCTCGGGGAATTCGCAGGCCGGGGTCGAGATCACGGACTCGCCCGACGCGATCCACGGGACCATCGTCGAGGGCAACTTCATCGGCACCGATGCCTCCGGCAACTCGCCCGTGGGCAACGGCTCCTCCGGGGTCCTCGTGTACGGCTCGTCGGGCAACACCATCGGAGGAGCCACGGGTTCGCCCGGCACAGGCCCCGGCAATGTCATCTCGGGCAATTCTCAGGCCGGCATCCAGATCTTTAACCCGGGAGGGACGCAGACCGTCAACAACATGATCTTCGGCAACCTGATCGGTACCAATGCGGCGGGGACTGCGGCCCTGGGCAATGGTAGCGAAGGGATCGAAGTCGAGAATGCCAGCGGCAATTGGATCGGCGGCCTCTCGACGGCCGACCGCAACGTGATCTCGGGCAACGCGGGCAACGGCGTGCTGATCGACCAGTTCCCGAACCTCTCCGCTTCGGGGAATCAGATCTCCGGCAACTTCATCGGCACCAACGCAGACGGAACCGCGAGCCTCGCCAACCTGGGCAGCGGGGTGGAGCTGATCGACGGATCGGCCAACGTGGTCGGGGGCATCAGCGATGGGGCGACCCTGCTCGATACCGAGGTTCCCTCGGGAGGCGGGACGGGCGGCGAGCCGGGCAACGTCATCTCGGGCAATAGCCAGTGGGGCGTCCTGATCCAGCTCTCGGGCGCCTCCGCCGGACAGCCCCAGTCGGCCATCCAGGGCAATGTCATCGGCCTGGACGCCTCGCAGACCTTCGCCATCGGCAACGGACAGGGCGGCATCTTCGTCGATAACATCACCTCGCAGCCCCTCGGCCAGACGATCGGCGGCTCCGCCGCCGGCGCGGGCAACATCATCACCGGCAACGCCAATGTCGGCATCCAGCTCGTGGGCGCCCAGGCAACCGGCTCCGCGGTCAACGATGTGGTCGAGGGCAACCTGATCGGCCTGAACGCGGCCGGGCGGGTCGTCAGCCTCGGCGGCGGGGTAAGCGGCGACGGGACCGGCATCCTCGTCGATAACTCGCCCGATGACCTGATCGGCGGCACGAGCCCCGGCGATCGCAACGTCATCTCGGGGAATAGTCAGTCGGGCATCCAGCTCTTTGGCGTGCTTTCCACCGCCGACCTCGTCGAGGGCAACTTCATCGGCACCAATCTCGGCGGTGATGCGTTCCCCGTCGGCTCGGACGAGGAGGTGGTGGTCCAGAACGTCGGCGTCCTGATCAACGGGGCCTCGGGAAACTCGATCGGCCAGTCCGCCTCCGGCGCCGGCAACCTCATCTCCGGCAATTCCGTGGGGGTCGAGATCTCGGGAGTCAAGCAGAGTAACGGCCAGTTGCTGGGCAGCGGGAATCTCGTCGCCGGTAATCGGATCGGCACCGATGCCTCGGGCACGCGGCCGGTCTCGAACCTCGACACGGGCGTCTTCATCGACAATTCCCAGAGAAATGTGGTCGGCCCCGGTAACCTTATCTCGGCCAACGGGATCGCCGGCGTCGAGATCGTCGCCGACGGCTCGCAGCAGAACCTCGTCGCGGGCAACACGATCGGCGAGGGGGTCGACGGCGAGACCTTCTCCGCGAAGGGCGAGCCGGTCCTCTCGTCCAACGGCGCGCAGGCGGGTATCCCCGTCTATGCCGACGCCCAGCTCAATGGCGTGGTCATCCTGGGCAGTTCGAACAACACGGTCGGCCTGAGCAAGAGCATTTCCGGCAGCGCCGGCAACACGATCAGCGGCAACGTCCAGGTCGGCGTGTACATTACCAGCCGGGACTTCAACGGCGTGGTCTACTCGACCCCGATCAATAACGCCGTCTCGGGTAACACGATCCGTTCCGACGGGATCTATGGCGTCCTGCTCTACGATGCACCTAACAACGCGGTCCGGCCGTTCACCAGTTTGAACCGATCCCTGATGAAGAACCGGTTCGGCGGCCAGAAGACCAGCTTCCGCAATTATGAGGCGAGCTTCGACGCGGGCACGTCACTGCCGACGACCGGCCGTAAGGTCAAGCATCACACCAAGGCAACCCAGGTCGTGCATCGCTCGAAGGCGCATCCCGCGGAAGTGGCGGAGGACTCGAAGCATCCTGTGAGCGCTGCCAAGCATCTGCATCGAGCCCGTCCCCGCGTGCCAGCCCTCTTCGAATCGAAGGACGAGGCCGGACGCTGAGGATCGAGCTTAAAGCGGCGGGGGCGTGATCGGGACCGTTTGCCGCGACCGGCCGTAGAAGATGTTCAGCATCAGCATCGCCTCGGAATCGAACGGCTTGGGACTGGCAACTGACGTGACGAACGCGGCGGTCAGCACGGCCGAATTCTTGATCCCGAAGTTCAGGCCGAACGTCAGGTCCACGCTATCGGGGGACCCGGCCAGGTCGAAACGATTGAACGGATCGCGGTGGTTGAGCGGATTGTTCACGTGCAGCTCGAAAGTCGGGGCCAGCGCCGTGAGCCAGTCGCGCGAGTCCCGGCTCCGGAACACGTAGTAACCGACGCCGAGGTCGTTATAGATCATCGACGTATCGTTCGAGTTGGCCGAGAAGCTGAACCCGCTGAACCCCTGGAAATACCATCTTTCATAGTTGTAGATATAGGCGAGGCAGGTCTGAAAGTAAGTGGAATTGAGGGGGAAGAGATACGGGGCGCCCGCGAAGCGCCCGGGGCCCGTCTGGGGCGAGATCGCCCAGCAGGCCGAGACCAGGCTGCCGGTCCGGGCATTCTGCGCCAGGATGTACTTGCCGAAGATGGTCAGGTTGCCCATCGCGGTGGAGGTCGGCGTGTTGACGATATCGCCGTAACTGTTGGCGGTCAGGTTGTCCAGAGGCACGCGGATGCCGACCGAGCCCATGCCGTTGTTAAAGGTCTTCTCGATGCCGAAATTGTAGACGTAGGCCTTCATCTGGGTGACCGGCGAAAGGTCGCGAAGGTTGATGGTGTCATTCAGGTTGTTGTAATAGTTGAAGTCGAAGAAGACGCGGTCCTGGGGCCGGGGCGACTGGTTCTCGGAGATCTTGAAGTTGCGGACCGACGGATAGATCGGCGAGGCACCGCGCGCCCCTGGGGGCGCCGGCGGCCCGGGAACCGTGCTGAACGGAGTGACGTCGCCGATCATGGCGAACGGCGTCGGTCCGGCCTCGAGTGTCCCGCCGAAACCCGCACCCGAGTCCGCGCCTGTGCCCGTCGCCAAACCGGCCGCGCCGAGCATGTCGGCAGTGATCGGTGCGGCGGCGCTCGGGGCTGCCGTACTGGGCGACATGGCCGAGGGTAGGGCAGGGGTGCCGGGCGTACTCTCGCCGACCGGTGCGGTGCCTGGGACCGTGACTCCTCCCGGGAACGCTCCCGCTCCGACCCCGGGCGTGCCACCGGGCTGGGCCCGAGGAGACACCGGGACGGCCTGCGGGCTGGCCCGTTCGAGGAGCCCGCGTGGCGGCTGACCGTATCCCGCATCGAAGGGATTGCGAGCCCGGCTCACTCCCATCCGGCCGCCAACAAACCCGGGGCCGGCGGTCTGTTTCGTCGCCAGCGGGGCAGCTCCCCCCCTCGATTTCTCACGGACTTGAGTCTCGGACGGTTGGGGCATCGCACCTCCATCGAACGGGTTGATGAGCCTCCCGATGGCCGAGTTGCTCCGAGTCCGCCGGGAATCGAGGCCCTGCGACTTCGGCGAGACAGGCTGGCCAACACCGGGAGCGGCCGCTGTCGGGATGGTTGATGTACCTGAAGGAGTGTCCGAGAGTTCCAGCTCGATCGTGCGAGGCGATGGAGGAGTCTGGGAGGATTCCTGCGCCCGCGCTTTCCATGCCCCGATCCACGCCATCGCGACGAGGGCGAGCACAAACGCGAAGATCCGCTTGGGTCTCATGAATTCCGCCCTCATCCCACTCCGGGCCGAGAGGTCTTGGAGTCTGTCCCGAAAGCCGGATTGGTCCGTTGTCGGGTGGGGGTAACCCACCCGACAAGACCGATCTCGACCCTCCCGGGACAGATTCTTACTGCTTTTTCAAGAAAGGACTTGCGGCGAATCCGTCCTGTTGAGCCAGCCACATCTCGTGCCGAGTTCGGCCACCGCTGATCGAAGACGACGTGAATTTCAGGAATCGGAGAAGGCCACGCCGGATCGCGCCGTACTAGCTTTATCGCTGAATCGGCCACACGAACTTCACGGATTTCGGGGATTTTGCGGATTACACACGATCTTCCGATCGCTACAAGAAAAAGACGATCGCCGGTGGGTCATGTCCACCCGTCTTTCTCCCAGCTCCATCGATGGGCACCTCAGCCGACATGGGACATGGCTTGCTTGCCATCGACCAGCAGGGCTTCCTCGCCCTCGAGGACCACATCTTCCGCGTCATTCGAAGCGGCCTGGGTCTGGAGCCATGTGTTCCATCCCAGCCGGACACCGAAGGTGCCGTCGCCGGTCAACTGGCAATCGGGGACCTCTTCGGCCTTCAAGACCAGTTGCAAGTCGAAGTCGAGGGTCGGCTCGGCGTACAGTCGGACCAGTTGGACCAGCAAGAAGAACGTCTTGCGTTCGGCGACCGGATCACGGTCGGGGAGGAATTCAGTGAACCGGCCGTAGGTCATCGGCCCGAGTCGCACACGGAACTTGCACTGCCTGTCCCAGACGCGATCGCCGGCAAGGGCCGTCATGCCCAGTTGGTTATTGCCTTGCTCGCCAAGGAATTGCGTCCGGCTGGACGGCTCCAGTTTGAGCCACTGGCCCTGGAATTGATCGATCCGGGCTGGGACCTGGAAATAGTCCTGGAGCATCGCCTCCAGGGCCGCGGCGCACCGGGGGCGGTGTCCGAGCGCGCCGCCGAAATGCAGCAGGACCAGGTCTTCGATTCGCGCCAGGACGCGTTCCTGGGTCTCGCCGTATTCGTCGACGCGATCCCGGGCGACGACGCGCAACCGCCCTCGCAACGGCCTGGACCCCAGGCCAATCAGGCTATAAAGGCAGTTCGTGAACGGGTCCGGCTCGGGATTGTCGTATTCCCCCCGCTCGAACGGGACGTAGAACCGGTACTTCTCCCAGGCCAGGTAGAAGAGCGAGACCAACCGATGGTTGAACAGGTCGAACCAGTCGCGTAAGGCATGCTTCTCGGGTGTCCTGACCTCTCGCTCGATCTTGTAGAGCAACTCGGTGTAGTGCCGGGGTAGCACGCCACTTGGTCCGGTCAGACCCATGAACGCCTGGACCATCACCGGGACCGGCAAGCTGCTCGTCGGCTTCCTCAGCTCGTAGATCGAGCTGGGCGGGAAGCTCAGCGAGATCCGCGCCCGGAATCGGACCGCCTCGGCGTGAGGCGGCCCGCCCCGGCCGACCTGGACTCGGCCCGGCTCCATCCGCTGGAGCAAGCGGACCGCCTGGAAGAAGTCGAATTCGTAACTCTCCTCGAACAGCCGATGCGCGAGGGAGTGGCGATGCAAGGGCCTGGGCCCGGACGTCGGTCGCGGAGTAGGGGCTTCGGCCGGCAGCGGTGCGGTGCCCGCTGGCTCGCCCGATTGCGAAATCGGCTCCGGATCGAGCATGGGCTCCGACAACGTCGGCGCGGGTTCCGACGACGGATCGGTCATCGGGTCCGCACCGGTCGCGCGGACGGGTTCCTCCGATGGCCCCTCGACGGCCTCCTCGCCTAGATCAGTTCTTGATCCCCCGCCCTCGCCGGCCATATTTTCAGCGGCCCTTCGCCTTGCGTGGTCTTGGCGACCAACTGCGTGAACGCGTTGATCGTCGTGTACAGTGCCAGGAAACGCTCCAGCACGGATGCGAACAGGAAGACGCCGCTGCCGACGTACTTCTGCTCGTCGAACTCGATCGTGACTTCCATGCCGCGGCAGAAGCCCTCCACCCCGGCTCCCGGCAGCCGGCCCGTGATGCGACGACTGCTCACCCCCGTGATGCCCTCGATCAATTGCCGGGTGACCATCGACCGTTGACGGTCCAGGCCGGGGTCGGAGAGGTCGTAAACCCGGAGGATCTCCTGGAGCGACTCGCGGCCTTCGACCGCACTGGCCAGCGAGAGGTGATTGAGGGAGAGGTGCGAGACCAGTCGCCAGTAATTGCCGCGGCGCAAGGGAGGCCGCAACGGCAGCGACGGCGAATGCACGCAACGGATGCGCGCCAGCGGCGCCACAGCCTCCAGGTCGAAGACCAGTCGCTCGCCGGCCTGCTGGAGGATCGCCGGCAGCTCGCGATTGGTGCAGGTCGTCCGCACCACCAGCGACGGGTCGGACGGGTTGATCGGGTCGAACCCCAGGTTCACCAGGTTGAGATAGACCTCGGTCCCCCGGTCGTTCGGCCGCATCGACGGCCGGCGCACCGCGTACCAAAAATCCCGGGCGCCTTCGAGCGTCGTGCCGTGGCGGAGCGAGTAGAACGGCAGGTATTCGGTGGTCTCCCCGGCGATCGGGTCGACGCTGGTGACCCCGTCGACCGAGTAGACCTCCATCCCGTCCGGGCTCGCCACGTCCGGGACGATCCGGTACTCGTTGCGGGTCTTCGTCAGGGCGATCGGCTCGGCGGTCTGCGCGAAGAGGTTGATTACGGGGGTGCAACCCGGCCGGAACGTCTCGGCCGTGATGTCCTGCTCCAGCTTCGGCCAGGTCCGATCCAGGAACAGGAGGATCTCCAGATCCTTCTGGTAGCCCGCCCGGCAGGCCCGTCGCAGGCCCCGGATGTCCACGAAGTGGAACTTGTACGGGAAGGCGAAGAACTCGCTCAGCAATCGATAACCGACGAAGGACTGGGGCGGATACGGGAGTAGGCCGTCCTCGCGGTCGAAACCGACCTGGGCGAGACAATCGCGCGGTCGCAGGCTCACCGGCGGCGGGTTCGCGGCACCGCCGGGATCGCGGAAGATGACCTCGAGCGCGTGGTTGAAGATCAGCTCGTAGAGCAGCGAGACCGTCTCGCTGTCTCCCTTCAGGAAGAGGCGCAGGTCATCGAGGGCCAGGTCGGCGAACTTCTGACCGCCCTGGCATTCGAGCTGGATCCGCAGGGCCGCCGCGGTACCCCGCGGCGCGCTCAGCCCGCGCGGGAACGGCGGGCGGACCAGCTTCGCGTCCGACACCCGGATCGGCCAGAGCCTTGTGGGATAGCCCGTGCGGTACCGACAGGGCAGGTCGCCCACAGGCTTGGTGCTCAGCCGGCTATGCCGGTCGATCAGGAAGCCCTCGGGCGATCGCGACCGGGCCGGGTCGGGCTCGAACTGCACGATGGCCATCGACGGGATCGGCGCCAGGTAATGCGGGTAGAGTACACCCAGCAGTGCCGTCGTCAGCTCGGGGAACTCGTCGTCGATCTTGTGCTGGATCCGCCCCGTCAGGAGCGCGAACGACTCGATCAGCCGCTCGACGTGCGGATCGGTGCTGCGATTGGTCTCCAGCAGCAGCCGGCCGGCGGCGGCCGGATACTGCCTGGCGAACTCCTGCGCGAACTGGCGGATGAACGTCAGCTCGCGTTCGTAATAGTGATAAAGCGACTGGCTCATATCATCCGCTCGACTTCTGGATCGTCGTCTCGCCCGTCGTGAGCTTCAGGACCGTCACGAAGGCCACCTCGGGGGACGGGTCGACGCGGAGTTTCGCCTGGATTTCGAAGTCCAGCTTCATGGTCTTGACGCTCTTGGGATCGATCAACACGGCCCGGACATCGCTGAGCCGTGGCTCGCTCAGCGAGATCGCCGCCTCGATGGCCTCGCCGATCCGCCGGACGCCGTCCTGGCTGCCGACCTGATGCGAGACCAGGTCGGGCAAGCCGTAGGCGACGATGGACCTGCGGACCTCGACGAACTCCTCGGGGATATGCTGATCCCCCTGGTGCGAATTGAGGAGGTCCTCGAGATCCTTGCGCACCGAGTCGATCACCTGGTCGATGCTATAGCCGCGGCGCCAGCTCGTCCCGTCCGAGTCCGGGTCGATGAGGCGGTCGATGATCGACGGTTTGAGCCCTTCCTGGGATGAGATCCGAGACATGGGCGAATCATTCCTCCAGCGGGATGTCCGCGGATTCGTCGTGCGACTGCCATTCCCGCCATTCGAGCAGCCCGATCGCGTCGTCGTCGCGCAGGTAGGTATGGAGGCCCAGGCCGAGCGTCGGCCCGCCGTCGAACTCCTTCCAATCGGTCCCGCGGCCGAGCCGGACCTGATCGTCGGGGTGCTCATGCGAACCGGGATAGAGCGCCGGCAGGAAGATATCGCCCTGCTCGTCCTCCAGCTCCAGTTGCGCGGGGACGAAGAGCAGGTCGCGCGGGTATCGCGGCGGGTTGATCGTCAGGAGCCGGACCTGCTCCAGCCCGACCCAGAAATATCGGCCGTGCGCCATGACTTCCAGCACCCCGGCGAACAGGTCGTCGGCGTCGCGGAGCGACTCGAACGGCTGGCCGTTGAGCAGCCCGCGGAAGGCCGGGACCGCCTCGTTGGCGCGCGTCAGCGCCTCGGCGGCCTCACCTGGCCGCCCCTCGCGCAGGCGGTTGACCGCCTCGACCCGCAGCCGCAGGTGCTCCGACGGCTCGCCGAAGAACCCGGGCGAGACCCCCCGGGCGAACAGGTCGCGCCGCGCCCGCTCGGAATCGAGCAGCTTCTTGTAGATGGCCGTCGCCGCGTCGAGGAGTGTATCTTTATACTCGATCATATCGATCTGACGCTGCGCCCGGTCGAGGTCGCCGGCGAAGCTCAGCAATTCGAAGAGGAACAGCCGCTTCGCGTGGTCGGTGGGATGTTCCCTGACGTCCAGGAGCTGGGCCGCGATGGCGTCCTGCAGCCGACCGGACTTGTAGTACTCAGCGGCTGTCATCTTCGGGCCTCATGAGTTGTCCGAGGGGCCGGATCCGTCCCCTCGATCCCGAGTGTCGGCCGGGCCGGGCGTGGGGGTCGTCGCGGACCGCGACCGTCGTCCCACTCCCGGCCGATCCGATGGCCGTTCCCCGCGCTTGTGAAAGAATCGGATAACGGATTCCAAATTGCGCATTGCGAATTCCTCAGTGCTTTTGGAATCGGACTTTATATCCATTCGCAATTCGCAATTTGTTATCTGGAATCGATTTCTTCACAGCCTCTCCGCGTGCGATCAGGTATCCGCCGACACCGTCGTCGAGTCCCAGGTGGCGTTATTCGACGGCTTCAGCGTGCCGGTCGCATCGGCCTGCTTGCTGTAGGAGATCTTGACCTTCGCAAAGGCGATGCTGACCGACTCGGTCGGGGTGTCATCTCCGCCCGACGAGCCCGACCACTGGATCGATTCGATCATAACATCCGTGAAGTCATATTGAAGGAAGGTTTGCTGCTTGTTCGCGGTGCCCGCGGCTTTCCGCATGACCACCTGGGCGGTGGCGTAATGCTGCCCGGCGCAGCACGCCTGGAAAAGGTCACACGAGGAGTTCTCGGTCTTCTTCATAATGTTGAAGCTGGACACGGAGACCCGGCCCCCGGACAATCCCGTGGCCCCCGGCGAGACCGTCGTGGGATTCGAGGCGCCCCATGAGAAGGAGTAGACCGCGATCCAGCCCGTGGCCGGAGTGAGCCCCGTGGCCGTGGTCTCACCGCCGGCCCCGGTCGGATTCTTGGTGCCGTCGCCGATAATCAGATAAGTGTCGAAAGCCATCGTCATGCACTCCGGAAAAGTGAAGCAGAGACATGGAACGCCTTGTCATCTCACCACGAGATCGAACGCCAAGGCGGCCCGAACGTGGGGCGTGGAAAGCGCCCGCCTCTCCGCCCCTGGACGGCGATCCCGCACTGCCGCCCCGGGGGTAATCGACCGAACGGCCCCGGCGATCTCCGGGGTCGAACCTGGTATGGGCCGGGCCGGAAGGCCGCGCCGCGTCGCGCGATGCGGCGCAGGCCGGCCGGCCTTTCACATCAACCCTTCTTGGGGATATCGGCGCCCAGCCGCATCGACGCCCACAAGGTCTCGAACTGGTAAAGCGGCCCCATGTAGCACACGGCCTCGGAGGCGCCCGGGCGCCCCTTGACGGCACGAACCGCCACACCGGCCTCGGCCAGCGGCTGCGCCGCGCG
>JBKQHM010000696.1:0-4004 GCA_052148775.1 Isosphaeraceae bacterium | reverse complement strand
GCATTTCAAGCAGATCGTGTCCAGGTCCCGCGGCACTCGTGGCACCAAGCGGGTGACCGACACGGGTTCCTGGTAAGCCGCTTGCAACAAGGTCTCCATCGGGCTGATACCCTGGAATGGCGGCCGGCCGGTGAGCAACTCGTAGAGGATCGCCCCCAGTGAGTAGATATCCCCTGCCGGTCTGACCTCGCCGACATGGCCTCGCGCTTGCTCCGGCGCGGTATATGCGGGCGTCCCCAGGATCATCCCGGATTGCGTCATCCGATCCTCGGCTGCTCCCGGCTCGGGCAGGATCTTGGCCAGTCCGAAGTCGGCGATCTTGGCCGTCCCGTCGTCGGCCATCAGCACGTTGGCCGGTTTGAGGTCGCGGTGGATCACACCATGGCGGTGGGCGTAGTCGACGGCGTGCGCCAGGGTCGCGACGATCCGGGCGGCCTCGGCGGCCGGATGGGGCACCCCGGCGATCCACCGGGCCAGGTTCTGGCCCTCGACCAGCTCCAACGCCAGGTACGGACATCCGGCTTGCTCGCCGACCTCGTGAACCTGGACGATGTTCGGGTGCTGGAGCCGGGCGATGGCCTGGGCCTCGATGCGGAACCGCTGCCGCGCCTCCGGTGAGAGATGCGGGCCGGCCGGGATCATCTTGAGGGCGACCCGCCGGTTCAGTTCGCGGTGTCGGGCGCGGTAGACGACCCCGACGGCCCCGCGACCCAGCTCGCCCAGGATCGCATAGCCCGCCACCTCGGGAAGCCCGGCGCTTTCGCCAGGCCGACCGTCGGAGCCAGTGCCCATCATTCTCTGCTTGAGGTGCTCGACGAACGCCTCCGCTTCGCCGGTTGCCTCCGGAGAGGCCGGCTCCGACAGGGCGGCCACCAGATGAGCCGGGACCGGCCCGGCAGCGCTCTGAGCCAGACGGTGCAGCATCTCCTGGCAGGCGGTGCAGTCCTCGACGTGAGCCTCGATGCGCTTCCGTTCCGGGCCGGTCAACTCTTCGCCCAGGAGTCGTTCCAGGCTTTCCGCGGACGGGCAGTCTCTCATCTCACATCTCCCGTTTCCGGGTGGAGGGGACCGGCGGCGCGTCCTGCTCCAGCCGCGCGACTTCTTCGCGGATCATACGCTCCACTTTACTGAGAGCGACGAACGCAGTCGCTACCTTGATCTCCAATCGCCGGACCACTTCCGCGAGGAGCATCCCGTCGAGCCGTTGCCGGGTCACACCGCGACGGCCCCTGTGGTGCCTGTCGGTTTCGTTCGATCATCATGGGCTCCCGGCGTGGTCGGCAACGGGTCCGGGTGACGCGCGGGAGCCATCCGACGACCGCGCCCGCACCGAAAGTGGGACCGAGTCCCAGATCCGCACCGTCGAGTCGCCGGAAGCGGAGGCCAGCCTCGTGCCGTCCGGGCTGAAGGCGACGGCGTGAACATAGGCCCTGTGCCCTCGCAGCTCGCAGAGCTCTTGGCGGGTCTCGACGTCCCACAGGCGGACGGTGTTGTCCCCGCAGCCTGTCGCCAGGCGCGTGCCGTCGGGGCTGAACGCCAGGCCGAAGACACGGTTGCCGTGCGGCAACACGGCGAGCTCCTGGTAGGTGAGGGCGTCCCAGAGGCGGACGTTGCCGGCACTGGGCGAAGCCGCGGCGATCAGCCGGCCGTCGGCTCCGTAGGCGATCCGATAGCCGTCCGCGTCTCCGGGCAGGAGCTTGACCGGAGACCGGGCCGCCACGTCCCAGATGCGTACCGTCCGGTCAAATCCCACGCTGGCGAGCCGCGTGCCGTCGGGGCTGAAGGCCACGTCGAGCGCGGGCTCCGTGTGTCCCAGAAACGTACCGACCGGCTTCCCCGTGGCCACGTCCCAGAGCCGCACCGTGCCGTCGCGGCTCCCCGAGGCCAGCAGCGTGCCCGCCGGGTTGAAGACCGCCCGCGCGTCCCCGGTCCATCTGCCGGTCGGTGCCTTGAGAACCTGGCGGGGTTTGCCGGTGACCGGATCCCAGAGTGTGATCGTGTCGGCACGTGTCACGGTGGCCAGTGGACTGCCGCTGGGGTGCCAGGCCACGGAACTGACGATTTCGTCTTCGGTCGCTCGGAGTTCGTGTCGCAGCACGGCGGTTTCACGGCCGGTGCTCGCATCCCAGAGCCGCACCGTGCCGTCCCAGGCCGCGGAGGCCACCCGCGCGCCGTCGGGACTGAAGGTCACATCGTAGACGAAGCTCCCATGCCTGCGAAGGATCCCATTCCTTTCGGCCAGTTCCATGTCCCAGAGGCGCGTCTCGCCGTCGCTCGAGTGCGACACCAGCCGCGAGCCGCGCGCGGCGAACGCCACACTCTGGACCTCCGCATGGTGGCCCAGCAAGACGGCGATCGGATCGCCGGAAGTCGCGTCCCAGAGCCGCAACGTCCGATCGGCCGATGCGGTCGCGACCCGCTTGCCGTCGGGGCTGAAGATGGCGTCCCAGAGGAGATCGGCGTGGTCGCGGAGGGTGGCGACCGGCTGGCCGCCGATCCCATCCCACAGCCGGGCCGTCTCGTCGAGCGAGCCCGAGACGATGAGGCGACCGTCCGGGCCGAACTCGATCGATCGGATCGTATTCTGATGGCCATGCAGGGCGGCGATGAGCCGTCCCGTCGCCGACTCCCACAGGCGCAGACTGTTGTCCGGATACGGACTTCCCGAGGCGAGGCGGGACCCGTCGGGGCTGAAGGCCAGGACTCCGGGGCTGACCGTATGACCGCGCAGGGTGGCGACCTCACGGCCGGTCAGGCCATCCCAGAGACGCAGGGTCTTCTCGTGCTCGCCGTGCGAGACGATCCGCATTCCGTCGGGGCTGACCACCAGATGAATGATCCGATCTTGGTGGCTCCCCATGACGGAGACTCGCCGGCCCGTCGTCGCGTCGTACAGGCAAAGCTGGCGATCCAGGCCGACGACCAGCCGCCGGCTATCGGTTGTGAAGGCCGCCTTGAGGTGATTCTCGGTCCCGCCCAGGACGGCGATGGCCTGGCCGGTGGCGGGGTCCCACAGACAACCGGACTGCTCGCCGAGCGAACAGATCCGCTTCCCATCCGGGCTGTAAGACAGCGAGACAACCGGTTGCTGATGCCCGCTCAACACCGCGACTTCTCTCGCGGCGGCCGGATCCCAGACCCGCACGGTCTTGTCCGCGGAACCGGAGACCAGGCGTTTGCCATCGGGGCTGTAGGCCATCGCGAGTACGTGGCCTTCATGGCCGCGCAGGGTGCCGATGTCCGCACCGTTCGACGTGTTCCAGAGTTTGATCGCGTTGGTCTCACGGTCCACGGTGGCCAGTTGGTCGCCGGCCGGGCTGATGATCGGCCGTTGCCACACGAGTCCCGATGGCAGCTTTCCGCCGTGGATCACGGCGCGGGAGCCGTCGACCTGGCTGTGGAGGTATCGCCACTCCCAGCCGCGGTGCTCCGGCGGCGCCGCCTCGAGGGCGCGAGCGGCCGCGTCGCTCTGGTGGAGCTGGAGGGCCGCGGCGGCGGCCGCGATGTTCGAGCGATAGCGTTCCCAGCGTTCGGCCGCGCCGGCGCGTTCGGCCCGTTGCTGCGCATCGATGGCCCTGGCGGTTTGCTCCGTCAGTCGGAGATTCGCGGCGGCCTCCGACCTGGCGAGCTCATCGGCGACGCGGCGCGCGTGCTCCGCGCTGCGCCACTGCCAGAGGATCGCCGCCAGGGCGACCAGGCCCGTCACCGCCAGGGCGCTCAATGAGGCCGCCGGTACCGGGTTCCGCCGACCCCATCGGGTGAGCCGGCCGACCGGCCCCACCGGGCGCGCGCGGATCGGCTGGTCGTTGAGGAACCGCCCCAGGTCCTCGGCCAGCTCGCCGGCCGTCGCGTACCGCTTCTGGGCATCCTTCTCCAAGCATTTCAAGCAGATCGTGTCCAGGTCCCGCGGCACTCGTGGCACCAAGCGGGTGACCGACACGGGTTCCTGGTAAGCCGCTTGCAACAAGGTCTCCATCGGGCTGATACCCTGGAATGGCGGCCGG
>JBKQHM010000695.1:0-3463 GCA_052148775.1 Isosphaeraceae bacterium | reverse complement strand
GGGGTCACGTTGTGGCACGGTCTCCCGCCCTCGCCACAACGCGGACCGAAGGACAGGTCTCCGACCTTTGGTCCCGCGGACGGCGGGGTCGGGAGACCCGCGCCGAACAAGCCGCGGACGGCGGGGTCGGGAGACCCGCTTGGCGAGCCTTCGGCTGCCCGGATGCCACGTCGAACGATCGCGCTGGATGTCAGGCTAGAAAGCCTGGCCTACGTGGAATTTTTACTTGTCGAGGAATCATAGGCGTGGATCGATATTTGGCGCTTTTTGATGGGCAGCCGATCTTCGGTAACGTGGGCAATGTCTCGACGGCCAATTTCTCGCCGACATGCGCCGATGTCGATGCGTTCCTCGGCCTGACGCCGGGCACGACGCAGGTCGCCGACGTGCCGATGTATGCGGTCACCGGGACGCTCACCGGGCCGGATTCCCCGACGGTCACGGCCGCGCGGGCCTTGCTGTCGGGCTTCGCGAGCACGGGGCCCGTGCTGCTGGTCGCGCCGCTGTCTCGGGATAATGGCCAGCCCGCCCCGGGCGGGTACGAGGTCGATCCCTCGTGCTACTTCCTGCCCAACGAGCTGATGTTCAACTCGGCCGGCATCACGGGACCCGTGGCCGGCGTCTACTCGCTCTCCTACCGGCTGGTGATCCGACGAATCAACGGCGATTGATGGTATTCTCGAGCGCATCGCGATGGCGAGCGGCTCGACGAGCCGGCCGACCCCGAGCACCCGCACGACGATGTCAAGCACGGGCTCCGCAGCGGCGTTCGCGACCGGTTTCCAAGTAGGACGGATCGAACAGGCGCGGCTGCGTACAGTGGATGCGTGATGGTGATTTGTTGGTGGCTCAGTTGGCAGGCTTTTCGCCATCGGAGATTCTACGTACAATGCTTCCGTTGATCAACCGATGGATTACGCGCGAGGAGCCGACTATGCCGGTTTATAGGCTAACTTCTGTTCAGTATTCCGAACGGATCGGCAGCCCGAAGGAGTGGGTACTGGATACGCTCACCCTCGGAAGCGTAAATCTCATCGTGGGTACAAACGCCACCGGCAAGACACGAGTGGTTAATGTGATCAACAGTTTAGCGAAAATGCTCCAGCCGGACAATCCATTCCGCGTGATGAATGCCGCATACGATGTGCATTTCGAATTGGATGGAAGCCTTCTTCGATACATCATCGAAGTTGAAGACGGGAGAATCGTCAAAGAAGAGCTCTATCAGGATGGTGAGAGACTACTCGAGAGAGGACCGGGTGGCGATGGGCAGATTTTCGCGAACGAGTTGGGCATATTAATCCGTTTCAAGCCGCCGGAGAACGAACTGGCGGCAGTCGTTCGCCGCGACTCATTACAACATCCTTACCTTGAACCCCTTCACGACTGGGCGCAATCTGTACGACATTACACTTTTGGAAGCGAGCTCGGCAGAGACGTTCTTGCGCTTCTCGTCAAAGGTGGCCCCGAACCCAATGAGAGGGATGCACGGCAGGTCGTTGGTATTTTCGGGAAGGCACACAATGCTTTGGGTTCGGAGTTCGTCGATGCGGTGAGGCGTGATATGGCGAATATGGGGTATGACCTCGAGGAAGTCGGTCTTTATCCCCCGGAGAGCCTGAAATTAGTTGAGGCGCCGATCCCGGCGGAAATCCGCGTCATCGGCGTCCGAGAGCGGGGAATCGATGGGATCATCGAACAACAAGAGATGTCGCAGGGCATGTTTCGCGCTCTGTCCATCCTCATTCAGGTGAATTATTCCCAGATGTCGAACCGCGCGAATTGCATCCTGGTCGACGACATTGGCGAAGGTCTCGATTTCGACCGATCGACACGGCTCATCGAATTGCTTCGCCATAAGGCAATGAAATCTTCATTTCAATTGATTATGACGACTAATGACCGCTTCGTGATGAACCATGTTCCCCTGGAAGAGTGGTCGGTGTTGCAACGACATGGAGGCCGCGTTCAGGTACGAAATTACGAGAATTCGCGGAGTATATTCGAAGAATTCAAGTTCACCGGGCTGAGCAATTTCTCGTTTCTCGAATTGGACTTCCTGAACGAACCGCGGGAGGCGGAGGTTGCAGTTCATGAATAGGCTGGCAGTATTCGTTGAGGGCTACACCGAAGTCAAGTTCGTCAAGAAATTGGTCGAGGAGGTTGCCGGCCACAAAGATGTTCGGATCGAGCATCGTGAAATCCGAGGTGGAGGCAGGGACAGCGGTGTAAGGCGCACCATGGGGCTGGTGGAGGCAGCCAGGCCCGATACGGGTCAGGAATACTATGTCCTGATCGTCGACTGTGGAGGGGACGACCAGGTCAAGACCCGAATCATTGAGGAACATGAGAACCTTACGAAAAAAGGGTACTCGAGAATCATCGGGCTTCGCGATGTCAGGCCGAAGTTCGCTTATGCTCAGATTCCAAGACTCGAATTGAATCTGCCGAAGTATATCAAGACTACACTCATCCCTGTGGATTTCATTCTCGCGGTCATGGAGGTTGAGGCATGGTTTCTCGCCGAGGCTACTCATTTCGCGAAAATACATCCGGCCATTACGGTGGCAGCGATCAAGGCATCTCTCGGGTTTGATCCGGAGAACGATGACATGGAGCAGCGCCTCGAGCCGGCCGCAGACCTCCACAATTGCTACGCCATCGGTGGGAAGGTGTATTCCAAGGGGCGTGCAGAGGAGACGGTGCATGCACTCGATTTCGCCGTGATCTACCTAGATTCTGTCGCGAAGTTCAAGTATTTGAAAAGATTAGTTCAAATAATAGACGAGTTTTTAGCATAATCCTGGATCAATAGCATGTCGAAAACCTTCCTTGCAACTGACGATTGTTCTTCGCCATGCGTGAAGTACTGAGAATCGCATTCGAAGTTCACAAATCGGGACAACCGGAAGGGATGCGTCGTTGTAGCGGAAAGTCCTGGCCAGCAATCCCGATAACGGCGGTCCACCCCACTGGGTCGGCTTGCTGCATCATCGGTCCAGAGATCAATGGCTGGGTCGGAACTCGGGGCGGAGTCCCCGAGTTTCACGATGCCGCGCAATTTGGGGGTCGGGCACACTCCCGACAGCTCCTCGATCCATGACGCGCCCTAATTCCCCAGTTGCCCGCTGGTCTCGCGCAGGGCGCCCATGAGTTTCTGGATCGCCTGGTTCTCGAGCTGTCGGACGCGTTCGCGGGTCAGGCCCAGGTTTTCGCCGACCTCGCGCAGGGTCATGGGATCGTACGCGTCGAGGCCGAACCGCATACGGATCACGGTCGCCTCGCGGTCGTCGAGGTCGTCGATGCCCTCGAAGATGCGGTCCAAATCGTCGGACTCGATGAGCTGGAGTTCCGGGGCCTTGCAGCGTTCGTCGGTCAAGACGTCGTCGAGCGCCGGGCCTTCGTCTTGGGAGTTCTCGCTGTGGGGCGTGAGGTTATTGACCCGGATCGCCTTGGCGACGAT
>JBKQHM010000694.1:0-24432 GCA_052148775.1 Isosphaeraceae bacterium | reverse complement strand
CCTTGCCACTCCGATGACCGAAGGTCTCCGGAGGACGGCGGGGTCTGGAGACGCCGAACCGTCGACGATCTCGCCGGCGTGCGATCACTTACGACCGAGGATCTCCCTGGCCTGTCGCGCCACGACGATCTCCTCGTTGGTCGGGACGGTCCAGACCTGGACGCGCGATCCATCCGCGGAGACGCGGCGTTCGGCCGGACCCGAGGCGTTGAGCGCCGGGTCGAGCGCGATCCCGAACCAGTCGAGGTCGCGACAGACGCCGGAGCGGATTGGGGCCGAGTTCTCGCCGATGCCGCCGGTGAAGACGATGGCGTCTGCCCCGTTCAATTCGAGGAGGTAGGCGCCGAGGTGGTGTCGGATGGAGGCGATGAACACGTCCATCGCCAGCCTGGCCCGTTCATTGCCGGCCTCGGCGGCGGCCTCGATGTCGCGGAGGTCCCGGCCCGCGCCGCTCATGCCCTCCAGGCCCGACTCGTTGGCCAGGATGTGGAGGACTTCGTCGAGGCTCTTGCCGGTCGCGCGGAGCACGGCAGGCAAGGCGAAGACGTCGAAGTCGCCCACTCGGTTGTTGTGCGGCAGCCCGGACTGCGGACTCATCCCCAGGCTGCAAGCGACCGATTGGCCGTCGCGGATCGCGCAGAGCGACGAGCTGCCACCCAGGTGGCAGGAGATCACCTTGACGTCGGGGCGGCCGAGCAATTCGGCCGTCCGGCCGGCGATATACCGATGGCTGGCGCCGTGGAATCCCCATCGGCGGACGCCCAGCTCGGTCGTCCAGGCGTCGGGGATGGCATAGCGCTGGTTCGCCTCCGGGATCGTCCGATGGAAGCCGGTCTCGAAGGCCGCGACCAGCGGCAGATTCGGGAACCGGCCGCGGAGCATCCGCATCGCCTTGGTGTAGGGCGGATTGTGCGCCGGGGCGACATCCGCAAAGGCTTCCATGGCCGCCAGCACCGCCTCATCGACGACTTGCACGCCGGTCATGTCCTTGGCGTGGACCGCCTTGAACCCGATCGCCGAGACCTCGCCGGCATCGGCCAGCACGCCGATCTCGGGATCGGTCAACTGGTCGAGGCAGAGCTGCACGGCCTCGCCGTGGTCGGCGATCGGGCAGACCTGCTCGCGCTGGCCACGGTCGGACTTCGTCACGACCTTGGCGTTCTGCGACCCGATCCGCTCGATCGATCCGCGGGCCAGGACCGGCTCGGCCGGGTCCGCCATGTCGAAGAGGCAGTACTTGAAGCTGGTGCTGCCGAGGTTGGCGACGAGGATCTTCACTTCGCTCAGCCTCCGATGAACGCCCGGACCACGGCCGGGTCGGGACGCGGTATGACGTGCGCCGCCTTGAGGTCGCCGACCCGGCCGGCCGCCTCGGCGCCCGCCTCGACGGCGGCGCGCACACTGCTGACGTCGCCCCGGATCAGCACGCTCACCACGCCCCCGTCGAGCTTGAGCACGGGGCTGGCCAGCTCCACGCTGGCCGCCTTGAGCATCGCATCCACCGCCTGAATCAGCCCGACCAGACCGACGGTCTCGATCAGGCCGAGGGCATTCCCATTCATGATACTTGGCTCCCCTGCTGCTGGATCGACCCCGATGCTCACGACCCGAGGAACGTCCGCAAGATCGATTCATCGGGACGCGGGATGACGTGCGCGCTCATCAGCTCGCCGACCCGCCCGGCCGCGTCGGCGCCGGCCTCGACCGCCGCCCGGACGCTCCCCACGTCGCCGCGGACCAGGGTCGCGACGAACCCGCCGCCGACCTGGACCCGGCCCGCCAGGGTGACGTTCGCCGCCTTGAGCATGGCGTCGGTCGCCTCGATCATGCCGACCAGACCCTTGGTCTCGATCAGGCCCAGCGCGTCGCCGCCGAAGCCGCTGCCGTTCCCGCCGATCCGCGAGCCGGACCGTTGTTGAACTGTCGCTGCCATGGGTGTCAGGCTCCGTCGCTCTTGGGGTTCTTGGAGGAAGTCACCGACGCCGCCGGGGCCACCTTGGTGAAGGTCAACACCCCGCTGAGGTCCTCGTGCGGCCGGGCGATCACCTGCACGCTGACCACCTCGCCGATCCGGCTGGCCGCCGCGGCCCCGGCGTCGATCGCCGCCTTGACGGCGGCCACGTCACCGGCCACGAAGGCCGTCACCAGGCCGCTGCCGATCTTGTCCCAGCCCACAAGATCCACATTGGCCGCCTTGACCATCGCGTCGCAGGCTTCCACCAGCGCCACGAACCCCTTCGTCTCGATCATGCCGAGCGCTTCGATTGATGCCGAGGCCATGAAGGCCCTCCTTCATTCAGATTGAGTCAAAGGTTGTGAAAAAATCGTATAGAAGATTCCGAATTCCTAATTCCAGAATCGAATAGGATCGGGGCACGAGGCTCGATTTCCGCCGGGAATCTGGGATTTGCTATCTGGAATCGATCTCTTCACAGCCTCTCCGCCCAGGTCCCGTCCGGTCCGTTCGATTCCAGACGTCTACACAGGTCCATCGATCCACGAACCGCGTTCACGCCTTGATCAGCGTGACCCGGCTCGCATGTGGCAAGTCGCAACAGTTCGCCTCGTCGGTGTCGATGTGCACCTCCAGCTTCCAGTCGGGATGGGTCCGCACCAGCAGCCCCTCGAGGACCGTCGGGCAAGGCCCCTCGACCCGCATGTTCATCCGATCGAGATGCTTGACGCCGTAGTGCTCGGCATCCTTCGGACCCATGTGCACGTGCCGCTCCGCGCGGATCACTCCCTGATCGAGCACCAGCGTCCCCTTGGGACCGATCAGCAGGCAGCCGGGCGTGCCCTCGATGTCGCCCGAGAGCCGGACCGGCACATCGATGCCCAGGCTGATCGCGTCGGTGAAGGCCAGCTCGACCTGGCTGAACTTGCGGCAAGGCCCGAGGATCCGCACGCTGGGGATCATCCGCTGCCGCGGCCCGACCACGGCGACCGTCTCGTTCGAGGCGAAGTCGGTGTCCTGATAGAGCCGCTTCATCGGGGTCAACCCGGCCCCAGGGCCGAACAAGACCTCGACATCGGCCTGCGTCAGGTGGCAATGCCGCGCCGAGATGTTCACGACCACGTTGGGCCGATATCCCCCATCCGCGCGGCCGTCGGTCGCCGGCTTGCCGTTCGCGGCCCCGTCGACCAGGTGCTTCTGAAGGATCGAGCGGACCAGGTTCTCGACCTGGTCCCGCGTCGGTGATGGTGCCGTCAGGATGCTCATGCCTGGGTCCCCACGCCATCGTTGCGGGCCGCGTCGTTCGCGCGCGACGGCCCCACGATCGTCCCGTTAATCCGGCCTTCTCCCACCGGCGCGACGTGGATCGCCACGCCGGCCGCGTCCAGCACGGCCCGATGCTCCTCGGCCAGCCCCGAATCCACGACGATCGAACCGATCTCTTCCAGCCCGCACAGCCGGGCCAGCGCCAGCCGCCCGAACTTCGTATGGTCCGCGACGATCATCACGTCTTGCCCGCACGACATCATCTGGCGCTCGGTTTCGACCAGGAGCAGGTTGGAGTTATAAATCCCCTCGGCAACGATCCCCCCGGCGCCCAGGATGGCGGTCCGGACGCGGATCGACTGCATGGTCGCGATGGCCAGCGGTCCGAGGGCGACCCCGGTCCTCGGGTAGACATAACCCCCGATCAGGATCAGGTCGGTCTGCTGGCTTGAGGCCAGGAGCTGGGCGATCGGCAGGCTATTGGTGACGACCTGCACCCGACGTCCGATCAGGGCCCGGGCCACTTCCAGCGTCGTCGTACCGCCGTCGAGCAACACGGTATCGCCGTCTTCGAGCAGGTCCGCCGCCGCCTGACCGATGGCTCGCTTCTCGGCCACCGCGGTGCCGGTCCGCTCGTCGAAGGCCGGCATCGACCGGACCTCGCCCGCATAGACCGCCCCGCCGTGCGTCCGCTTGACGGATCCCGACAGATCCAGCGCCTCCAGATCGCGCCGGATCGTGCTCTCGGACACCTTCAAGCCTCGCACCAGCTCGTCCAGGGTTGCGTAACCCTGGCGGGTGATCAACTCCAGCAGACGTCGCCGACGAGTCTCAGCCAGCATGCCCGCCCTTGATTGAAATCCTTCTACGACCCGTCACGATTGTTCTCGATCATCCGCAGCTTGTCAATAACCTTCACGAAAAATGAAAGATTTTGAGAGAATCTGAATGAGCCTGGTGGAATTCCTGGCGTTCAAGGAAGGCTTACCTAAAATGGAGAAGATTGCTGGAATCCGGTTTCCGACGATAAAACCTGGAATCTGGTATCCGAGTCTGGAATCCGGCATCTGGAATCTGGAATCTGGAATACGCAATCCGAGGCCAACGATGCCCGAGCTCCCCGAAGTCGAAACCATGGTCCGCGGGCTCCGGCCTGCGCTGACGGGCCGCACGTTATCGCGGATCGAGGTGCGGGACCCCACCTTGATCCAGGGTTGCTCCGCCACGAGCCTCTCGCGGCGAGGGCGCGGGGCGACGGTCGCCTTGGTCGTGCGACGCGGCAAGTGGGTCGTGCTGGAGCTGGCCGATCACCGAGGGATTATCGTCATCCAGCCCCGGATGACGGGAGGCTTTTGGCTCATCGAGCCCCAGCGACCCGACCACATCCGCCTGGCGTTCCACGTAGAGAAACCCCGAGCGACGATCTGGTATTGCGACACGCGGCGACTGGGCAAGATCTATTACTTCGCCGGAGCCGATGAGGCGGCCGTGGCCTTCGCGCGATCGCACGGCCCCGACGCGCTGGAGATCGGCCGCGACCAGCTCGCCGAGCGACTGGCGAGGACCGCACGCGGCATCAAGCCGACCCTGATGGACCAGAAGGTCCTCGCCGGGATCGGCAACATCTACGCGGACGAGGTGCTGCACCGCGCCGGCATCCACCCGGAGCGGCCGGCCAGGGGGCTCTCGACGGCAGAACTCGACCGGCTACACCGGGCGATCGGCGAGGTGCTGGCGAAGGCCATCGCCCTGGAGGGCTCCAGCTTCGACGCGGGCTATCGCACGGTCCTCGGCCTCGAAGGCGGCTTCCTGGCCCAGAACTCCGTCTACGGCCGCGAGGACCTCCCCTGCCCGACCTGCGAACGGCCGATCGTGAAGACCCGGATCGCCGGACTCATCGGCCGGCCGACCTATTACTGCCCTCATTGCCAGATACGGGGGTGACGCAATCGACCCCAAGCCATCCCGACCGAAGTCGACCGCCGCGGCCCAAGGCTCGGGCGGAAACCCCATGCCTCCCGACCGAACACGGCTCGCCATCGCGCGTGCGATCCGGTTGTCCGTCAAGAATGGCCTGTCGGTGGCACCGGAGGAGGAATGGGACCAACTCCTCTGGGCCAAATTCGATGGAAATGTCTTCGAGATCAATGAGACGATCGCGTACTATGACGAGGACGATGACGAACTAGTGATCAATCCAACGCATCGGGGATAGGCGGACATGAGGACCTATATCCGGGATCCAGAGCGAAAAAACGTCTTTGCCACGCGATCTCCGGACCACATCATCCGGCACGAAATTGGGCATGCCCTGCATTACAGGGGGCTAACGACTGCTGAAAGGGCCGATATCTGGTACAAAGACTTATCGCCGGAAGAAAGGGCGATCGCCTCGCAAGTGAGCGATTATTCCACGGTAGGCCGGATCGAGTTCGTCGCCGAAGTGTTCGCGGGTTATTGGGGCGGTCGCCGATTCCATCCCGAGGTACTGGCGCTTTACGAGAAGCTGAAAGGGCCGTCGCGATGATGCTCCCCCAGTGCTACGATTGCAAGCACTTCTTCCCGGTCGTTCGCGGTAAGCTAACGGGCTGTGCCGCTTTTCCCGAGGGAATACCCATAGAGATCCGCAAGAACCGCCACGACCACCGCCAGCCCTACCCGGGCGACCATGGCATCCGCTTCGAGCCGAGCGAATCCGCCATCCGCCTCGGCCTGATCTCTCCCGACCCGCCTTACGACCACCTGACACTCCCCCGGCCCGAAGCAGACGCGGTTTCCGCCCCGATCGCTCGCGAACCCGGGAAATCCAGGAAAGGCAGAGGGCACGTCGCTCGCTGAGACGAGACGGTTCGATCTCGAACGATCCTCGTTTCCGAGTCATCGCGCGACAGGTGAACGAACCGATGGGAGATGGAGATCCCGAGTCGCGACGACTGGTCATCGCGTCGATCCGCCGATCGGCCCGAATTGTCAGAAGTCGGGGCGTTTCGGTGGTGCCGCTGAAGGAGTCCCGCGAACATCTCAAGGCGATGTTCGACGACCCCTTCGAATTGGCCGGAGTGACCGCGGCTTATGACCATATCGATGATTCAATCGTATTCAACCCAGACCATGAAGCTTGGAGAGACATGGCCCTGTTTCTGTACGAGCGTCAACACGATTATTCGACCCAACATCGTCATCATCTCGTCAGGCATGAGCGGGATCGTCCCAAGACCGAGGGAATGACAGCGTCTCGGCCCTGACACTGGCGGTCCGTTTCCACACCAACCCGAAGCGTCAGCGAGGTCTTCCGCAAGTCCTTACCAACCCGAAGCGTCAGCGAGGTCCCGATCCCGAGGGCTGGGCAACCGATCACCTCGCTGACGCTTCGGGTTGGTATTCGTAGCGGACGAAGGCCCTAGAGCGACGAACGCTTGGGCTGCATACAGTCGCGTGACAAGCCCCCTCCTACAAAGGCACCCTTGGCCTCCCTCGTGTAGGAGCCGGCTCTCTCCGGCAATCTTCAGACAATCGTTAAGCGCTCTAGCCAGCCCCAAACGCCTACCACCGACCCGGCGTCCTTCCGACAGACTCAAAAAGTAGGGCTTTTACGATGAATCCACTCGACCGTTCCCGCCGTTCGTTCCTCAAGACCTCGCTCGCAATGGCGGGGACGGCCCCGCTCATCACCGGTTCGCTCCAAGCGCGAGCCGGCGAAGCCGGCGGGCCGCTCATGGCCTATGTCGGGACCTTCAGTTCCCCGCTCCGCGACATGTTGCCGACGCAGGTGGATCTACCGCCCGGCAACGGTCGCGGCATCCACCTCTTCCGGGTGGATCGCTCCACCGGGGCGATGACGCCCGCCGGCATTCACGAGATGGGAACCAGCCCGAGTTGCGTGGCATTGAACGCCACCGGGACGCGACTCTATTCCGCCAATGAGACCGATCGTGTGGGTGCCGACAAGGAAGGCACGGTCAGCGCCTTCGCGATCGATCGGGCGGACGGGCATTTGTCCCCGCTCAACACCGTTCGCTCCGGCGGGGCCGGTCCGACTTATGTGAGCGTCCATCCGTCGGGACGGTTCCTGCTGGTCGCCAACTATTTCGGCGGCTCCGTGGCGGCGCTGCCGATCCTGCCCGACGGTCGTCTGGGCGACCCTACGGACATCAAGAAGGATGCCGGCCAGCTCGGCCCCACCCAGGCGGCCCACGCCCCATCGGGCAGCTTCGCCATCAGCGGACACGACCGGACTCACGCGCACATGATTCAGGCCGATCCCTCGGGGCGCTTCGTGCTCCATGTCGACCTGGGGCTGGATCGGATTTTCGTCTGGAAGTTCGACGATCGGACGGGCGTGCTGACTGCGAATGCACCCCACGCGGTCTCGCTGCCACCCGGAGACGGGCCCCGTCATTTCCACTTTCACCCCAATGGCCGCTGGTTCTACTCCATCCAGGAGGAAGCCTCGACCATCGTCCTTTTCGACTACGATCCTGCAACGGGGCGGTTAGCCCCGCGGCAGACGATCTCCACCCTGCCCCCCGGGTTTGCCGGCAGTAACTTCTGCTCCGAGATCCTGGTCTCGGCCGATGGGAGATTTGTCTATGCGGGCAACCGACTTCACGACAGCATCGGGATCTTTTCCATCGGCCCGAACGGCGAGCTGACCTACATCGGGGAAGAATGGACACGAGGGGATTACCCGCGCAGCTTCAACTTCGACCCCACCGGCCGATTTCTCTATTGTTGCAATCAACGCGGCGACAACATCGCTGTTTTCCAAGTGAACCGCGAAACCGGCGTCCTCAAATTCACCGGCCATTATGCCCCCGTCGGCAATCCCTCGAGCGTCGTCTTCCTCGATCTGGCCACGGGGGGTTAATACCCCAGCCCGCGAAACGATCGTTTGTCCCGCGATCAGGTGACCGACCGGGACGGCAACGAGACGATTTACCAGTTCAACCAGTACAACAACGCCCTCAGCATCGATCAACTCAACAACCGCGACATCCGCTCGGGTGACCCCGCATCCTACCTGACGACCTATTCGTACGATACGAACTACCGATTGACCAAGGAGACCTTCCCGGAGGGGAACACCTACACCTATACGTACGACAGCTCCAACCCCAGTCGGTTCCAGCAGGGCGACCTGTTATCCGTGACCGAGACGCCCGACGCCGCGCGCGGCGGCGACCAGTCGTCAATCAAAACAATATATACCTACTAGTCGATTTACAACCAGCTTTACACGATGACCGGAGCCTCGCGGCAACGACCCGAGCTACGTGCCGCAGAATGGCGGCGCCCAGTCGGCCGCCCGCTACACGACGACCTACACGTCTCATTCCTACGACCGGATGGGCAACAAGCTCACGCAAGGTGAGCCGTACGATCCGGCCGACAGCGAGACCTACGCCTACGACTCGGCATACCGCCTCATCACCTTCAACCGCGCCCCGGGCGGCCTCGTGCCGTCACAGAGCACTTGGACGCTGGACGGCGTGGGCAACATCGTCCAGGTCAACAGCGTCACCCAGCAGTACTCCTCGACCAACGAGCTGATCGCGCAGACCAACGGCAGCCAGACCACGGACCTCGCCTACGACAACGATGGAAACCAGACGGATGATGGCAGGTACCTCTACACGTACGACGCGATGAATCGGCTGACCAGCGTGACCCTCAAGTCCGACGGCGACCTGATCGCTGTCTATTCTTACGACGCACTGGGGCGGCGCATCCAGAAGGTCGTCACCAACTCCGGCAGCCTCGACGGCACCACCGACTATTCTTACGACGGCCAGCAAGACATCGAGGAGCACGACGGTGCCGGCGCGCTGACGCAGCAGTACGTCTACGGCGGCGGGATCAACGAAGTCTTGGTCATCGACCGCAACCTCAACGGTGACTCGACCGCGACCGGCCCGGGTGATCAACGCCTCTTCTATTACCAGAACGCCCTGGGCTCCGTGTACGCCCTCACGGACACGACAGCCAAGATCCTCGAGGCCTACCAATACGACGCATTCGGCTACCAGACGGTCATCGACCCCGGCCCCAGCGGATCCGTGATCTTCGGTTCCGGCGACGTCGTAACGCCCGGGGGTTTCAGTTCTCTCGGCAACCCATACCTGTTCACTGGGCAACGGGTCGACGCGGAGACAGGCCTGTACCAGGATCGCAGCCGCTACCAGAATCCGATCCAGGATCGTTTCATCACCCGCGACCGGCTACCCCTGGGCACGTCAGCGATGACGAACCTCTACGCCTACGCCGACAACAACCCGACCGATCTCGTCGACCCGCTGGGGTTGTATTCCCAGGCATACCAGTTCAAGCCCACGTCCACGGTGGGCATCGGGATTTCCTCGGAAGTCAGCTATTGGTGCAATGAGCCGCCGAAGGTCGACAATACCGAGATCACCGGCGTCAACCAGGTAGGGTTCATCATCAGCTCGGAGTACAAGGTCAACTCCGTCGTCGACTCGTTCACGAAGAGGACGGACGGTTCGTGCTGTTGCTCCGGCGACAGGCCCGGGGTTCCGACCGGGGTGAGGACGTCGTACGAATTCACCATCCGATATTTCATCTACCTGAAAGCCGGGCTGGGCTTCGGGCTCGGCTGGGGCACCGGGACGCTGGGCTGGACGTCGGACCCCACCGAGGAGACGGCGACCTACACGACCAATACGATCTGCTGCTGCCAGGGCTCGAAATGACGCAGGGCCTTGACTCCGATCATCGATCCTACGAGCACACGCCGAACACCCTTCTGTGCCGCATCCAGAGGGTTATCGGCGTCTTCGCTCGCTTCCTTGCTCAGGGACGGCACGCGGCCAGCCTGGACCTGGGGCTGAGGACCGCGATTAGGGCGATGGAAGCCCGATGGAATGTTGCCCTCGAGTGCAAACCAGCGCATATACGGACTGCGTCCCCAAAGCCAGGAGACCGGCCCCGCCCTCGCGATCACCCCAAGGTACGTCAAGGGATCGGGTTCGGATTCAAGGGGATCACCGGCTCGCGGTCCACGACGTTGTCGATCAGCCCGTACTCGCGGGCCTCTTCGGGCGACATGAAGCGGTCGCGGTCGGTGTCTTCCTGGAGCCGCTCGAGCGTCTGGCCGGTGTGCTTCTGATAGATCTGGTTGAGCTGCTTCTTCATGCGGATGAATTCCTCCGCGTGGATCATGATCTCGGTGGCGGTCCCTTCCATGCCCGCCAGCGGCTGGTGGATCATGATCCGGCTGTGAGGCAGAGCGTTTCGCTTGCCCTTGGCGCCGGCGGCCATCAGCAGGGAACCCATGCTGGCACACTGGCCGATGCAGTAGGTCGCGACGTCGCAGGAGACCCATTGCATGGTGTCGTAGATGGCCATGCCGGCGGTCACGCTGCCGCCGGGGCTGTTGATGTAGAGGTGGATATCCGCCTTGGAGTCCTGGTGCGCCAGGACCAGCATCTGGGCGACGACCAGGTTGGAGACGGTGTCATCGATGGCCGAGCCCAGGATGATGATGCGATCCTGGAGCAGGCGGGAGTAAATATCCATCGCCCGCTCTTCACGACCACTCCGTTCGATCACGATCGGGACCAGTGGCATGATTGATACGCCCTTCTCGAAAAGCGGTCGGCCGCGGGCCGGGGTTTCCCATCGGGATCTCGGCGGCCGGTCGTATGCTGTGGAGACCTGGAGATTCTCGGCCGTTGCCCCCGAGCGATCGGTGTCGGCGACGGGTTGATTGATCGATTGAGCCTGCGGGATTGCCTCGTCAGGTGACGGAAACCGGTGCGTTCTTGTCGGGGATCATCCGACCGACGACCTCATCGACAAGGCCATATTCCTTGGCCTGGATCGCGGTCAGGTAGCGGTCGCGCTCGGTGTCCTTGGCGACGCGCTCGATCGGCTGGCCGGTGTGCTTGGCCAGGATCTCGTTGATCACCTGCTTGCTGCGGACGATCTCCTCGGCCTGGATCTCGATGTCGGAGACCTGGCCGCCCACCTGGCCGTAGGGCTGGTGGATCATGATCTTGGAGTGCGGCAGGGCGAACCGCTTCCCCTTGGTGCCGCCGGCGAGCAGGACCGCCGCGCCCGAGGCGGCCAGGCCGATGCAGTAGGTCGCGATCGGGCTCTCGATGAACTGAATCGTGTCGTAGATCGCCAGGGTGCTGGTCACGCTGCCCCCCGGGCTGTTGATGTAGAAGCTGATCCCCTGCGTGCGGTTCTCGTACTGGAGGAACAGGAACTTCATCACGGTCAGGTTGGCGACGGCATCGTTGATCACGCCTTCGAGGAAGACGATGCGATTCTCGAGGAGCAGATCGCCGAGGGTCATCTGGCGCTGTCGTGCGTAGTCGCGATAGCGCTGGAGCATCGGATCGGCGAGCGGGTGTTCGCGAGGCATGGGGGGGGTCCTTCGCAATCGAGGTCCGGCCGACGGGACGGGACAGGATACCACGTCGGCCACTCCACTCCGGTTTGATCGTTCGGATTGGTTCGAATTCGGGCGACGGCCCGAAAGCCCTGAGGTCCGGATCGGCTCGGCATCGGACCCGCCGATCGGATAGGGGATGACCACGGCGGTCCGCCCCCCTCCCGTCTCGACCCGTCCTCCGATACGGTCCCGCGCGCCCGGCTGGCCGCGCGATCGCATCCCGGGCCGGGTTCCTCGGATCTCAGGATTCGGCGGGTGTCTCCGTCCCCGCCGCGTCGACCGTCTCTTCCGGGCTCGTCGGCTCATCCGTCGCGGCCTCGGCCGTGTGGTCGAGGGTCTCGACGCGCGATTCGGGCTCGACCGAGGTGACGACGTCATCGACGATCGTGCTGAACTCCAGGATGCGGTCGAGAACCTTGCGCTCCAGGATCTGGGTCGTCAGGTCTTCGGTCATGCCTTCCTTGTCGAGCCGGGCGCGGATGCGGCGGACGCTCTCGCCGGTCCGCTCGGCGGTCGCTTCGAGCTCGACGCCCACGTCCGAGTCATCGACCGTGATCCCCTCGGCCTCGGCGATCTTGGCCAGGAGGAGGAATTCCTTGAGCGACTGGAGGGTCGACTCGTGGGCATTGGCGCGGATCTCGGCCTCTCGGGCGCGGATGTCCTCGTCGGACATGCCTTGCTGACGGAGCTCCCTGACCAGCCGGCGGATCGTATTGGCCTCCTCGCGGGTGACCAGGTCGGAGGGGAGGGCGAACGGGGTCTGGCCGAGCAGTTGGCCGAGGATCTGCTGGCGAAGGGCCATCCTCTGCTGGGACGCGGCTCGACGTTTCAGGGCCTCGTGCACCGCCTCCCGCAGTTCCCCAAGGCTGTCAAACTCGATCGAATCCAAGAACGCCTGGTTGATCTCGGGGAGTCGGACCTGCTTCAGGTCATGGACGCGGATCTGCACGCCGAGCGACGCGCCACGCAGCCGGGGATCGCGCGCCGCGGTCCCCATCTTGGCCTCGGCCTTCCGCGTCTCGCCGGGCTTGGCACCGACCAGCGCCGCGCCCAGGTTGGGAATCGAACCGTCCTGGTACCGCAGCTCCGGCTGGAGCCGGAACTGGATCTCCTTGACCTCATTCAGGGCCACGCCATCCGGGCGGATGAACGCCAGGTCGGCCGTGACGTAATCGCCGAGCTCGGCGGCCCCTTCGAGTTTCGGCACGATTTGACCGTAACGCTCGAGGTAATAGTTCAATTCGGTGTCGATCTCCCGGTCGGTGATCGACTTCACGGGCCGTTTCAGCGAGAGCCCCTTGTAATCGGGCACATCGAACTGCGGGCGCACCTCGACGTCCATCTCGAATTGCATCGGGCCTTCTTCCGGCAACTCGATGGCGGCGACGTCGAGCTTGGGCTGGGTGATCGGGTCGAGCTTGTAGTTCTTGTCGATCTGTTCGAGCGACGACATCAACAGCTTCGACTTGACCTGATCGGAGACTTCCTTGCGGAACCGCTTGACGATCAACTGTCGCGGCGCCTTGCCGGGGCGGAACCCCGGGACGACGGCCTCCTTGCGGAGAGTTTCCAGCGACTCCGCATACTCCTTCTTGATCTCGGCCTGGGGGATCGTGACCTTGATGTGCTTCTTGCACGGGCCAACATCCGAGATCTCGACGGCCATGTCCAGATCCGGCTTCAGCTCCGAGGTCCCGGGCTCTTGGGGATCGGAAAGGACTTCGACCGTAACGGTCCCGCCGCTCTCGCTTTCCAGTTCATCGGTGCTCATCAAAGGCGTTTCCTCAGGATACATCAGATTGGGGTGGCTTAGTCCGCCACCACGCAACCGACGCGCTCAAGCGAAAGCCGCCAACCCGGGATGGCATCGATACAAGAGCGGGAGAAGGGATTTGAACCCTCGACACCCACGTTGGCAACGTGGTGCTCTACCACTGAGCTACTCCCGCACAACGACCGAAAGGATCTCGTGATGTGACCGAGATGCGGGAATCACCCGCAACTGGCCTCATCCGGGACCGATTTCAGTATAGGGCGGTCGCCTTGATTTGCAAGACTTCTTCCGGCAAAACGCCGGTCGGCCCCTCCCGCCGCCCGGCAGGCCGCGTTTCCTGGGGAGGTCCGCGGGCTTTCCCGTTTGCGTCGCGGGGCACCAGCGGATAACCTAATAAGAACGCCCATCTCCCCACCATGGCAAGGCTTCAGAGCACTCGATCGGGACGAATGTACGATGAATTATGTACTTCAGGTCGTCCGGGGCCGCAGCGCCACCACGACGCTCAAGCTGGCCGACGGCGTTACCAGTCTCGGCCGCCACGATGATTGCGTGATTCGCATCAAGTCCTCGCAGGTCAGCCGCCGCCATTGCGAGCTTTTCGATGTCGGCGGCAAGCTGACCCTCAAGGACCTGGGTAGTTCCAACGGCACCTTCGTCAACGGCAAGAAGATCAGCGGCCAGCAGACGCTCAAGGTGGGGGACGAGTTGACCGTCGGCGGGATCACCCTCCGCGTGGCGACGCTGGGCCAGCCTACGGCCGCGGCGCCGCACCCGCAGTCGGCCGCCCAGGGCAAGCCCGGCGATACCGCCGTCGTCGAGGCCCTCCCCATGGGCGATGAGGACGAGTTCGAGATCGAATTCGACGAGGGCACGGCCGAGCCGGCTATCGATTCCATCCCCCTGGCCGAACCGGAGCCCGCGCCCGAGAAGCCCGTCGCCAAGGGCGACGGCAACCGCAAGCCGGTCGCCGAGACGCCTCCTCCCCCGAAGCCGGCTCCTCAACCCGCTGGCAAGCCGAAGGAAGAAGACGAGGCCGTCGCGCAGTTCCTCCTCGATCTCAACCTCGACGAAGAATGAATGCCTCGTCCCCCGGCGCCGAAAGCGACCTCGCACCGCTCGGCCGTCGTGGCGTCGTCGCAATCCCCCATGGGCGCGGTTTTTTCCGGCCCCGTCCATGGGTACGATCCGGCCGACCGGCACACGAGAGCGACCGCTCCCTATGGACAACCCCTCACACGAC
Organism: Isosphaeraceae bacterium; assembly: GCA_052148775.1. GTDB lineage: Bacteria > Planctomycetota > Planctomycetia > Isosphaerales > Isosphaeraceae > CAVZRC01. The sequence goes on along the minus strand of JBKQHM010000694.1, from coordinate 9,779 downwards.
ATCCCGCCTTCGGCCGTCCTGCCCTATCCTGGAATCTGATGTTGATTTTAATCGCCACAAGAAGGCTTTCTTTTAGGGAACAAAGTTTTTTTTTGGACGCATTGTTGATTTCTTCGGTAGAATCGCCTTAAATAGCCTCAGGCGCTCGATCACATGGGCCGGTCCACGTGTCATCGCGAGCTGGAACTTGATCGTGCATAACTTTCCGGGATTTCGTCATGGCTCGTCGTAAAACACTTCCTGAGTCGGTGCGTGCGAAGCTGGCCCTGGCCGAGCGGTTGGGGGCTCTGCGGCTGGAGTTGTTCGGGGATCGGGGGGGGCCGGAGATGGCTCGGCGATTGGCCATCCCGGTGCGAACCTGGTACAACTACGAGGGGGGGGTAACCGTCCCGGCGGAAGTTGTCCTGAAAATCATCGAGCTCACCTCGGTCGAGCCGGCGTGGCTCCTGCATGGGAAGGGGCCGAAATTCCGTCCCGCCGTTTCGTCGGGAAATGATGCGGCATCGACGCCGGCGATGACCGTCCACTCTCTGCTGAGGACGGCGTTGCAGCTCCTGGAGAGCGAGCAACCGCCCCATTCCGTGGCGGCAGACGACGAATCGTCCGCCACTGCGATGATCGGCAACGGCCCCTCGGGCCCGGCATCCGTCCCTCCGGCCGGTCTCGAATCGGCCAGCTCGACGGAACCTGGCGACGATCATCTCGGCCTCGGCGCGGCCGGCCCGCATCTCCGCCAGGAGCTGCTCGCCGCCCAGCGCGAGAACCGGTTGATCCGCGTTTCGGGCGACGCGATGGCACCGATCCTGGCCGACGGGGCCCTGGTCGCGTACTCCCCGCGCGATGAAGACCTTGGCCAGCTCCACAAGAAACTGGTCGTCGTCTGGCTGGACGGAAATCCCATCGTCCGATGGTTCGAGCACCTCGAACGCTACGCCTTGCTCAAGGCCGAGAACCCCAGCGTCGTCCCCTCGGAGATCCTGATCGACCTCGAGGACCCGCACAGCTCGCACAAGTTCCGCCGCGTCTTGTGGATCAATTCGCCGCATTGATGCCTTACGGAGCAGGCGGGTGGCCCATTCCCCTCCCCCTTGACGGGGAGGGACCGGATGGGTTGGCGTCTTGTTCCTCACATCCGTCCCTTCGGTGACGTCGGGCCGAAAGCCTGACCCACTTCCTCGGCGGCGTGCTCAATCCGCTTGCACGTTTCCCGGAAGGCAGCTTCCCGGCAAGCCGTGCCGCGACGCGGCTCGGACGGAGCCTCGCCCTCCCTGGATCACGATCGGTCATTGAGCTCGCTACCAGCTCAGGAATTCGCCCGAGCAAGAAAGCACCAGGATCTTGCCGTCGCCGATTCGTCCGGTGCGGGCCTGGCCGACGATCGCCTTGATTGCGACCGGCGCGAGTGCCTCCTCGACGAATACGCTCAGCTCCACCTTGGGCACGAACGACGCGTTGTACTCGCTGCCCAGGTATTGGTGCAAGCGATTCTTCTGCCGCCCATAGCCCATCGCCTCGCGGACCGTGCCGCCGAGGATTCCGAGCGATCCCAGCGCGTCCAGAACAGCCTGGGCGCGGAAGGGCTTGACCATCGCGATGATCTGGACCACTCCGGTCGTCCGGATAACCGGCGCGGGATCCTCGGGTGTGGGCGACGGTGCGGCGTCGCTCGGATCGTTGAGGGACATATCAGCTCCCGGTCGAAACCTCGACGCGGCCCGCTTGACAGACCGCCGGTTGGCACCGAAATTGGATGATGACCGGAACGTTCGGGCCGGCGGTGGCTTTCGCATGAACGAGGTAAACGATGAATCGAATCCTTGGACTCCTGGCCAGCGCCAGCCTTCTCCTGGTAATCGGGTGCTCCCACGATTATGACGTTCGACTCGGTAAGACCATCGAGAATCTGCGCTATCAGAAGCAGCTCGATGATAACCTGGAAACGCCCCCGGATACCAAGTCGAGCCTCGCAACCTCGAACATCTATATCCGCTCGCCGCTGGGCCTCAAAGGGCCGACCAAGGAGATCGGATTGGCCCCGGTCGAGGCCGGGAAGTTCGATGTCGCCACGAGCTTCATCGGCGATTCTGCCAGCCTCCACGTCCTGGCCCGGGTCGACAAGCCCAAGGCGGCTACTCCCAAGAAAGGCCCCAATCCGAACCCCGCGCCGGCGAGCGTCCGCGGCGATTTCACCGCCGACGTCCTCGACTACCTCAAGGGCGCCTACGGCGTGGATATGGAAACCGCCAAGCTCAAGGCCGATGCCAAGAAGTCGAACAACTTCAAGTCCACCACGTTGGATCTGACCGCCAAGGAAGTTCAGATTTATATCCTCGGCGAGAAGAACAGCCCGGCACAAGTGGCCTTGATCTTCGACTATCCCAAGGAGGCACGCAACAGCCTCACTTCGAAGATCAAGTATTGCCTGGAGTCGTTCCGCGTCGGGCCATCGGCCCAACGCCTCTACGCCGGTCAGGACGAAGAGGGCGAGGGCGGGCCCGCTACGCCGACGGGCGTCTTCTGATCTTGTCATCGGTCATTGGTCATTAGTCACTTGTTATTGGTGGCTTTCAGCAATCTGAAGCGTGAGCGAAGTGCCAGACGATCAGCCTTGATACCGGGCAAGCCGCCATGTCTGGCTGCCAATGACCAATGACTAATGACGACGGACCCTGAGCGGGGGGCGTTTGTCGCTCATGGGTCGGCCTTCGGTCAGTTCCTGGCGAAGGATGGGGATGTCCGGGGGAGCCTGGATGCCGAGACGGACGTTATTGCGATCGATCTTGACGATTGTAATGACTATGTCTGGCCCGACCATGATTTGTTGCGAGGGTTTTCGACTCAGTACCAGCATCCGTTCCTCCCGACCACCGAGAAGTCCATTCGATCGAGTGACACTCTTGTGGCATCGCTGTCGGGAATAGATTCGTAGGCCCGTGGTTTCCGGCGACACGGCGCTCGGGGAACTTCGCCAGGATTTGTGAGGAATTAGGGGTGTCCGGCGGTTAAGGGCACCGAGGATTCGGCGTCTGGGGTTTGGTTTTGCCCTGATGGCTGGTGTCCCCGGCCATCCTGGGGCAATTCGTTGACGTCGTTCCGGCCGTCGACCGGGTGTGGATCGGCGAGGAGCCGGGCCGCCTCGGGAATGGCATCGCGAACCTTGCCGGGCAGGAGGGCCTGAGCTCCCTGGGTGCGGTCGAGGAATTCGCGTGCCAGGGGGATCGCCTGGTCGGGCTGTCGGGCCTCAAAGAGCCATTTCGCCAGGTTGATGGTCGAGAATAGGGTCTCGGGGTGGTCGTCGCCGAGCTTGATCCGCCGCCTCGCCAGCACGGCTCGCAATACGGAGACCGCCCGATCGCGCGAGCCGGCGTCGTGATAGGCTTCGGCCAGTCCGTTCATCACGGTCAGCGTCGTTGGATGATCCTCGCCCAGTTGGGGCTGCAATCGTGCCAGGGTGGTCTCGAGCAGTCGGATCGCCTCGCCGTGCCGTCCGAGAGCCCGATAGGTCCTGGCCTGGTTGTTCTTCGCCACCAGGGTGGTGAGGTGATCGTCGCCGAGCCGGGCTCGCAACCCGGCCAGGGTCGCGTCGTGGAGGGGAAGGGCTCGATCGGGGTGGCCCGCGGCCGTGTAGGCTACGGCCAGGTTATCCATGATGGTCAGCGTATCGAGGTGGTCGACGCCGAGCCGGGCTCGGACGCACGATAGGGCCGCCTCGTAGAGCGGGATCGCCTCGAAAGGCCGGCCGGATTCCCAGTAGGCCACGGCCAGGTCGTTCATCGACTCGATGGTGTCGACGTGATCCTTGCCCAGTTTGGCCCGGCGGCGTTCGAAGGTGGATTGGAGGATCGGGATCGCCTGGTCGAGGCGCCCCGCATCCTGGTAGGCCATCGCCAGGTTCTGGGAGGATTCGAGGGTCTCGGAGTGATCGGCTCCCATCTGGCGGAGGCGGATCGCGAGTGCCTTCTGGAATGCCGCGAATGATTCACGCGGCAGCCCCAGGCCGGAGAATGTCTCGCCGATGGCATTGTAGAGCGCCGCTCGCATCGCCGGCTGATCGGTCATCGTGTCGTCGAGATCCTTGACGGCTCGGTCGAGCAGGTCGACGACCTTGAGTGAGCGGCCGTCGGCGGATGGATCGGGCTTGCGGAAGGCGTTGACGAGGAACTTGAGCGTCTTCTCGGCCCGGCCGCGCTGTACCTGGGCCTCCTCGGCCTTCCCAAAGGCGAGGATGCGTTGGCGGGATTCGGCGCGCCGCGCCTCGGCCTGATTGCGCCAGGCGATCGAGAGGACCGGCACGGCGAGCCCCAGCGCCATCATCGTCGCGACGACGGCCGCGGCGGCGCCGGCCACGAACGGCTGGTGCCGCTTGATCCATCGCCGGGCCATGGCCGAGCGGGGTTCGCGAAAAGCGGTCACCGGCTCGTCGGCCAGCCATCGCTCGATGTCGTCGGCCAGGGCCAGCGCCGAGGCGTAGCGCGCGGAGGGCTCCACAGCCATCGCCTTGCGGCAGATGGCGTCGAGTGCCCCCGGCACCCGCGGCCGGATCGCCCGGGGGGCGTCGAACCGGCCCCGCCGCACATCCCGGAGGACCTCGACCGGATCGCCCGAGAACGGCGGGCGATCGGTGAGAAGGACATAGAGCGTGGCCCCCAGGCTGTAGACGTCGCTGGTCGTAGCCATGGCCGCCAGGTCTCCGTCGGCCTGCTCGGGGCTCATGTAGGCCGGCGTCCCGACGGCCTGGCCCGTGATCGTCACCGAGCCGCTCCCCGAGCTGGGGCAGAGGGTCGACAGGTCCGTCATCGGCGTCGGCGAAGGCGTGGGTGCGCGACTGGGGGCCTCATCCTGCCCCAAGGTCTTCGCGACGCCCCAGTCCTGCACCAGCGTCTCGCCGAAGGGGCCCAGCATGATATTGCTCGGCTTGATGTCGCGGTGCAAGACGCCTCGGCTGTGCGCATAGGCGATCGTGTTGCAAACGTCGATGAATCGCCGCAAGAGCCAACGGAACTCCAGCCCGGAGAACTCCGGCGTGCCATCGGCGTGGAACCGACGCGCCGCCGCCGCCAGGTCCTGCCCCTTGATGAACCGCATCACGTAATACGGCCGACCGTCGGTTCGCCATTCCAGCCCGTAGACGGGAACAATCCCCGGATGTTCCAGGTTTCCCGTGATCTCCGCCTCGACCACGAACCGCTCGCGGCTGACCGGGTCCTCCGCGTGCTCGGGCTGGATCTCCTTGAGGGCGACCCGGCGGTGGAGCTGGGTGTCCTGGGCGACGAAGATCTGCCCCAACCCCCCCCGGGCATGCGGCCAAAGGATCTGGTACCGGTCCGTCGAGAAATCGACGGCCCCCGAAACCATTTCCCTCCCCGTGCCGGCGGCGATGGTCCATGAGGAAACCGACTCGCGGCCGACGGATCCCTCCATCGGCGTTTCGTCCCCCAGCGGGATCCCGGGACTCGAGGGCGAGATCGGGGAGAAACCTGCCTGGCTGTGCCCGACCTTGTATCGGTGCCGCTCGACCTGCCGTTGAATCGGGCCATCGATCGGGTGTCCCTCTTCGCACGTCATCGCTTTCCGGGCGATGATCACGTCGCTCAGCGCCCGGGTCGGATCGTCGGCCCACTCCAGCATGGCGTCGATCAGCTCGTCACGGTCGATGAGGTCCTTTCGCAGGGCGTCGATGCTGTCGAGCAGGTTACGGTCGTCTTGCGTGCTGGGCATGAGGGTCCCCGGGTGGCTTGCCCACGATCATGGGCGGCATGCGCCATCAATGCATTTCGCATGGCCTCGACCACGAGGCCGTCCACTCAAAGCTAGAACGTCAAGCCGGCGTCGACAATCAAGTCCTCATGGACGTATCCTGTCCCAGGTTCGAGTCGAGTCCGGCAAAGCGTGTACGGAAGCTTGGTTCCGCGTTTGCAGCATGCGGAAGCCGAACACGAGGAGGTGGTGATTGCGCGGCTTGCCCAGTCTGGGAAATCTGACGATTGTGGGGAGCTGCCCGATCCTGATGGCCCTGGTGGGATGCCTCGGGATCGAACTGATGGATCGGGCGAACGGGGCGGATCTGATCTATTTCCGCAAGGGGGGTGATGCGCAGCTTCCGGCGAAAGTCGAAGGCAACCGGGTGATCCTGGCGATGCCGGACGGCAAGGTCGAGTTATTGCGGGAGGACATCGTCAAGCGGGTGCCGGGGTTCTGGCCGGGTACGGAGTGGGAGGCGCGACGTCGAGAGGCTGTAGCGGGGGGATTCGCATCGCGATATGCGGCCTTGTGGTGGGCCATCGAAAACGGACTGACGATGGAGGTCGCCGACGAGTTGCGCGAGCTTCACGCGATGGACCTGACGCACGGGCCGACGGCCCGGATGGCCGCGATGCTGGATCGGCTGGACCGGCCTTGTGAGGATCCGGATATCGCGGCATTCCGCGCGGCGCTGGGGATCGAGACCAAGGAGGCGCGCGGGCCGCACGTGATCTTGCTGCACCAGCATTCGGAAGTGGAAGCGGGAGAGCGGGTTGCGCTCCTGGAGCGGGTGATCGCGGGCTTCCACTTATTGTTCGCGGCCCAGGGGGTCGAGTTGAGGGTCCCGCGCCGCCGGCTGGTCTCGGCGTGGTTCGCCGATCGGAAAGACTACCTGGCGTTCCTTCACCGGCAGGAGGCCGACGCCTTCGCCACGACGAGCGGCTACTTTCACCCGACGTGGAATGCGGTCGTCGCCCATGACGGGCGGAGTAGCGAGAAGCTGCACGCGGCCCGAGAGGCCCTGTCCGCGCGACGAGAGGAGCTCCGCCGGCTCGCCGAGGCGATCGATCACCTGCCGGCACGGAGCCGGTTGCGGGTCAAGCTCGCCGAGGAGCCCGCGCGAAGCGTCGGGCGTGTCGAAGGCCGGGCCATCGTCGACCGGCTGGAGCGGGAGCTAGCCTACCGGACGGCCCTGCTGGATCTCGACTGGCGGGCGGTCGACCTGGGCACGGCGGCCCACGAGATGATTCACCAACTGGCGGCCGACAGCGGGCTTGTGCCGCGTCACGACGCGTTTCCCTACTGGATGCACGAGGGGTTTGCGTCGCAATTCGAGGTGATCCGCGGTGGCCGATGGGCCGGGATCAGCCGTGCCCACGACCTTCGGCTCACGGACTGGCGGAGGCTCCAGACGCCGATCGGATTGGAGCGGCTGGTCCGCGATGCGGGCTTCGGCCGGGGTTACCAGCGCGATCTGTATGCCCAGGCCTGGGCCCTGGTTTATTACTTGCGTACCCAGCGTCCCGGGCAATTCCTGACTTTCCTCGACTTGCTGCGGAATCCCGATGCGGATTCCGATGGCGGGGCCCTTCTCCAGGGAGTCCGCGCAGATCACGTCTTCAACGCCTTCCGACGATCGTTCGGCCCCGATCTGGACGGACTGGAGCGCGACTGGCGACGCTTCATGGCGGACGTCCAGACGCCGCTCGAACAGTATGCGCCGACCGCCAAACCGGTTCCACCACCCGGCCTCCCCGAATCCAAAATCGGTCGCTCGACGGACCCGAAGCCGCGTTCCTCGAGCTGATGCAATTGACAGGAGCCGCCAGTTCGCTAAGATCGTTTTGACCTTCCGCTTGCGGGGCGTAGCTCAGCCTGGATAGAGCGCACGGTTCGGGACCGTGAGGTCGCAGGTTCAAATCCTGTCGCCCCGATTCTCCTTAAAGCCTTCGCCGAACGCGACTTGGGCGTACCTTCCGGCGGTCGGAAGTGCGGCAAAGAGGTTCCGCCAAGACGGTACATGTACCGTCTTGGGAGAATTTCGAGAGTCGCACCCATGCCACGCACCAATCGGCCACCTGCCTACCGTCTTCACAAATCGCGCAACTGCGCCGTTGTCACGATCGACGGCAGGAATCATTACCTGGGTCCTTATGGCTCGGCGGAGAGCCATGAGAAATATGCCCGCCTGATCGCCGAGTCGCGATCCAACGGGGGTCATCTCCTCCCGGCTTCTGCAACCGTCCCGGGCGACCATGGGCCGTCGATCGGCGAGCTGATCCTCGCCTATTTCCGGCACGTCCAGGCCTATTACGTGAAGGACGGTCAGCCCACGAGCGAGCAGGACAACATCCGCCAGGCCCTCCGGTTCATCCGCCAGCTCTATGGCACCTCGCCAGCGACGGAATTCGGGCCGATGGCCCTCAAGAAGGTCCGCCAGGCCATGATCGACGCCGGACGTTCCCGGAAGCTGATCAACAAGGATGTCAATCGAATCCGCCAGATGTTCGGGTGGGCCGTCGAGAATGAGCTGCTGCCCGTCGCTGTCTCCCAGGCCCTCAGGGAGGTCAAGGGACTTCGCAAGGGCCGCTCTGCTGCCCGGGAGACCGCACCGGTCGAGCCGGTGTCGGAGGAGCATATGCGGGCGATCCTGCCTCACCTCTCACCCCAGGTGGCGGCCATGATCCAGCTCCAGCACCTTTGCGGCGCCCGCCCGCAAGAGGTCATCTCGATCCGGCCCTGCGAGATCGTCACCGACGGCGACGTCTGGATCTACCAGCCGCGCAGCCACAAGACCGAACACCTCGACCGCACCAAGGTGATCATGCTCGGTCCGAAGGCACAGGTGGTCTTGCGGCCCTGGCTCGAACGAGATCCGGAGTCGTATTGCTTCGTCCCCGCGGAGGTGACGGCCTGGCACCTTCGACGCCGACGCCGACGCCAGGCATCGCACATCCCGGACGGCGATGCCAGGACCGACACACCGCGGCGAGCTCCGGGTCAGCGATACACGCGTCATAGTTATCGCGTGGCGGTCCAGAGGGCCTGCGGCCGGGCGGGTATCCCGGTCTGGTCGCCGCGGCAATTGCGGCATACCCGGGCGACACTGATCCGTCAGAAGTATGGTCTGGAGGCCGCCAAGGCTGTACTGGGTCATTCGGATACGAAGATCACGGAAATCTACGCCGAACGAGATCTCGAGCTTGCGACGAGCATCATGCAAGAGATCGGATGAGTCGACATCGATCGCAACTCCGCCGGCTTTATCTCGGCAGCAATCTCGGAACGTCGATGAATCGCCAGGCGTTCGTCCGGGCCTCTCGACAGGCCAGCGCCCCCGAATGGATGCCCCTTCAGCTCCGGCACACCGCGGCCACGGTCGTCCGGTCCCGATTCGGTCTGGAAGCGGCCCAGGTCGTCCTGGGCCACGCCAGGGCCGACGTGACCCAGGTTTACGCCGAGCGCGACCTGACGAAGGCACACGCAGTCATGGCGGAGATCGAGTGATGGGTGATCGCACGGTCGAGACAATCGCCGGGTATTGCCTCGAGCCTGTTCGGGGAGCCGGATCTCCGAACAGGCGGCCTCGCAACCCCTGCCCTCCGCGGCCACGATGGACAAGTACGCGCCGCGCGATCGATCTTGAATCACGCAGGGTTCGCGCGGTGGCTTCACTTCGGGGGCCGCGCCGACGGATCGGTCCGTCGAGGACACGAACCTTCGGCGAATGCGATGACTTTCTGACTTGACATGCACCAACGATCCACCGACAAGGGGATCATCGATCCCGCCCAAGCGATTCGTCCCCGGCCATCCCCGGGGCCGATGCCCCGATCGCTAGCGATGACCGCGAGGAGCCGGGGGTGGCTCGAAAACGAGATTCCAGATCTAATGTATTGGAAATCATGGAGATAAATCGTTTGGCTCAAGAGGGGAATTGGGTGGTGCATAATCGACGCGTTACAATCCTCTGGTGCCACCATGAGGTCGTCACGCCAGGTGGAGGATTGAGATCTGGCGGCGATTCACCGCAATTC
>JBKQHM010000693.1:0-17289 GCA_052148775.1 Isosphaeraceae bacterium | reverse complement strand
CCCCACATACCGAATACCCCCATTTTTCCAGTGGGGCGGGCGTCTCTGCCCGCCATTCTTTGGCCAAGATGTTTAGTTTTCTATGCAACGCTCAGTAATCGGTGAATCGTCCATCGCATGCGGCTCGAGGACAAAATCGACGAGAATGAGTTCATCGTCTCCAGCTTCCACTCAAGTTTCAACGAGCGGAGTGTCGAATCCAAACGATACGGCGAGGATTTCCCCGAAAGAAATCGCCGGGGCCGACGAATCTACCCAATAGACACCGTGCCAACATGCGGCGTGAGGGGGCTGAAGATGGGTCTGGACGTTGCATTAGGGGTCATCATCCTGATCGCCGCCATTCGTGGCTGGCTCCAGGGTTTCGTCTATCAGGCGATCCGGATTGCGGGCTTGATTGCGTGTTTCTACCTGGCAGAACCCGTGCGCGATCAGGCGAAGCCGCACGTCGTTTCCTACTTACAGACGATCCCGGCTGATCTGATTGATCGCATCATGTGGTGGCTCTCGGCGGGTCTCTCTTATGTCGTCATCGTCGGAGCTGCGAGCCTGGCGATCAAGATGACCCGGCGTCCCGAGATCCCCGGGATTCCCGTGCGGTCGGGGCGAGACGATCAGTTCGGCGGTTTCCTGGTGGGAGCCGCGAAGGGGGTACTGGTTGCGGCGTTCCTGACGGCTGGAATCCAAAAACACGCGTTGACCCAGATCGCCACGATCCCCTGGGCCGACCAGCAAGCCAAGACCTCGCTGGCACTCCGCTGGAATGAGCAGTATCAGCCGGCCGCGAAGATCTGGTCGTCGCCCCCCGTGCAGCATATCGTGGGTCGCGTGCGGCGCCTGGGTGTGCAGAGCCCTACCGATGCGGCTGGCCAACCGGATGCGAAGGCCGTCGATGGCCCCGTGCTCCAAACGGCAAGCCGGCCCGATGGTCAGGCGGACGTGGAGGTATCCAAGTCTCCCAGCGTGACACCCAACGCCTCGGCCAGTCCACCCGCGCCGGCTGCCCCGAAACTCATGATTCCCGACCCCGACATGGAAAAGGCCATCGAGGAAATCAATTCGGCGCTCGACGCAAAGGCCAAGCCTTCGGATTGAGATTGACCGTCTGCCTGCCCGCGGGCACACTCCCGGGACATGAATGCCGGGGTCGTCACCGAGCGCATTGCCGCACTCATTCGGGGCCGCCGGGATTCTCACCACGGGGGGATGCCCGTGCGGCTCTTACGACGCTGGGTCCAAGTTTCGCGGGGGGAATGTGGAGTTCCCTGGTGGTTGATCTGTGCGCTCCTGCTGGGCATCTATCTCAGCGTGCGCGGCTATCACAGCCTGGACGGCGATCAAGCCTACCGGCTGCCGTTGCTTCTCCACCGACAAGAGCCCAGGTTGTATGAAGACGACCCGTTCGTTCGCGATCTGGACGCATTCAACCCGAATCGGGGATCGTTGATCGTCCTGGACGCCGTCACGCGTCCGCTCGGGCTATCGGGCGGTCTCTTCCTCCTCTTCACGTTGACGTTTTTCCTGACCTGTCGGGCCGTGGATCGGCTGGCCCGAGAGGTCTGGCCCGAATCCGGGCCGAACGTAGGCTGGGTTGCGGTGGGTTTACTCCTCTCGGCCAAGGCCGGGAATATCGGGACCAATCACCTCTTCGAGGCGATGGTCCTGGACCGGCTCATCGCGTTCGGGCTGGGCTGGCAGGCCCTCGCGTACTCCCTGAGCCAGCCGGAGCAGAAGCGGCTGTTACCTTCGGTCGCGATCGGAATGGCGACCTGGATCCATCCATCTGTCGGGCTCCAGCTCGCGATGGTCCTTGCGGCGAGCTGGCTCTCCTGGGCTTTGCTCGGCAGAGGTATGGGTATTCGCCCTCTGGCGGCATGCCGCAATATCGCGATATTGGCGTTGGCCGTCGTGCCGGGACTGGCAATCAACGTCCTTCGCGGGACGTCGCTGATGGGGGATTTGCCTGGTGATGTGTTCTGGCTCCTGAGTGTCGAGCTTCAGGGCCCGCAGCATATGGTTCCCCACCTGTGGCGTATGCCACAATGGTGGGCCTGGACTTGTTATTTCGCGTTGGCCACGCTCCAGCTCATCAACGTCGTGTCTGGTGATGAGGCGCAGGAAGAGCCGGCGACCAGCGACGTGGGGTTCGCGAGAATTGGGCCGCCGGCTCGTCGCAGATTGGCGGTCTCGCTCGCGATCATCCTGGCCGGATTGGCGATCGCGTGGTACGCCATCGAGGTGATGCATCAGGTCCGGGTCACGATCTTCCAGCCGTTCCGGATGGCGACGCTGGCCAGGGGAATCGCGATCATCATCATCGCTGGCCGAGTGACGGCTCTCTGGAAGTCGGCCCGGCCGCTCGGTCGCGTCCGAGCGATACTCCTCGTGACCGGTTTCCTCGGCGATTGGCTGATGGTGGTCGTGACCTCGGCCGAGCTCACCGTCTCCGCCCTCGAAGCGATCGCCTCGCGCTTCGCCCACTCGAGAACTGCACGCGGAATCACGGTCGCCGCGTTCCTCGCGGTCCTCGCCCAGGGGCTGAACTTCCTGGGGCATCACGACACGGAATCGGGCAACCGGCAACTCCTGATCGCGCTGGGATTGGGTATGGCGGTCGTACTTCGGGACCGATGGAGGGGACGAGAGCGGCCGCTCACCGTTTCGATCCGTACCCGGTTGCCCTGGGTCTTCGCAGCATCCCTGGCCGCGGCCTGGGTCATACCCGTGGCCGCGCTCCTGGCGTCGGCCGTCTCGATCGATCATCCTCCGGCACGTCAATCCGCCCTCCTCGGCTTGATCGATCGGTGCCGGTTCCTCGCGGTCCCGGTGGACGACATCGAGCGACTCGCCCTCTGGTGCCGCGAGAATACACCCAGCAGCGCCAGGTTCATCGGACCACCGGGCCCCAAGACGTTCCGACTCTGGTCTCGGCGGAGCGTCGCGTTCAACCGTGCGGCAAGCCCCTATCACGCCGCGGGCCTGGCCGACTGGTTCGCCCGTTTCCAGGACCACGTCGACTACCACGCGACCCCGACCGAATTTGTACGAGTTTACCTGGCGAATCGCCACCGATTCGAGGCCCGATACGATGCCCTCAGCGACGCACAGCGTGCCGCGCTGGCGATTCGATACGGGGCATCCTACGTGGTCGCCGCGGCCCCGTCATCGGTCGAGGAGGCCAAGTCAAAGCAAGGGCCCCCGCTCGAGTTGGTCCACGTGGAAGGGCGCTATGCGGTCTATCGCGTCAGGGGGGCGGAGCTGGTCCATCGCCATCGGTAGCGCAGCCGGTGGGTGAAGTGACCCGGCAGGATCGACGCGAGCACCTGCACGCGCATCGCCTGCCGTCCCGCCTCGGCCATCACGAGCGAAGACGGCGAGTCGGCGACGAGTTCCAAACTGCCAGGGCTCGGCCCATCCAGGCTCCAGGTGATGCGATCGGGTGATGCCTCCGCCAGTGCGCCGCTCCCGAGCCGCATTACGTACGTGGCGGCAAGACTTTCGATCGGGGACCGGCAACGATCGGCCACATCGAACTCGAGCGTGAGATCGTCGACGCGCTCCGGGTCCGGGGCGAGACTCACGGCCGCCGAGAAGTGATGATCGAACCAGAGCCCGGTCATCAGGAGACAGAGACTCATCCCATCTCGGGGTTCATGCTTCTGGAGCTCCTGGAAGACGGGGCTCACGATTCGGGCGGGGTCGTCGCGATCCGGCTGGCTCTCGACCACCCGCGCCACTTCGACTCCGCCCTCCTCGGGGATGGACAGGGCGTGCGTCCATCGGTCGCCGGCTCGCACGAACCCGATCCCCATCCCCGGGCCGATCAAGTCGGCCCGATCGTCTCGTTCTTCCCACGAGAGCTCGGTACGCTTTCGAATCGGCACGGTTACGCCTTCGCCAGGGATGTGCCCGAGCCCGCGAGCTTGGCCCGGAGGTAGGCTTCGATGAAACCATCGATCTCCCCGTCGAGGACGGCTCGGGGATTTCCAACCTCATAATCCGTCCGCGCGTCCTTCACTTTTTGGTACGGCTGGAGCACATACGAGCGGATCTGACTGCCGAAGCTGACATCCCCTTTCTCGTCGTACTTCTTCGCGTACTCGGCCTCGCGCTTCTCCTCCTCGCGGCGGATCAGCTTGGCCTTCAGGAGCGCCATGGCGTTGGAGTCGTTCTTGTGCTGGGAACGCTCGGTCCGGGACTCGGCAGCGACGCCGGTCGGGATATGCGTGTATCGGACGCCCGATTCCGTCTTGTTCTGGTGCTGACCGCCGGGTCCGCCACAACGGAAGACGTCACGCTTGAGGTCTTCGTCTTTGATGACGATATCGATGGTATCGTCAATTTCGGGAAGGATATCCACCGAGGCGAACGAGGTATGGCGTCTGGCGGCGGAATCGTAAGGGCTGATCCGGACGAGCCGGTGGACCCCCGTCTCTCCGCGGAGATAACCGTAGGCGTACTCGCCCTTGATATGGACGCTCGCCTCCTGGATCCCCGCGGCGCCGCCATCCTCGCGGTCGGTGATCTCGGCCTTGAACCCTTTGGACTCGGCCCACATGAGATACATCCGCAGGAGCATCTCGGCCCAGTCGCAAGCCTCGGTACCCCCCGCACCGGCGTGGATCGTCAGGAAGACATTGCAGTGGTCGTTGGGACCGCTGAGCATCGATCGAATTTCGAACGACGCGAAGTCGGATTCGGCTTGCTGGGTCGCCGAGCGGATCTCATCATCGAACTCGGTCGTATCGGCCTCTTCGGCCAGCTCGATCGTGGCCGCGAGATTCTCCGACTGGCTGACGAGGTTCTCGAAGGGCTTGAGGACCGCGTTCAATCCCTTGAGTTCCTGGATGATCTCCTTGGCCTTCTCCTGATCGTTCCAGAAGGTAGGACTATTCATCTCCTGGTCGAGGAAATCGCGACGCTCTTGTTTTTCGCCCAAGTCAAAGAGAGTCTCGGAGTTGGAGGATCTGGTCGATGATGCCTTTGGCCTGACGTTTCAGTTCGGGGTCCATGAAAAGCTCCTGACTCGGGACCGAAAAACCGACGATCACACGCCCGCGCAGCCGCGAGGTTCGTCGCTGATCTATCATACGACGGGATTCCGCGAATCGACCATTCTATTAGACTCGATCGCGAGCGCGTGGACCAGTGGAACCTCGGGACGGATGTCGCCAGCCTCCGGAGCTCGATGGTGATGACGCACGATTCGGAGACAACGAGGAGAAGCGAGATCATTGTCGGACGGCTGGCCCCCTCACCCACGGGTGGTCTGCACCTCGGACACGCCCGGTCGTTCCTGATCGCCTGGCTCGCCGCCCGTCATCGAGATGGCCGGATCATCCTCCGGATAGAGGATCTCGACGTCTCTCGGGTTCGCACCGAGGCCCGTGTCTCGACGCTCCTGGACCTGCACTGGCTCGGACTCGACTGGGATGAGGGCCCGGACATCGGTGGGCCCGCCGAGCCCTATGTCCAGTCGGAACGACGGGATTGCTATGAGTCGGTCCTCAATCGATTGAAAGCGGCCGAGAGTGTGTATCCCTGTACCTGCACGAGGGCCGAGATCGAGCGCGCCGCGAGTGCGCCCCACTCCGAGGACGAGGGGCCGAGCTATCCGGGTACCTGCTCCCATCGATCCGCGGCCGATGCCGATCGGCTAGGCGATCGCCCCTTCGCCTGGAGGTTCCGCGTTCCCCGCCAGTCGATCGGCTGGGACGACGTGTTCCTGGGCCGGGTCGAGCACGATCCGAGCCGGGCGGGCGGAGACTTTATCGTCGCCCGCAATCGTGTTGGCCCGGCCTACCAGCTCGCCGTCGTGACCGACGATGCCGCGATGGGGGTCAACCAGGTGATCCGAGGCTCGGACCTCGTGCCGAGCACGCCCCGGCAGATCCTGCTCTACCGGGCGCTCGGATGGCCCGCACCGACATTCGGACACGTGCCGCTTGCCGTGACACCCGATGGCCGACGGCTGGCCAAGCGCGACGGCTCGTTGAAGCTCGCGACGCTCCGGCAGGCCGGTATCGACCCCCGGAAGCTGGTCGGATCTCTCGTTCGGTCCTGTGGATGGAGTGAGGACGATGTCCCCCTCCATCCGCGAGATGCCATCGACTGTTTCGAGCCAACTCGCCTTCCCCGCGAACCCTGGATCGTGACGGAAGAGTGGTTGGAGTGGTTGTGTCGTCATTGAACTCGCAGACCGATTCACGGCGACCGCGCGCGAGTTGCCCCGGCAAGTCCAGGGCAGGACTGCCGGGGCACGTCGTTCACACTCGGGATTGATGCTTCGGATCGCCCCTCAACGGCCCTTCCTCATGCGTTGGCGGACATAACGCATCCCGAGGAGGGTCGTCAGGCCAATGCCCAGGAGAGCGACCGAAGACGGCTCGGGAACGCCCTGAAGCGCGACGAAGCCGTGTGCCAGGCCGTCGGAGCCAACATAGAATCCGGTAATCTCACCCGAGTCGTTGATACCAGTGATCTGCGTGATTTCCGTCCCGCCGATGTTCGCCGCGTTCGGATCATCCAGGAACGTGTACTGACCCGTGTTCGTATTGTAAAAGAAGCCGTGCTGACTGAAGCTGGTGTCCTCATAATAGCCAACCGCGATGCCATAATCGTTGACACCGAGTATCTGGGAAAACAGGAAATTCGGGACGTTGGGGTCCGAGACTGCGGTACCGGTGAGGCTGCCGTTCATCGCGGAGCTTGCATGAGCGATGAAGCCGTGATCCTCGTCGTCGTTCCCGACGTAGAACCCCACTACCAGGCCGTTGTTGTTGATTCCTTGAGCGTTGACGACGTCCGGACCGGATGGGGCATTCACCGTGGTGTACGTGTTGCCGTTCAGGATGAAACCCGGTGTCGTCCCCGTCGCCGTGCTATATTGTCCCACGATCACGCCATGATCGTTGATTCCCAACGCGAACGCGGAAGTTCCGTCGGGAGGAATGAAGGTGGACGGTGTACCGCCGTTGGGGATGGAGAACGCGCTCATGTTCCCGTCGAAGCCCACCACGGTACCCGACGAGTTGATCCCGTTGGCCATCGAGGCCAGCGATGATCCACTGAGTTCCACGGAGGTCGCCGTCGTGGACTTCAGTGGATTGGCAACGAAGTTGTTAAAGCTCAAATTATCGGCCGTAGTGAAGCCGACGACGTTGCCCGTGTTGGATATCCCGTTAATATTGGTCATCGTGCCCGCGACGTTATTCGGGTTCGGTCCGTCGAAATTCGTGAACTGATACCCATTCAAGCTGGCGACATCAATGATCGTGATATCCCCGGCCCGTACCGATTGTCCCAGCATCACGATCGCCACGATACCCAGTCCGACCAACTTGTGAATTTGCCTCAACATCTTACTGTCTCCTCAAATTGAGATACCATCATGCTTGCGGCCGATCGCGTGAACGGCCCGCGTCGAGCTCGAACCCGCCCGAACGACATCGGTTGACGACGCCGGACGGTGAGCGTTGCTACTAGCAGATGGTCATCGCGAGTCGCGATCAGACACGCGATCGGCGAATTTCGAGGAATGGTGGCCGGGGCATGATCTTCCTCTCCATCCTCGACCGAACTGGCTCGCAGTTCCCTCGATCAGCGACTTGCGTGATCGCATTCGGCCTCGCATCATGATTTCATGGTCCCGCGACGTGTGACTTGAACGGGCTCGGCGAATCGGAGAATCGGGCTACCCGGCCGGATAAAATGACAGCACGCCGGCAAGAATTCTGCTACATTATGACGTCTTTCAGGGTGCACGGGCCGCGGGCACTCTCCTTGTGCGGACTCATCGGGAGGTCGGAATAACCATGGGCGGTGCGGTCGCAGTCGAGTCGACCACGACGGATTCGATGGTCCGGCGGTACCTCGCGGTACGCGCGACGACGGGATGTCTCGCGGAGCCGCTCAGTCCGGAAGACTGTCAGATCCAGTCGATGCCCGACGCGAGCCCCGTGAAGTGGCACCTGGCCCACTCGACGTGGTTCTTCGAGACGTTCCTGTTATCGCCGCATTTACGGGATTACGAAAGCTTTCATCCTTCGTTTTGCTACTTATTTAATTCTTACTATAATACGATCGGCGAGCGGCATCCTCGATCGGAGCGAGGGCTGGTCACCAGGCCGAGTCTCGACGACGTCTACGCATACAGGTCGGCCGTCGACGCCGCGGTCATTCGCCTGCTCGAGTCGGTCGACGAGCGGCTGGAGTCGACCATCAAGCCGGTGCTCGAGCTGGGGCTCAATCACGAGCAGCAACATCAAGAGCTGATCGTGACCGACATCAAGCACGCCCTCGCCCAGAATCCGTTGCATCCGACATATCGTCCGGATGCTGCGTCCCTCGACGATGTCGCCGCGATGCCCTTCGAATGGCTGGACTTTCCCGGCGGCCTTCAATGGATCGGTCATGCGGGAGACGGGTTTGCGTTTGATAATGAAGGGCCGCGGCATCGGGTCTATCTGGAAGATTTCCAGCTCGCCTCGCGACCCGTGACCAACGGTGAATACAAGGCCTTCATCGACGATGGAGGCTATTCGCGCCCCGAACTCTGGCTGTCCGATGGCTGGAATCACGCGAAGTTCCGGCGATGGGAGGCCCCGCTTTACTGGGATCGCGTCGACGGGACCTGGTGGACCATGACCCTGGGTGGATTCCGTCCACTCGCATTCGCGGAGCCCGTCTGCCACGTGAGCTACTACGAGGCCGATGCCTTCGCCCGCTGGGCCGGATTCCGCCTGCCGTCCGAGGCCGAATGGGAGACGGCGGCCATGGGAGCCGAGGTTCGCGGTAATTTCCTCGAGAACGGGAATTATCATCCACGCCCCGCCGAGCGCGGTACGGGACTTGCTCAGTGCTTCGGCGACGTCTGGGAATGGACGCAGAGCCCCTACACGGCATACCCCGGGATGCGGCCCGCACCCGGCGCGCTCGGCGAATACAACGCGAAGTTCATGTGCAATCAACTCGTCCTCCGCGGAGGATCCTGCGCGACGCCCCGGACGCACATCCGGCCCACTTACCGAAATTTTTTCCCCCCCGAGGCTCGCTGGCAATTCAGCGGAATCCGGCTGGCGAGAAGTTGATGATTCCATCAAGAACGTTGATCGATCGGCATCGAAGCGTACATCCGGGGTCCCATTCCTTCGCGAGAGACGTGATCCGCGGCCTGAATCGGACCCGGAAGGCGATCCCTTGCAAGTACCTCTACGACGATCGCGGCTCGCAACTCTTCGACGCGATCTGCGAGCTGGACGAGTATTACCTGACCCGGACGGAACTCGGCATCCTCGATGCCTACGTCGAAGAGATGGCGAACGTCATCGGAGAAGATTGCGAGCTGATCGAGCTGGGCAGCGGCAGCGGGTTGAAAACCCGGCTCCTGCTGGCACATCTGCGGGAGCCGAGGGCCTATCTCCCGATCGACATCTCGGCCGAGCCGTTGAACCGATCGGCCGACGAATTGACCGCACGCTTCCCCGGACTCCGAGTGATCCCGGTCTGCGCGGACTTCACCGGTCCCGTCACGATGCCGGAGACCGGTTCGCCGCGGGCCAGGCGCGTGGTTTACTTCCCCGGCTCGACGGTCGGCAATTTCCGTCCCAGGGCGGCGATGCGGCTCCTTCGCTCGGTCGCCCGGCTCGTCGGCGCCGGCGGCGGCCTCCTGATCGGATTCGATCTCGACAAGGATCAATCGATCGTCTGGCCCGCGTACAACGATCGTCGAGGCGTCAGCGCCGCATTCAGCCTCAACCTGCTGGCGCGGATCAACCGCGAGCTCGCCGCCGACTTCGATCTGGATGCCTTCGCGCACCGGGCGGATTACAACCGGGCGAAGCAGCGCGTCGAGATCCACCTCGTCAGCCTCAAGGATCAGGTCGTCCGAGTCGTCGGTCGAGACTTCGCTATCGGGGAGGGCGAACGGATTCATACCGAATACTCGTACAAGTATTCGCAAGAGCATTTCAACCGGCTGACGGCCCGCGCGGGCTTTACGCTCGACCGGCAATGGACCGACGTGAATCCATACTTCTGCGTCCAGTATCTGACCGTGGATTAGAGTCGCAGGCCCCTGGGGACGAGGAACCGCTCGGCGAGGTCGAAGGCCCCCTGGACGGCCAGTGCGAGCAGGGCGGCGGGGATGGCACCCTCGAACAGGATCATCGCGCGATCGTCGCGACGGAGGCCGGTGAGGATCGGCTGGCCGAACCCGCCGGCCCCGATCAGGGCGCCGATCGTGGCGGTCCCCACGTTGATGACCGCGGCCGTCTTGATCCCCGCGAGGATGGCGCGAGATGCCATCGGCAACTCGATCTGAATCAATCGGGCGACCGGTGGCAATCCGAGCGCCTCGGCCGATTCGCGCAACGAGGGCGGGATGTCTCGAAGCCCCGTGGCCGTATTGCGGATAATGGGCAAGAGGCTGTAGAGGAACAGGGCGACCAGAGCGGGTTTCGCGCCGATCCCCAGCCAGGGGATCATGAACACGAGGATTGCCAGGGACGGAATGGTCTGGATGACCCCCGCGATGGACAGGATGACCGCACCCAGCCCCGGCCGCCGGGCAGCCACGATCCCGAGCGGGATCGCGACCAGAATCGCCGCGGACAGCGAGATACCCACAAGGGTCAGGTGCTCGACAAGCCGTCGCATGACGCGTTCCACGGGCCCCTCGGCGGCAACCCGGGACACGACGCCGAACTCGGTCTCCACCCAGCGGGCCGCGATAGAGTCTTCTGATAACCGGCCGATCTTGGCTGCCGCATTCATCCCGGCCATGGTGTCGGCGTTGATCCGGCCCTGCAATCGCAGGAGCGCGGCGAATGCATTCGGGGCTCGGGACGGCAGGTCGTCGCGATAGAGCCAGACGCACTCGTAAGAAGGGAAGAAGTGAAGGTCATCCTCGAGCACGCGCAGCTTGTACGACTTGATCTCGGCGTCGGTCGAGTAGAGGTCGGTGGCCTGGATCTCGCCGCTGGCCAGGGCGCGATAGGCCAGGTCGTGATCGAGGCCACGGACGTCGCGCTGAGGGAGTCCGTATCGATCCCTCAGCCCCGGCCAGCCGTCCGCCCTCTCCATGAACTCGTTGCTGAAGCCGAATCTCACGTCAGGGTGGGCTTTCAGGTCCGAGAGCTTCGTCAGTCGCAGCCGTGCGGCCACCTCTTCCTGCATTCCGATCGCATATGTGTTATTGAAGCCCAGAGGCCGGCTCATCCCGACGCCCCGCTCCGCCAGCGCCTGGCGCAGTGCGTCCTCGCCCCGGACATTCTTCGCCGAAAGGATCTCGCCCGAAATCGTACCGGTGTACTCGGCATAGACGTCCACCTCGTTCGCCTCCAGGGCATGGAAGAGAACCTGAGTGCCGCCCAGCTCTCGTCGATGGACGACGTCCGTCCCAACTTCCTCGATCAATCGGACGGCGATCTCGCCCAGGATCACCGATTCGGTGAACGTTTTCGAGCCGACGCGTACGGTCGGCTCGGGTGGGTCGCCGGGGAGTCCGATCGAGAGGAGGAGCAACCAGGCCGCCGTCATGAATCACTCCCGCCACTGATCCCCACGACCTGTCGCTGAGCACTGACGAACTGGGTGACGAAGGGCTCGGCCGGCTCATCGAGGAGCGCCTGGATCGTCCCGCGCTGCACGATTCGTCCCGAGCGCATCAGCAAAATCTCGTCTCCGAACCAGCCGGCTTCGGCGAGATCGTGGGTGACCATCACGACGGTCTTCTCCAGCGATCGAAAGATGGACCGGAGGTCCGACTGAAGCTCGGCCCGGACCATGGGATCGAGGGCGCCCATCGGCTCGTCGAGCAGGATAACCATCGGGTCGAGCATGAGGGCCCGCATCAGGCTGGCCCGCTGGCGCTGGCCGCCCGAGAGTTGGGCGGGAAAGCGATCGAGCCCCTCGGCCGGGAATCGCGTGAGTTCGGTCAGCGTCGCGAGCCGGTCGTCGATCCGTCGGCGATCCCATCCCAGGTAACGAGCCATCAGCACGACGTTCTCCCGTGCGTTCATGTGGGGAAAGAGCCCGCCGTCCTGGGTGACATAGCCGAGGCCGCGTCGGACCTCCAGGGCCGTCGCGTCGGTCAGCTCCTCGCCCTCGATCGTGATGGTCCCCGTATCACACGAGACGAGGCCGATCATCATCCGGAGCAGCGTCGATTTCCCGCACCCGCTCGGCCCGATCAGGACGGTCGTCCGACCCGGTGCAATCGTCAGGTCCAGCCGGGGAAGGACCTCCTGGCCTCCGTAGACCTTGGAGACGCCTTTCATCTCGATCATCGCGTTAACCTCATCGGCCCATGAATTCGCTCACCTCGTTCATTGTACGCGGACTCGCGCGAACTTGAAGCAAGTGCTCTCTTCTTGAAGGATCACTCCGAGTATCATCAGCTTGGTCGTTCTCGGACTTGTCCGCGAATTCAACGATTCGATCCCGATCCGGTCAGCCCCTCTATCATGATTCCGGTCATCTACCACCCCAAGTACAACATCACCGCCTTCGGCCTTGAACGCCTCCACCCATTCGACGGCCTCAAGTACCGACGCATTTACGATGCCTTGATCGCGGGCGGCCTGAGAAAGGCCGCCGATTTCACGCGTCCGTCGCCGATCGGCCGAGAGGAACTCTTGAGGGTCCATACGCCGGAATATCTCGGATGGCTCCGCGACTCGAAGGTCCTGGCAGGCATCCTCGGGGTACCGCTCCTGGCCCGGCTCCCTGCCTTTTTCATCGATTGGCGCGTACTGCTCCCGATGCGATATTGCACCGGCGGGACCGTCCTGGCGTGTCGAAAGGCACTCGAGCAGGGACTTGCCATCAACCTGGGCGGCGGATATCACCACGCGGCCGGTTCCTGGGCTGATGGGTTCTGCATTTATGCCGACATCCCGATCGCCGCGGCGACACTCCATGCCGAAGAGAAAGTGAACAAGGTGCTCATCGTGGATCTTGATGCCCATCAAGGCGATGGCACGGCCTCCGTGATTCATTCCTGGCCCTGGGCATCGATCCTCGACGTCTTCGAGGAAGATCTCTTTCCATCCGTGAAACAGCCCGAGGATTTTCCGATCCCGGTCCCCGCCGGCCTGTCCGGCGCCGATTACTTGGAGATCGTCCGCGAGGCCCTGCCGCTCGCTCTGAATACAGTCCGCCCCGACCTGGTGATCTACAACGCGGGCTCCGATCCGTATATCGATGACCCCCTGACTCGACTCCGCCTGAGCCGTCAGGACCTGGCCGATAGGGACCTGCTCGTTGCCACGATGATCAGGGAGCGCAAGATCCCGATGGCCATGGTCCTCTCGGGTGGTTATTCGAGCGAGTCCTGGCGAATCCACGCCGAGGGCATCGAGGCGATCCTGACCCGCTTCGATAAGGTAGGAGTGCTCGACGATTCTCGAGCGGTCCTATGAACATAATGCAGAGGCATAGAGGCTGATTGCCCCGTGTCGAACATCCGAATGGATCGCTCGGCTCGCCCCGAGTCAACGATTGACCTGCACCGCCGGTAGTGCTTTTTGCAACTCCCGTACGCCAGTGTCGGTCACTTTCGTGCCCTTCAGTCCCAGGCTCTTGAGATTCGTCAGTCGATTCAGATGGACAAGGCCGGCGTCGCCGACGCTCGTGCCGTCGAGGAGCAGGGTTTCGAGGGCTGTCAGACCTTCCAGGGCTGCCATGCCGGCATCGGAGATCGCGGTCTTGTCCATGACGAGAGCCTTCAGGTTCGCCAGCCCCTTCAAGTACGCGATCCCGCGATCGGTGACCTTCGTGCCAGTCAGCGCGAGTGCCTCAAGGCTGGGATGGCCATCAAGTTTCCCCAGCCCGGTGTCGTCCACTTGAGCGTTCATGAGGGAAAGGCCTCGCAGAGTCGTCGATCCCCTGAGGTAGGCCAGGCCCGCACCGGTAACTTGCGTCTGGTCGAGCGAGAGTATCTCCAGGGACTTCAGCTTCGCCAGGTGCGAAAAGGCAGCATCCGTGACCTTCGTCCTGTCGAGTATGAGGGCCTTGAGGCGATAGAGGCCGCTCAGATGGGCTACGCCCGCGTTGCCGACCTCGGTGTCCTGGAGGTAAAGCCACTGGAGGTCGGTCAGTCCCTCCAGGCTCTCCAACCCCGCATCGGTAACCTTGGTCCCAGCCAGGTTCAGCCGCTCCAGATGCGTCAAGCCCTTCAGGTGGATGAGGCCGGCATCGCCGACCCTGGTCTTGGGGAGATTGAGCAACGACAGGTTCGTCAGAGTCTTGAGTGACGCCATCCCCGGATCGCCGACTTCGGTCAGGTCGAGTGTCAAACTCTCGAGTTTTTTCAGCCCGGCCAGATGCGATAGCCCGGCGTCGGTGACCCGGGTACGGGCCAGGTGCAACTCCTGGAGATTGGCGAGTCCGCTCAAGTAGGAGAGCTCCTCGTCCGTCACCGGCGAACCCATGAAGTTGAGTTTCTCGAGCCGAGTCAGATGCCCGATATGGATGATTTCCGCCTCGGAAGCCGCTTTCCCCGAGTTGACCGCCACGGCATTGCCGAAGACATCGACGCCGAGGAGCCGCACCATCCATAACGGCCCCGCCGGCCTGCCGTTCGGATCGTACTGGCCATCCTTGAATTGCCAGTCATACAAGACGCTGCCGCCGGACATCTGGATCGACTCGACCGCGTCGCGCTGGACTCGAGCGGTTTGCACCAGCCAACCCAGTCCGCCGCCCGCGATCAAGACCAGGACGATCAAGGCTCTCAGGCCGAAACGGCCGTTGGCGCGGCTGAGAACCCGCGCGTTCTTATTCGTATCGCCCATGGCTTTCCCCACGCACTAGGTCGCGTCGCCCAAATCATTGGCAGCGCCAAATTATGTTATCTTTCATCTTAAATTTAATGAAGTATATTCATCAGCCTAGATCTTGATGAAAATCTTCCGCCGGTACATCCAGAAACAGATCATCCCGAACATCAGAAGCGTGGAACTTGCACGGAGCAGAGGACCATAGGGGCCGGTGAAGATGTCCGCTCCGAGATGGGTGCGTAGCGTCGATGCGACGAAGGGCTTCATGAGCTGGGCCATGAGGAAGATCGCGATCGAGTTCATGCCGACGACGACCAGGGGGAAGGACCATTTGCGGAAGCCCGCGAGATCGATCGCGGCGTAGAACGCCGCGAGCATCCAGCAGGCATACCCGGCGGAGTAGATCGCCCAGGAAGGCGTCCAGATTCTCTTGACGATCGGGCAGACCGATGCATCCAGGACCAGCCCCAGCGAGACTCCGATCGCGCCTGCCAGCAGCAAGTCCCGGAGCTTTGCCAGCCGGTCCCGCCCGGAACGCAGGAGCTCTCCGGCCAGCACGCCGAAGATCATGGTCGCCATCGATGGGATGAAGTTCAGCGTGGCATAGCCGCCCTCGTTGAAGACGAACGGCTTGTCGGACGGTCGGGGGAACAGGTTGAGGAACCATCGGTCGAAGGCGGCGGCGACATTCGCGTTCATATTCCAGTGCGAGAAGAAGCCCTTCATAGACGACCAGACCGCGCCGGCCGCGGAGCGCCATAAAGCGCGGCAGAAGACGCTTCTCGAGCGCGGCCCCGACATGCCGGCGGCCCCCGAGCGTGAGCGCGCCGATCGGGCTTGCGCCCAGCCATTGCGGAACCCGAAGCGGCGCCAGCACGCCAATGGTGCGCGCGAAACTTGGCCGCCGGGCGCCGAGCGGCAGCAACAAAAGCTCGAGGTCGATCGGTTCGCCGGTACCGTTCTGCGCGGTCACGCCGGCAACCGTGCCGGTGCATTCGTCGGCGAGGATTGCGAGCAGGCTGGCGATGATGGGCTGGCTCGTATTGGTCCACAGGCCGAGGAAGGATTCCCCTTTGATCTCGCGGCCGAACAGCGCGCAGACCCGGGTGCCGGCGAGACGAACCGGATGACCGGCGCTGCGGTCGAGCGCAAGGATGAAGGCGTCGCTGAGCACGCCGCGAATGGCGCCGGGCTCGATCTCGGCGCGCTCGGGCGCCGGGCGTGTCCCGCGCCTTTCCTGCCAATAGGCATAAAGCTCGCGGCTCGCGGCGTGTTTCATGAACAGACCTGCTCCAGCACTCGCGCGCCCGCTGCGCACTCTGTCCCCGATTGGGACATCGATCGCAGGGTTCGGCCGTGCAGTGGAGGTTGGAGCAGGGCCTGTGCCGACCAGGCATTTCGGCACCGGTATGGCGGCGGCAACACTCAATTAATCTTAACGAAACGTTGACGTTGGCGGCACCGGCGCAGCCGCCTAGGGTGGCGTTACCGACGTTCACGCACTGCCGACGGCTCCTTGGCAGCGTTTGCAACAAAGGGAGGCGAGGGGATGTGACCGACGCCGAGCGGCCCTGCCGGAGCGGGTGCCGCCATGCGATCCCGAGATCGCCGGCGTCGAGGAACCCCGCGCAAGCTGCAAAAGGGAGGGCTCTATTGCCCTCCCTTTTGTTTTTCGCTCGCTTCTCGCCAATCGCGGCTTGCCGTCGCGGCTAACGCGGCCTATCTCGGCGCAACGTTAGGTGCATCCCGGTGATTCAGCGTTCGGAACCGATGTTCAATGTGCCGCCGGCCGTGGTCGCGACGGTGGCGGTGCTGGTGCTCGTGCATGCGCTGCGCATGCTGGTGTTGACCGACGCCGAGGACCTGCAATTCTTGCTCACCTTTGCGTTTATTCCGGCGCGGTACGACCCCGATCTCGTCGTCGGCGGTTCTTTCCCCGGCGGCTTCGGCGCCGATCTCTGGACCTTCTTCACTTACGCCTTTCTCCACGCCGATCTCCTGCATATCGGCCTCAATCTGGCTTGGCTCTTGCCATTCGGTACTGCGCTTGCGCGCCGTTTCGGGACGTGGCGCTATGTGGCCTTCATGCTGGTGGTGGCCGCCGCCGGCGCGTTGGCGCATCTCATCAGCCATCCGGGCGCGATGGTGCCGATGATCGGCGCCTCGGCGGCGATTTCCGGCGCCATGGCGGCAGCGCTGCGGTTCGTCTTCCAGAAGGGTGGCCCGCTCGGGCTGTGGCGAGGGGAGGGCGACGGCGATGCCTACCGCGTCGCGGCCGCGCCGCTGATTGCGACGCTCCGCGACCCGCGGTTCCTGATCTTTCTCGGTGTTTGGATCGGGCTGAACGCGCTGTTCGGCCTCGACTCCGTTTCGATGATCGAGGAAGGCCAGGAAATCGCCTGGCAGGCCCATATCGGCGGCTTTCTCGCCGGCTTATTCCTGTTCAACGCCTTCGATCCGGTCATTCCGCGGCGCAAATTCGACACCAAGCCGAGCGGTTGATCGAGCC
>JBKQHM010000692.1:0-12872 GCA_052148775.1 Isosphaeraceae bacterium | reverse complement strand
CGTCGTTGGACTGTGTAATATGCCACAGTCGGTGCATAGTATAGTCATCGCTTTCAGAAACGCCTGGTTTTCCAGGGTTTCCGCATCCCATAACCCATTGTTTTCTACAGCCCAGATTTCCCATCCTACCTATTCTGGTGCGTAAGCCCTGTGTCGTCGAACCCGATGGCCCACAGGCTATGGCACTTGGACACGGTTGGTCCTCCATTTCGGTAGAGCCACTGCTGCGGCCCGCGGTCCCTCTCATCGAGCACATACTCGCGATCGTTCCGTTTACCTCGGGTTATCAAGGGCGGCGATCTTGGAGGCGATCACCCCCATGAGTCCGTTCCAGGACTTCACGAACGACTTCGCTCCCTCGTCCTGTAGGCGGGCGGCCAGGGCATCGAGGTCGATGCCGGCCTTGGCGAACTGAACCAATACGTCCTCGCAGTCTCCGCCGTCTGACGGTTGCATCGGCCCGACCTCGCCGTGTTCGGCGAACGCCTTCAGGGTGCCCTCCGGCATGGTGTTCACGGTGAAGGGCACGGCGAGGGCCTTGATGTACAGGACGTCGGAGGCCTTGGGGTCTTTGGTTCCCGTACTGGCCCACAGGAGGCGTTGCGGGCGGGCGCCGGCGTTGAAGGCGCGCTGCCATCGCGGCGAGTCGAGGAGCTCGCGGTATAACCGGTAGATCCTACCGGCCATGGCGATCCCGAGGCGGTCGCGCAGCGACTCCGGCACTTGGTCCATGACCGCGGCGTCCCATCGGCTGATGAACACCGAGGCCACCGAGCGCACATCGGGGTTGAGCCCGGCGTCGATGCGCCGCTCGATGCCGCGCAGGAACGCCTCCGCCGCAGCCAGGTATTGCTCGTGAGAGAACAGGAGGGTCACGTTGACCGGCACTCCGGCGAAGATCGCACCCTCGATGGCGGGCAACCCTTCCCGTGTCCCGGGGATCTTGATCAAGAGATTGGGCCGACATGCCCGAGCGTGCAAGTCCCTGGCCGCGGCCAGCGTGCTGGCCGTGTCGTGGGCCAGGAGCGGCGAGACTTCCAAGGACACCCATCCGTCCACGCCGTTCGTCTTCTCCCAGATCGGTTGAAACAGGTCGGCGGCCCGGGTGATGTCTTCTATCGCCAGGTCAAAGAACAGATCCTCGCTCGACTTGATGGACTGGCGTTTCTTCCGGATGGCGATGTCGTAGGAGGTGCTATTCTTGATGGCGTGCTCGAAGATCGTCGGATTCGAAGTGAGTCCCGTCACCGAGAGCTCATCGATGTAGCGCCGGAGCGTCCCCGTGGTGAGCAGGTCACGCGTGATGTTATCCAGCCAGAGGCTCTGGCCCAGGTCGTGAAGCCTTTCGGTTGCCTTCATGGTCTTGCCTCGTTAGTGCAGGGGAAAGATGGGGGAGAATTGCCACTCGCGCTTCATGGGCCAGCCGGTGGGCCTGAACGAACACCCGCCCGGTTTGACGTTTCCGTCAGGTCCAGCAGCCACTGGAAGGCGGGTGCGGACAACATGTCCTCCGTGTAGCGCCACCGCCAGTTGCCCCCTGCGCGACCCGGTACGTTCATCCGGGCCTCTGTCCCCAGGTTGAGCACGTCCTGCAACGGAGCCATCGCCAGCGCAGCCGTGGAGGACCACGCTAAGTGCATCAGCACCGGGGCCGTCTCGTCTTCGTTCCACGACGGTCGCTTGAAATATCGCCACACGTTTTGCCGTTGGGAATCCGGCAATTCCTCGAACCAGCCGCGCGTTGTGTTATTGTCGTGGGTGCCGGTGTATACCACCGTGTTGGGGACGTAGTTATGCGGGAGGTAGGGGTTATCGGGATGGCCGTCGAAGGCGAACTGGAGGACCCTCGTCCCGGGCAATCGGAACTGGTCTCTCAGAGCGGAGACGTCGGGCGTGATGATCCCGAGGTCCTCGGCGATGAATGGTAGGCCGCCAAGCTCTTTCTGTATCGCGCTGAAGAACTCGGCTCCGGGACCCGTTACCCATTGGCCCGACTGGGCCGTCGCCGCGCCGGCCGGCACGTGCCAGGCGGCTGCGAAGCCGCGGAAGTGATCCAGCCGAATCGCGTCCACGTGGGCCAGAAGGGCGAGCAATCGGTCGATGCACCAGCGATAGCCAGACCGACGCAGCGCTTCCCAATCATAGACGGGGTTGCCCCAGAGCTGCCCCTGGGAGCTGAAGTAGTCCGGAGGCACGCCGGCCACGAAGCGCGGCCTGTACTCCTCATCGAGCAGGAACAATTCCGGGTTGGCCCAGACATCGCTCGAATCGGGGGCGACGAAGAAGGGCAGGTCGCCAATCAGGCGCAAGCCCTTGGCCTGGGCATACGCCTTGAGGCGTGCCCCCTGGCGGAACAACAGGAATTGTGCGAAGCAAACCTGATCGATCGGGTCCGCCAGGTCCCGGCGAGCCCGGGCCAGAGCAGCCGGGTCGCGCCGGACCAGCTCGGCCGGCCACTCGAGGTAATGGGCGCCCTGGTGACTGGCTTTCAGCGCCCGGAAGAGGGCGTAGTCCTCGAGCCAGTGCGCCTGCTCGTCTACGAACTGTTGATAAGCAGGCCGCAGGTCAGCGCGCGCCCCGGCGCGGAAGTGGTTCCAGGCCGTTTCGAGCAAGCCCTGCTTGAACGGGATGACGGCGTCGTAGTCGATGGCCGTCGCCGCGAAGGAATGGCCCTCACAGTCGCTCTGCCGCACCAGTCCGTCCTCGATCAGGGAGTCCGGGCTGATCAGGAGGACGTTGCCAGCGAAGGATGACAGGGATTGATAAGGCGAGTTGCCGTACCCGGTGGGGCCCATCGGCAGGGCCTGCCACCAGGATTGACCCGCCTTGTGGAGCCGGTCGATCCATGCCAGCGCGGCCGGTCCCACGTCGCCAATCCCGTAGGGTGAGGGCAACGACGTGACGTGCAGCAGCACGCCGGAGGCGCGGTAGTCCGACGGGAACGGAGGAAGACTCGGCTGGGAGTTGGCGTCGCTCATGGTCGTCTTCTGTCAGGCCGTCGATGGAGGCGTTATGATCCGGGGCCGCGGGCACACTGCGGCCTCAGATGTCCAACGGCTCGCGTGCCTCGAGGCGGGCGATCTTCCGGAGTTTGACCTTCGCGCGGTCCGCGATCTGGCGGACGCGTTCCCGACTGATCCCCAACTCCTGGCCGATCTTAGCTAGCGACTGCCTCGGGGCGCCGCCGATTCCGTATCGGCTCGCGAGGATCCGCCTCTCTCGCGTGTTGAGCCGACGAAGCCAGCGCCTGACGACGGACCGCCGCCGCTCCAGGACCTCTTCGCGCTCGCGCGTGTCGACGCCGGTGCCCGGTGCCGTGAGGGACGCCTCATACGCTGTGAACGGGTGACGGCGGAGACGGATGGATCTCCGATCGTTCCGCCCAAGCTCGTTCCGGATCGCCCAGGTGGCGTATGTGCTGAACTTATAGCCCCTGGAGAAGTCGAACCCATCCACGGCCAGGATGAGAGCGAGGTTGCCGTCGCTGACGCATTCGGACAGGTCGTAACCGGCCCTGACGCGCGTCTTGGCGATGGAGACGACCAGCCGCAGGTTCATCTCGACGATCCGGTTCTTCACTGCCAGTGCCTCGGATTGGAGCCGCTCAATCTCGTCGAGGTCGGCCGGGCTGGGCCGATCCGGATCGAGCTGCTCCTTGAGCTGATTGGCGCGGCACTTCAGGTAGTTCATCTTGCGGAACAGGTGGGCCTCCTGCTCGCGCGACAATAACGGCGCTTCGGAGGGGCCGTTCGACAAGGTGGTGCGCCACCGCGAAGGCTCCGACCGCCGCGATACCGGATCGTCGACCGTGTGGGTTAACGGGGCAAGGATCGCGTCCCGAGCGTTCGGATCGTTGAAGCTGGGGTGATCGATATAGGCCAGCCTCCGGCCCAGGATGCGGCCGACACGCTCGATCGGTCCCGAACCGGCGGCGCGGCACTCGGCTGGGGAACAGCGGTAGTTTATTGACTGTGTCATCATGTTGAAATCCCTGTCGATATGACCGATTTCCTCAGGTCTTCGGGAGCGCGACGGGGGGACAGCGCGTTCACATCACAGTCGGAGGCACCGCTCCCACCGAGCCGCCACGTGATATAACGCGACAACAAACCGACGGTGAACAGGTCATCGATCCTGTTCAGCCGACGGTCACGCTCAAGTGCCTTCAAGTCGGCGTAGGGCATCTGCGAGCGCAGCGTGGCGAGCCCCTCATCGGTCACATGGCCGTCCTGCACAATCTCCGTGACGCCCTGCAAGACCAGCTCGGAGAACAACTCGCCCCTCGGGATCTTGATCAAGAACTCACGCTCCAGACGGAAAACGATGTCCAGGAAGTCGATGGACTCCGCTCCCAGATCTCCTTGTAAAGTCGAGGAGGTTTTGATGTCGTCTTCCTCAACACCCAGTGCTTCCACCAGCACTTTGGTCACCCTCGCATGAATCTCGTTTGAGTCTGGCATGGTCTGGTCCCTTCTCGACAGATTGAGGCTGACGAACAATGGATTGTTTCTCCATGGGATCAGGGCTGTTCCACCGGACACGCTTCGGCCTTCCAGATATAACGGGCGTATTCCACGATCGTGCGATCACTGGAGAACTTGCCGGAATGCCCCACGTTGATAATCGCCCGCCGCGTCCAGGCGTCGGGCTGTTGGTACAGCGCGCCGGCCTGCTCCTGGATCCTCACGTAGGACGCCAGGTCGGCGAGGTGCATGTAATGATCGCCATGAGTCAGGAGCGAGTCCACGATCGGGCCGAAGACGCCTGGATCGCCCCGGTCGAAGGCACCGGAGCGGATCAGGTCCAGGGCGCGACGCGTCTCGGGCTCGTTCTCGTAATGCCAGCGGGAATCGTACCAGCCCCGGCTCTCCTGGACCTGCTCGGCCGTCAGGCCGAAGAGGAAGAAGTTCTCCTCGCCGGCTGCCTCGGCCATCTCGATCGTCGCCCCGTCGCGAGTGCCGACGGTCAACGCACCGTTCATCATGAACTTCATGTTGCTCGTGCCGCTGGCCTCGTAACCGGCGGTGGAGATCTGCTCCGAGATGTCGCTGGCCGGAATCAGGCGCTGGGCCAGGCTGACGTTGTACTCGGGCAGGAAGACGACCTTGAGCCGGTCGCGGATGGACGGGTCGGCGTCGATCACCGCCGCCACATTGTTGATCAGATGGATGATCTGCTTCGCCAGCCAATACGCCGGCGCCGCCTTTCCGGCGAAGAAGACGGTGCGCGGCGGCACGGACAGCCTCGAGTCGTCGCGCAGGCGGTTGTAAAGCACAAGCACATGCAGAAGGTTGAGCAATTGCCGCTTGTACTCGTGGATCCGCTTGATCTGGCAGTCGAAGATCGATTCCGGGTCGACCGTCTGACCGGTCGCGTTTCGTAACCAATCGGCGAAGCGGGCTTTGGCCGCGCGTTTGGCGCGACGGAAGCCGTCACGAAAGGGAGCGTCTTCGGTCAGGGGGAGGATCTTCTCGAGCCGAGACAGGTCGCCGACCCAATCCTGACCGATCGCCCCGGTGATCAGGCCGGCGAGGTCGGGGTTGGCCAGTAGGAGCCAACGCCTCGGCGTGACGCCGTTGGTCTTGTTGTTGAAACGCTCCGGGAACTGGTCGGCCAGGTCCTTCAACACGGTCGTCCGCAACAGGCCGGAGTGGATCGCCGCCACCCCGTTGGTACTGTGCGACCCGACGACCGCCATGTGGGCCATGCGGACCCGCCGCTCGGGATTCTCATGGATGAGGCTGACGCGCCGCACGAGGTCCTCGTCGCCGGGATGGCGCGAGCGCACATCGTCCAGAAAGCGGCGGTTCACCTCATAGATGATCTCGAGGTGCCGGGGGAGGCCGATCTCGAAGAGGGCGATCGGCCAGGTTTCCAGCGCCTCGGGCAACAACGTGTGGTTGGTGTAGGCGAGAGTCCGGACGGTCAGGTCCCACGCTTCGTCCCAGCCCAGTCTGGCCTGATCGAGCAGGATGCGCATCAGCTCGGCGACGGCCATCGACGGATGAGTGTCGTTGAGCTGGATGGCGACCTTGTCGGGCAACTCGTGCCAGTCGTTGCCGCGGCGTCGGAAACGCGCGACGATATCGGCCAGCGAGCAAGCGACCAGGAAATACTCCTGGACGAATCGCAAGCCCTTGCCGCGGGCCGTCGAGTCGTCGGGGTAGAGCACTCGCGTGAGCGACTCGGCCGCAACCTTCTCATGCACGGCGTCGAAGAAGTCGCCGCGGCTGAACTCCAGGAAGTTGAAATCCTGGTAAGTCGCTGCACCCCAAAGTCGCAGCGTGTTGATGGTCCGGCCTCCGTAGCCGACGACCGGCCGGTCGTGAGGTGTGCCCACGAGGGTCGTCGGCACGTTCCGAACCACTTCGAGCCTGCCCTCCCTCAACTGGAAGGCGCAGCTCAACCCGACTTCCACGGCCTCTCGTGGCCGACTGACCTCCCAGGGGTCGGGACGGCGGAGCCAGTGGTCGGGGTGTTCGACCTGCCGGCCGCCGGCGATCTCCTGGCGGAAGATCCCGTACTCGTACCGCAGGCCGTAACCAATCGCCGGAAACTGGAGCGTCGCCATCGAGTCGAGGAAACAGGCGGCGAGTCGTCCCAGCCCGCCGTTGCCCAGACCGGCGTCGGGCTCCATTTCGGCGAGCTGCGCCCAGTCCAGTTTCTCCCGCTCCATCGCATCCTTCACGATCGGCTCGACCTGGAGGTTGAGGATGTTGTTGGCCAGCGACCGGCCGATCAGGAACTCCATCGAGAGGTAATAAACCTGCTTGGGGTTAGCTCGATCATAGGTCGCGTCCGTCCGGAGCCAGCGCTGCGAGAGCAAGTCGCGGAGCGCCCAGGCCACGGCCTCGAAACGCTGGCGCAGGTCGGATTGCTCCGGCCGGACGACGTGGTCGAGTACCAGCCGACGCTCGTAGGAGGCGTTGGGAGTCCCCCAGAACGCGACTGGCCCGCACTCATATCGATCGAGGAGCGTTTGAGTGGGAGTGGCCGCCGGCGGGGCAGCCGGCTTCCCTTTCGGTTCCGCGATGGTGGCGCGTTGCGTTTTCATGTGAGGAGTCCTTCTGGCGGGTCGAAGATCTTGGATCGCGGTCGACAACATTGGCGGCCCCGGCGACTCGTGCTGGTCCGGCTGGCACGGCATGCCGATCGTCATTCCAGAGGCGGATGGCCGGGTCCTCCAGCCCGTGCTCGTAGCCCAGGATGGACAGCGCGGCGGTGCCGAGCACGAAGCGGCTGGCCTCGCCCGGCGGCATCGCCACCCAGCGCGCGCCCAGAACGCGGAAGAAATGGCCGTGGCCGAAGACCAGGACGTGGCCTGGCATCGAGCGAAGCCGCGCGATGACCCGGTCGGCGCGGGCACCGACTTCCGCGACCGATTCGCCGCCTGGGCAACCGTCGCGGAACAAAGACCAGCCTGGCTGTTTCCGACGGATCTCAGCCGTCGTGAGTCCCTCGAACTCGCCGTAGTCCCACTCGGTCAGGTCCGCGACGCTCACGGCCCGTTCGCCGAACCCTGCCAGAAAGCACGTTTGCCGCGCGCGCCGTAGCGGGCTGACGAAGACTCGATCGAAGCTCAGGCCCCGGAGCCGGTCGTGCAGGCCCCAGGCATTGTCCTCGCCGCGCGCGGTCAAGGTCAGATCCGTCCGACCAGTATGCTGGCGACTGATCGTCCATGCCGTCTCACCGTGCCGCGCCAGGTAGACTTCCGGCAGCGATTCGCTCATTTCGAGGCCCTCGATACGGTCGGTCCGGGGGCCGCGTGGGCAGGAGCCTCAGCCTCGTGGACCGGAGCCTTGACGACCATCACCGGGCATTGCGCCCTGCGCACCACATCCTCGGCCACACTGCCGCACAGCAAGTGCTTCAGCCATGTCCGCCCGTGCGTCCCCATCACGATCAGGTCGCACCCCCGCTCCTCGAGGATCCGGAGGATGTGCTCGGCATCGGGCCGGTCGGCCACGATCACCTCGTGTTCGACGTGGACCGCCGGATCCTTCGCCTGGATCTTCCGCACTTCCTCCCACACGTCCTTCGTTTCGGCGCGGACTGGCGCCGAGAGCAGCCGGTCTCCATCCGACACGACGGCGGGGGGCCGAGACACGTGGAACACGACCACCGTCGCCCCGGTCGCCTTGGCCAGGTCGTGGGCCACTCGGAACGCCTCCCCGGCGTGCGAGGAGAAATCGGTCGGGACCAGGATCTTCCGAAAAATGCTCATCGCATCGTCTCCTTTGGGCCGGTTGCGGATCGCGCGGACTCCGTCCCCGTCGGTTGCGCGACCGGGCTCTTCGCATCGCCTTTGGTTGCCAGACGTCAATCACTTCCGAGCGTCCATGCCGATCGTCACCACGAGCATCCGGGGGCGGTGCTCAGGCTCGCGTCGTTCCGGTCCACTTCCAGTTCCGGATCTCGGGCATGTCGTCGCCATAGCTGGTGATGTACTGCCGATGCTCGATCAGCTTGTCGCGCACCGCCTGCTTGGCGTACGCGGCCTTGTACCCGAGCTGAGGCAGGCGGTCGACCACATCCGACAATAAATGAAACCGGTCGAGTTCGTTCATGACCGTCATGTCGAACGCCGTGCTGATCGTCCCTTCTTCCTTGTAGCCGCGCACGTGCAGGTTGTGGTTGGTGCGGCGGTAAGTCAGCCGGTGGATCAGCCAGGGGTAGCCGTGGTAGGCGAAGACGACCGGCTTGTCCTTGGTGAAGAGCGTGTCGAAGTCGTCGTCGTCCAGGCCATGTGGGTGCTCGGTCGAGGGCTGGAGCCGCATCAGGTCCACGACGTTGATCACGCGGATCTTCAGCTCCGGGATGTGCTCGCGCAGGAGCTGCACCGCGGCCAGCGTCTCCAGCGTCGGCACGTCGCCGGCGCAGGCCATGACGACATCCGGCTCACTGGCGCGGTCGTTGCTGGCCCACTCCCAGATCCCGATCCCCGCGGTGCAGTGCTTGACCGCCTGGTCCATTGTCAGCCACTGCGGAGACGGGTGTTTACTCGCCACCACGACGTTCACGTAGTGGCGGCTCCGCAGGCAGTGGTCCATCACGGAGAGCAGCGTGTTGGTATCCGGCGGCAGATACACGCGGATGATCTCGGCCTTCTTGTTGACCACGTGGTCGATGAACCCAGGGTCCTGGTGGGTGAACCCGTTGTGGTCCTGCCGCCAGACGTGGGAGGCCAGCAGGATGTTCAGCGATGAGATCGGCCGGCGCCAGGGCAAATGCCTGGTGACCTTGAGCCACTTGGCGTGCTGGTTGAACATCGAGTCGATGACGTGGACGAATGCTTCATAAGTGTTGAAGATCCCGTGCCGGCCCGTCAGGAGGTAGCCCTCGAGCCATCCCTCGCACTGGTGCTCGCTGAGCATCTCGATGACGCGGCCGTCGGGGGACAGGTGATCGTCGGTCGGGATGACCTCGCCGAGCCACTGCTTGTTCGTTGCTTCGAACACGGCAGTGAGGCGGTTGGAGGCGGTCTCGTCGGGGCCGAAGATCCGGAAGTTGCGCCGATCGGCATTGAGCTTGATCGCATCGCGGAGGAACTTGCCCAGGGTGCGGGCATCCTCGTTCATGACGTTGCCCGGCTGGGGCACCTCGATCGCGTAGTCGCGGAAGTCGGGCAACCGCAAGTCCCGGAGTAGGCTGCCGCCGTTGGCGATCGGGTTGGCGCCCATCCGCCGCTCGCCCCTCGGGGCCAGTTCCCGCAGCTCGGGGATGAGTCGGCCGCTCTCGTCGAAGAGCTCCTCGGGCCGGTAACTGCGCATCCAGGCCTCGAGGATCTTGAGGTGTTCGGGGTGCTCGGTCGGCTCGGAGAGCGGGACCTGGTGCGCCCGGTACGTCCCCTCAACCGGCAGGCCGTCCACTTCCTTGGGGCCGGTCCAACCCTTGGGCGTCTTGAGGACAATCATCGGCCAGCGCGGCCGCTCGGTGACGCCTCGCTCCCGGGCGTCCGACTGGATCCGACGGATCTCAGCGACGACCTGATCGAGCGTCGCAGCCATCAGCCGGTGCATCGCCTCCGGCTCGTGTCCCTCGACGAAGTAGGGCGTGTAGCCGTAGCCTCGCAAGAGATGCTCCAGCTCCTCGCGGCCGATGCGGGCCAGGATCGTCGGGTTAGCGATCTTGTAGCCGTTGAGGTGAAGAATCGGCAGCACGGCCCCATCGTGCGCCGGGTTGAGGAACTTGTTGGAGTGCCAGCTCGTGGCCAGCGGGCCGGTCTCGGCCTCGCCGTCACCGACCACGCAGGCGACGATCAGCTCGGGGTTGTCGAACGCCGCGCCGAAAGAGTGACTGAGGCTGTAGCCCAGCTCGCCCCCCTCGTGGATCGAGCCCGGCGTCTCCGGAGCGACGTGGCTCGGGATGCCGCCTGGGAAGGAGAACTGCTTGAAGAGCTTCTTCATCCCCGGCACGTCCCCAGAGACCTCCGGGTAGATCTCGCTGTAAGTCCCCTCCAGGTACACGTTGCCGACCAGTGCTGGACCGCCGTGGCCGGGTCCCGAGATATAAATCATGTTCAGGTCATATTCCTTGATGACCCGATTCAGGTGGACGTAGACGAAGTTCTGCCCCGGGGTGGTCCCCCAGTGGCCTAGCAGCCGCGGTTTGACGTGCTCGAGCTTGAGCGGCTCGCGCAGCAATGGGTTGTCGAGGAGGTAGATCTGGCCAACCGACAGGTAATTGGCGGCCCGCCAGTAGGCGTCCATCTTGCGGAGCAGGTCCGGAGCGAGCGGAGCCTCGGCGGCGCCGTCCGCCTCGGGTGTCCCCTTGCTGCGCGGGGCCTGGGTCCTGAGAGTCGTCTCCATCGCGTGGCTCCTCCATCGGTGTCGTTTGGGTTGCGCGATCGGGTCGGATTCTTACTTGTGAAAGATTTCACGAATCGGTACCTGAAGCCGCCCGTGCCCGAGGAATGAACTCGGCCGAGGCGCGGGCGATCAGCGACTCTTCATCGGTCGGGATGACGCGGACAGCTACCCGGCCGTCCTCGGCCGAGATGAGCGGGGCGTTGGCCGCGTTGCGACGTTGGTCCACGGTGACGCCGAGGAACTCCAGGCCCTCGCAGATGCGGCGGCGGGCCTCGGGCGAATTCTCGCCGATCCCGCCGGCGAAGACCAAGGTATCCAGGCCGCCGAGTGCCGCCGCCAGCGCGCCGAGACCCGTCTTGGCCCGGTAGCAGAACAGCGCGACGGCCTCGGCGGCCCGGACGTCCCTGTCCTGCACCGCCAGGAGGTCGCGAAGGTCGGCGCTGGACTCCGAGACACCGAGCAGGCCCGATTCTTGATTGACGAGGTCGTGGAACTGGTCGAGCGTCAGGCCTCCGGCTCGCACCAGGAACTGGACGAGGTTTGGGTCGATATCGCCGCATCGCGTGCCCATGACCAGCCCCGAGGTTGCAGTGAGGCCCATCGTGGTCTCGATGCAACGGCCGTCACGGACCGCCGACAGGCTCGCACCGGCACCGAGGTGGGCCAGGATGACGGGGCCCCGGGCTGCACCCTGCCCTGCGACACGGGCCAACTCCTCCATCAGATAGGCGTAGGAGAGGCCATGGAAGCCATAGCGACGGACCCCGGCCGCCTCGTACCGCCGTGGGATCGCGATGATCTGGGCGACGCGCGGGAGGTCGTGATGGAAGGCCGTATCGAAGCACGCCACTTGAGGCAGCTTGGGATCGAGGCGCAGAAACGCCTCGATCGCACCGATCTCGCCGGGCAGGTGATCGGGGTCGTAGGGGACGATCCTGCGCAGCTCCTCAAGGACCTCGGCCGTGACGGACTCCGGGTGGAAGAAGCGGTTGCCCCCGTGGACGACACGATGACCGACAACGGCGATGTTTGCCAGACCGACGAGGTAATCGAGTAACTCGATCAGCAGCCCCACGGCCGCGGCTTGATCCGGGACCTTGACCTCACTGTCTTCCTGATCGCCATCGGCGTTGGCCACGACCAACCGAGAACCCGACATTCCGATCCGTTCGACCCGACCGGACAAGAGCCGCCTGGGCCGGTCCTCCGGCGCGAACAGGGCGAACTTAAGGCTCGACGAGCCGCTATTGATCGTCAGGATGCAGGATCGACCATCTCGCTTCGACGCGATGCGACTCGGCACGGCCTGGATATCGCTGCGAGAAGAAAGCATGTCTAATTTCAAACACGGGTTACAATGATTGGTTCAAGCTTCCGCGAAGGGTCAACGCAAGAACCATGCCACGGGAACAGAGGCGTCGCCCGCATTGGCCGAATCCTCGCGGGAATCGGCCATCTTCCCGTACCGAAAGCCCCGTAGGGCACCAGGCTCGTGCATCGAGCAAAGGCCCCGAACGGTCCCGGCGACGCCGCATAGCGGTAGACTTGGCAGCGGCACTGCCCGGCTGGCTGGAAATCTGCCCATCCGGGACGTGGCTCCAGCCCCGCCGCGTGCAACACATCCTGTCTGCTCTCAGGTGGCTGGTATACAATGGTCCGGGCGAGTATCCGAACCGAAGCGTTGCAACGCGCGAGAACGACGGCCACCAAGGGGGTGCCCGGTGGATTTCTTCACCCGTTTGTTCGACACGTCAGACTTCCCCCGGCGCTGGGACTGCGGCCTGTGGTCCCCGGCACACGGCTGGCTGCACATCCTCTCGGACCTGGGCATCTGGTCGGCTTACCTGGCCATACCCGGTGTGCTCGGCTTCTTCCTGCTGCTCAAGAAGGACGTGCCCTTCCGCGGCATTTTCTGGCTGTTCGGGGCCTTCATCCTCGCCTGCGGCGCGACGCACTTGATGGAAGCCGTGATCTTCTGGTGGCCCGCCTACCGCCTGGCGGGGCTGATCAAGCTGCTCACGGCCGTCGTCTCCTGGGCCACCGTCATCGCCCTGGTGCCCCTCG
>JBKQHM010000691.1:0-8173 GCA_052148775.1 Isosphaeraceae bacterium | reverse complement strand
TCCCGCTCGATCCGCATCACCAGCCCGACCACGTCCACCGAGTCCAGATTGAGCGGGAGTTCCGGGTCCGGCTCGCGACCGAGGAGCTGGCCACGGTCCGGCGCGTGGGCGACCTGATCGACCTGATGGAAGCGAAGCTGGCCGAGCGATCGGACGGTCAGGTCTCGGAGACGGTCCCCGCAAGCCCGGAGCCCGAACCCTCCTGAGGCGGCGGGCTATGGCTATTGCTCGGCCGCCCTGTCGCCGAGCGCGACGATCACGACTCCCGCCGCGATGAGGAGCGTCCCGATCCATCGGGCCGTGCCCACATCCTCCTTCAGGTAGAACCGCGCCAGGAGGGCCGACAAGGGATAGGAGGCTGCGGTCAATGGCAGGGCGAAGCTCAGATCCGATCGCCGCAGGGCCACGAGATAGAGCCCCAGGTGGACGACGAGCAGCACAGAGCCCGCCAGGATCCATCGGTTGAACAGGATCGCGAGGAACTGGGCGGTCCAACCCCGATCGAGCGGGACGGCCTGCTTCGCGCCCTTGGCCAGCGCAGTCTCTCCCAGGGTCAGGGCCGCCACCGCCGCCAGCATGATCAGCAGGACTCGGCCTCGGTCGGCGACCATCAAGGATCGTCCTCGACTGTGGAAGAATCTCTCACGTAGGTCAGGCTGGAAAGCGACCGGCCGGGATTGGAT
The DNA here is from genome assembly GCA_052148775.1 of Isosphaeraceae bacterium. Classification (GTDB taxonomy): domain Bacteria; phylum Planctomycetota; class Planctomycetia; order Isosphaerales; family Isosphaeraceae; genus CAVZRC01. Next base: position 7,490 of record JBKQHM010000691.1, on the reverse strand, counting down.
GGGAAGCGGCGGCGGCACGCCGCGTCCCGGACTCCGCAGCTCGCGTCGGGAGCTTCATCGACCGCCTCAGGGCCGCGAAGGCCGCGATCAGGCCGTCGATCGACGCTTCGTCGTGATTGGCGTTGCACTGGATCCGCAGCACCCCGGCATGGTAAGGGACCGCCGGGAACAGGACCGACTGGACGTAATAGCCCCGGTCGAACAGGAACTTGCCGGCGTTGAGCGTATCCGACTCGTCGCCGACGTAGACCGAGATGATCGGCGTCGCACCGCCCATGACGATGAGGCCGAGGTCCGTCAGGCCGCCGGCGAGGTCCCGGATGGATCGGTCGAGCCGGGCGCGGAGCGCGGGGTACTCGGAGGAACGCAGGATGTCGATGACCGTGCCGATCGCCTCGAGGAACGAGGGGACGACCGGGCCGCCGAAGATATACGGGGCGCAACGGATCTTCAGCAGCCGGTGGAACGACTCGGGGCAGCCGATGAAACCCCCGGCGCAGGAGAACGCCTTGGAGAGCGATCCGACGACGAACGTGTTCTCGTAGCTGCCCAGGGTTTCGAGCACCGTCCCCCGCCCCTGCTCGCCCAGGACGCCCGTGCCGTGGGCGTCGTCGATGTAGAGCACGGCGTCGTGGGCGCGCGCCACCGAATCCAGGTCGGCCATCGGCGGGATCCGGCCGCTCATGCTGTAGACGCCGTCGATGCAGACCAGGGCACATCGGTAGGGTCGCAGACCCTGGAGGGTTCGCTCCAGGGCCTCGGGGTCGCTGTGGGCGAAGGTCGCCACCTTCGTGCCGTTGGCCCGGGCGATCTTGGCCGCTTCTTGCATCGATGTGTGCGCTTGCTCGTCCATCGCGATTGCGTCCTGGCGGCCGGCCAGGCCGGGGATCGCCCCCAGGTTCGCCAGCATCACCGAGGGGAGGATCAGCACCGACTCGACCCCCAGCCAGTCGGCCAGCTTCTCCTCGGCCTCGATATTCGCCCGCACGCTGGCAAACGCGCGCGACGAGCCGTTGTGCGTGCCCCATTTCCTCAGCCCACGGCGCACCGCCTCCTGCACCCTCGGGTCCTGGTCCAGCCCGAGGAAGCTATCCGAGCCGAAATTGATCACGCGGCGGCCATTGACCACGATCTCCCGGCCGGGACCCGCCTCGTCGATCACCAGGTCCTTCAGGTGCGAATCGGGATGCGATGCGCCGAACTGCTCGATGATCTTGACAAGCGTATTCTGGCGCAAGGCTTGACCCAACTTCTGGATCGGTATGGGCGCGGTCATGAATTCTCCTGGACGGACCGATGCGGTCCACGTGGACGGCATCCTTCCTCGGTCTTGCCGGTATCCTGGACAAGTCGGGCGAATCAATCCTTGGGTTTCGGACTCGAAGTCGGGAGATCGGAATTGAAATCTTAGCAATTTTAGGGATAGACTTGGTAACCCAGCTAGCTCAATTCCGGCGATTCGTGGGCACTGGCCGGGGCATTCCGGATTCCGGATTCCGGATTCCAGATTTCAGATTTCAGATCGCGGGTTGCAGATTGCAGATGGCGGATCGATGAATCGTCGATCCGTTCCGAGACTCTCGGCGTGTTTCTTCATCGAGGGCAACCCGAACACATCTCCACCTTGAGCGTAGAAGACGGCGGATGCCATGAAGGAGCGATTCGGGTCGAACGAGGGATCGGCGACCGGACCGATGCTCGCCGCGGAGATGGTCGGGTCCGGCCTGTTCCGGATGACACCCCAGGACGTGCCGGCCCTGAGGCGGAAGCCGGGGCCTGTGCCCGAGGGATGGTCGCGGATACCGCCGTCGCTGCTCCGCTACTCGGACGAGCAGACGGTGGCCGGGACGGCGGCGGTCTTCTCGGCGATGCAGGCCATGGGCGCCGAGTCGTCGGCGTTCGAGGGGTGGGGCGTCGTGGCCGCGTCGCGATACCTGGGACGTGCGAACCTGGCCGCGGCCCTGCGGAGCTTCGAGGCCGAGGGCGTCTGGGGCATCTCGCCCCACCTGATCCCCCATTTCGCGCTCCATTCCCCGTCCGGGACGATCAGCCTGGCACTGGGTCTGCATGGTCCGAACCTCGGGGTCGGCGGTGGGCTGTACGCCGCCGCCGAGGGGGTCCTTGCGGCCCTGACCTGGCTGGCCGCCGGGAGCGTGCCGGGTGTCTGGCTGGTCCTGACGGGCTGGTCGCCCGAACTGATCCCGAGCGGTCGCGGCATCCCCCCTGTCCCCGTATCCGGCGAATGCCAGGCCCTGGCCATGGCCTTGATCGCCGATCGTGCCGGGTCGGGGCGGCCGTCGCTCCGGGTCGTCGCGAGAGGAGAATCCAATCCGGAGGCGGCCCCGGTCGACCTGGTTTCCCTGGCCGCGCACCTCGACATGCGGGGAGGTTCCTCGCCCCGGACGATCGCGACGGATCCCGGCGGTCGGCTGCGCGTCGAGCTGGTGCAGGGGGTCCGAGAACCCGGGGTGATGCGCAATGGACAGGGATGAACCGATCTGGATCACGGGCGTGGGCGCCGCGACGCCGCTCGGGTGCCACCTGGCCGAGATCGAATCGAACCTGCTGGCCGGCCGGTCCGGCGTCTCGCCGGTGACCCGGTTCAACACGGCGGATTACCCGAGCCGGATCGCGGCTCAAGTCGGGGAGATCCCCGCGCCGTCGGGCTGCGATCCCCGGACGTTCGGGGCGATGGACCGGCTGGACCAGCTCGCCCAGTGGTGTGCCATCTCGGCGCTGCGCGACGCCGGGCTCTGGGGCGCGCATCGCGAGGCGCGGATCGGGCTGGTGCTGGGCCTGGGCGCCGAGCTGATGTATTTGTGGGAGACCGAGGATCTCGTCGGCGGGGATCGGGTCTACGACCCGGAGCAGGACCGGGAATCGACGGTCGATCGGACCCGTCGGGCGCTGGAGATCTCTGGGCCGGCGATGGCGCTGTCAGCGGCGTGTGCCAGCGGCAACCACGCGCTGGAGTTCGGCCGCCAGTGGCTACGGCTCGGACTGGTAGACGTCTGCGTGGCGGGGGCGTGCGACCTGGCCGTCACGCCGGTCGGCCTGGCGACCTTCGGTAACCTGCGTGCGCTGTCGCGTCGGAACGCGGACCCGGCCGGGGCGTCTCGGCCGTTCGACCGCGCCCGAGACGGGTTCGTCCTGGGCGAAGGGGGCGTGGCGTTCGTGCTGGAGCGGGCCGGCGACGCCCGCCGTCGCAAGGCCGGCGCCTATGCCGAGGTCGCGGGCTACGGCTCGACCAGCGACGCCCACCACCACGTGATCCCCAGCCCGGACCCGGCCCCGGCCGTCGCCGCCGTGCGTCGGGCCCTGGCGGATGCGCACATCGAGGCGGGACAGGTGGATCACGTCAATGCGCATGCCACGGGTACTCCCGTCGGCGACGCCGCCGAGGCGGCGGTCCTGCGCATCGTGCTGGGCGACGCCGCCGACCGCATCCCGGTCTCCTCGACCAAGAGCCTCACCGGGCACATGCTCACCGCCGCCGGCGCGTTCGAGGCCCTGGCGTGCCTCACCGCGCTGCGCCATCAGACCATCCCGCCCACCATCAACCTCGACGACCCGGATGTCGACCTCTGCCTCGTCGCCAACGAGGCCCGGCCCCATCGGGTCAGGATCGCCGTGTCCAACTCGTTCGGCTTCGGCGGCAGCAATACCAGCCTGGTGCTCCGCGCGGTGTAGCTTCCGTCTTGTCGCAAGGATTGACGAACCTGCTCGGGGCGAACGGAATGAATTCCGTTCTACGACCAGACTGGCCGTCTTCAGCCCGAGATCGGTTCCTTGATCGATCGGACGAAGTGCATCCCCTTACCCTGGGCCTTCAACTTGGCGACGAGTGCCTCGGCGTCGGCCTTCTGGGCGTAGTCGAAGGTGGAGACGGTCCGTCCGCCGACGTCGCAGACGGCCCAGACGACCCGCATTCGGGCGGCCGGGGCGGGCTTGGGCCGGCGCTCGGCATCGGTCTTGGCCCGCGGCGCCTGTCGCGATGCGGGCGCGGTCTGATCCTTGATGCCCATGGCCTCGGCGGCTTCCGCCGCGGCGCGAAGCTCCCGTCGATTCAGCGTGCGTCGTGCCATTGCTGAGCCCTTTCGCTCCTGAGGTTAGTGGGGCAATCGGTAGAGGGTCGCTTGATCGACGGCCTCGAAGCCGAGCGAGTTGTAGAGGGCCAGCGCGGGGAGGTTCTCCGCGGCCGTCTGGACCTCGATCAGCTCCATCAGTTCCGATCGCGCGCGGCGGAGGATCTCGCTGACGAGGAAACGGCCGTAGCCCTTGCGTCGGTGTTCGGGCGAGACTTCCAGGTTGATGAGGCCGATGCGAGCGCGGCCGTCGTCGCGGTCGAACCAGCGCATGTCCCAGGTGGAGGCCCGCGCCAGCTCGATTCCTCCGGCCTTGGCCAGCAGGCGCGCGAGGGACACGTTGAAATCGCCCAGCGCCAATCCTTGCCACCAGTTCGGCGGCGAGGCGTCCTCCTCGAACTCCACGTGCGCCTGGCGGCGGATCAGGGCGCCGCGGGGATCGCGCGGCTCGACCGTGGTCAGATCCATCTCGAGGAGCACCGTCGAGCTGGCGGGCAGGTAGCCGCCGTCGATGAGCCCCTGATGGAACGCCAGGTGGCCGGAGAGGACGCCCGATCCCTCGCTGCCGCCGTAAAGGCCCCAGTAGAACGGGTTGAGCGGGAACAGGCTGCCGCCGTAGACCACCTTGGCACCGCGGCCGCGGAGATAGCCCTCCGCCGCCTCGATCAGCCCCCGGACCACGTCGCGGTCGTCGGGGCCCGGCTCGACGATCAGCATGGAGATCGTCCCCAGCTCGTGGGAGACCTCGAAGGGGCGGGTGGAGGCCACCGGCAACTCCGGGCCGAAGCCCGCGTGTGCGAACCCCATGATCCGCCGGTCGCGCTCGGCCACGATCAAGCCGGCCGCCTCGAACAATACGCCGCCCCACGCGTGAGTATCCAGCTCGTGCACGCGCAGGCAGCGAGCCGTCGCCGACCTGGGGACCGCTTGGTTCCAGAGGCGGGCCAGGGCCGGGGAGTCGGTGTTTCGGTACGGGCGGAAGTGCGTCACCGGTTTGGTTCGCCGCGGTCGACGTCGGACGGAGCGAGGCGAAAACGTTCTCGCTCCGGCGAACGAGGTCGTGTTGGGTTTCGGCAGAATGTCGGCAGTGAGTGGGCGGATCGGCGGTCGGTCCGGCTCAGAGCTTGTGAAACAATTGGATTGCAGATTCCAGATTCCAGAAGTCATAAGCCCTTGACATGCTGAGCTTAATATGCATTTGGAATCGAAAATATGTTGTCTGGAATCGATTCTTTCACAGCCTCTCAGGGGACGGCGACCAGCACGTCCTGCCCCTCGACCTTCACTTCATAAACGGCCTGCTTGATCTTCGAGCCCAGCGGGGTCTTGCCGGTCTGGACGTCGAATTGCCATCCGTGCCAAGGACAAGTGACCGATGTCCCCTGGAGGGCGCCATCGGCGAGCGGGCCCCCCTGATGCGGGCAAATCCCATCGATCGCCGAGATCACCCCTTCCACATTATAGATCGCATAGACCCGGCCTTCGAACTCCGCCTCCTTGGAAGCTCCCGGCGGGAGCTCGTCCAGGGTCGCCATTTTCACGAAGCGCGACATTTGCTCGTCCCCTGTCCTCGACTGTCTTCAATTGCGGATTCGAGATTCCGGATTCCAGATCGGTCGTAACCGGGATCTGGGATCCGACATACCTATTGGGTTTCGGCCGGAGGCTGAGTCAGGTCGATGGCGATAGCCACTCCGGCGCGGTGAACTGCGGGTGTGCTACGATGCACGAAATCCCTCCCGTCGGGCCGGGCGGGATCAACCCCGCCGGAACGTACAAGATCCGCAGTCTAACACAATCCCGCGGATTTTCTCAAACCCGGATGAACCGGGCGAGGATTTCGGACGGGTCTCGACGTTCTGCCTACACTCAATTGAGGAGCTTATCAGGATCAGGCGGTCGGCGGCGAGGTCATTCGGATGGATCGGGGACGGGGCGGCAGCGAGTCGGAATACGATCTGGTGGTGATCGGCGGCGGAATGGGAGGGCTGGCGACGCCCGCACTGGCGCGTCGGCTCGGAGGTGCTCGGTCCCGGGCTCTGGATCGTCGGGGATTCCGTATTCCCGGGTCAGGGGACCATGGCCACGGTCCTCTCGGCCATCCGTGTCGTCGAGCGGATCACCGGCACTTCGTGGGATGCACTCCGCAAGGACGCGCCCCGCGCCGGCATCAGTCCGCCGGAGTGTCAGCTCGAGCTTTCCTCCGCGTGACGATCGCCGGCTCGGGAGCCTTGTCCGGGAACGAATGGACGATCACGTCATAAAACGGGATGGAGAGCTCTCGGCCATCGCTCAACATGATGTGGTGATAATACCGGGGGAACGACGATGGCTCCGGGTCCAGATCGATCTCGTCGTAGAGCCATTGGAGCCGGATCGGTGAGAAGGGCCATGATTCCGGGGCCGTTGACAGGCTGGACTCGCCCCACGATAAATAAAAAAGATTGAAGATCCTCCCGATGCCGCGGAGTGAGACGATCGCGACCGGCGTCTGTGTCGGATTCAGGGCGGGCGAGCGGACGACTTCTTCCTGCAATGCGAGAAGTTCCGTTTCATGAAGGCAGAGCTCTTCGGCAAACTTCCTCACCCGATCATTCATCGTCGACGAGAATCGGCCCAGATGTGCGTGGTAATCGCTCACGGCGTGTTCCCACTCGACATCGGCGCGATCCGCGATGGCGATGTCCGTCGCGGTGAATTGCAGGTAGAGTTCCCGTTTGTAGAATCGCATGCGGCTTCCAGGGTCGTTCCGGATTCGGAGTCGCTTCGATCGGCTGAGGGTACGCGGTCGTCCTCGTCCTCCATGATATTATCGAGACGTCGCCCGACGGTTCCAAGATCCCTGGGTCCTTCAGGAGCAGGTCAACATGCTCGACGCGCTGGTGGTCGCCCCGCATCCGGATGACGCCGAGCTGGGCATGGGCGGGACGATCGTCCGGCTGATCGGACAGGGCTGGTCGGTGGGCATCCTGGACCTGACCAGCGGCGAGCCGACGCCGCTGGGGAGTCTCGAGCGGCGCGCGGCCGAGACGGCGGCGGCCAACGCCGAACTGGGAAATCCCTGGCGGAAGAACCTGGGGCTCCCCAACCGGAGTCTCGAGCCGACCCTGGTCCATCGCCGGGCCCTGGCGGCCGTATTCCGTCAGGTCCGGCCGCGGCTCCTGTTCGCTCCCTACTGGGAAGATGCCCACCCGGACCACACGGCGGCGACGAGGCTGGTCGAGGACGCCCGGTTCTGGAGCAAGCTGACCAAATCCGACATCGCCGGCGAGCCGTTTCACCCCGCCCGGATCTTGTATTATTTCAGTGTTCATTTGCGAATCATCGAGCGGCCGAGCCTGGTCGTGGATATCTCCGATCAGCTCGACGCCAAGGTCGCGGCCCTGCGGTGCTACCGCTCGCAAC
>JBKQHM010000690.1:0-3917 GCA_052148775.1 Isosphaeraceae bacterium | reverse complement strand
ACGGGAGGGCTCCTTCGGGGTCTGGATGGCTGGTTACTACCACCAGATTGCCCGGAGTCCCTCTCGTCCTCAAGATACTACAAAGTGTTCAGATGGCGGGGTTTGTGCACTAAGTTCGCGGCATTCGTGGCAGCCTCAAAATGCCCCAGCCCACGAGAGTACCCTTGGAATGACTGCCCTTCGGGATTTGACGCCGGGGCGGTTAACCGATAAACTAGGAATCACGTGGATGGTCTATTCCGAATTTTCGGCCCTTTGAGCAAGGCCGCCCAGGACGCGACGTCCGGGGATCGCGGCCGGATTTCCATCGAAAGAACGGGGAGGGTTCCTGAGTGTCACTCGTTGTCAAGGACCTGATCGACGCCGGGGTTCATTACGGTCACCGAGCCAGCCGGTGGAACCCCAAGATGAAGCCGTATATCTACGGCAAGCGTAACCTGATTCATATCATCGATTTGAAGGAAACGGTCCGTGGCCTGCTCCGCGCCATCAAGTTCTTCCAGCGCGTGGCTGCCTCGAATGGCCTGATCCTGTTCGTCGGCACCAAGCGCCAGGCCGCCGACACAATCATCGAGCAGTGCACCCGATCCGGCATGCCGTACGTCACCGAGCGTTGGCTGGGCGGTACGCTCACCAATTTCCGGACCATCCGCAGCCGCTTGCAGCGCCTTGAGGAACTGGAATCGATCCTGGACGGCGAGCAGGCGTTGAGCTACTCCAAGAAGATGATCTCGACCTTGAGCCGGGAGCGGCGGAAGATCGAGCGCAATCTCGCCGGCATCCGCCACATGAACCGGCTGCCCGAAGCACTCCTGGTCATCGACCCGCGCCGAGAGCACATCGCCGTCGCCGAGGCCCGGAAACTGGGCATCAAGGTCGTTGCGCTGCTGGACACCGACTGCGACCCGGACACGATCGACCTGCCGATCCCGAGCAACGACGACAGCATGCGGTCGATCGAGCTGCTCCTGGGCCGGCTGACCGAGGCGATCCTCGAGGGCAAGGCGGCAGCTCCGCCGGAGCCCGCACAGGCCGCCGAAGGCTCGGGTCGCGGCGATCGGGACCGTGATCGCGGCGGCGATCGGGACCGAGACCGGGGCGGCGACCGAGGACGGGGTAGAGGCCAAGGGCCGGGCCAGGGCCAGGGACGCGGTGATGGCCTCCGCGGGCCGATGAAAGCCCGCGAGACAGAACCGCAGGCCGCCCCGACGACGGCCGCGGCTCCCGCACCAGCTCCCGAAGCCGTTGAGCCACCCCCAGCGGCCAGTGAGCCGGTCGTCCAGGCACCAGCCGCCGAGCCGACCGCAGCCGCGGCCGGCGAGACCGCGCCCGTCGCAGAAAGCCAGTAAGGCCCCACTCGCCCGCCAAAGGCCGGGCGCAACGCCGTCGATTGCGATCGGGCCGAGCCGGGCCGCGCTTCGTCGCGGCTCGGGTCAATCCACTCGGACCGGTCCCTCCGGCCACCCGAACTTCGATCCATAGCAGCCGTGTCCACTCATTTACGCCGGGACGATTTCGGCTCGCGATCATCCGTGTCATGGACGATCGCCCGAGTCGCGACGCATACGCACGAGAACGAGGAGTCATGCCGATGGCCGAGATTACAGCTCAGGCTGTCAACGAATTCCGCAAGAAGACCGGGCTCGGCCTGATGGAGTGCAAGGCGCTCCTGAAGGAAGCCGACGGCGACCTCGCCAAGGCCGACACCCTGGCCAAGGAACGCGGCTTGAAGAAGGCCGAGCTCCGCGCCGGACGCGCCGCGTCGGCCGGACGCATCGAGGTCTACATCCACCACGACGCCAAGTCAGGCGTGATGATCGAGCTCAACTGCGAGACCGATTTCGTCGCCCGAAACGACGAGTTCAAGCAGTTGGCCAAGGACCTGGCGCTGCACATCATGGCGGTGAATCCGCTCTATGTGCGCCGCGAGGACGTGCCCGAAGAAGTCGTCGCCGAGCAGAAGCGGATCTTCCTGACCCAGGTGGCCGATAAGCCCCCTCAGATCCAGGAGAAGATCGCCGAAGGGAAGCTCAACGCCTGGTTCGGCGAGTCGGTACTCATGGACCAGATGTTCGTCAAGGACGACACCAAGACCGTCCGCGAGGTCATCCTGGCCGTGAACTCCCGCACCGGGGAGAACATCTCGGTGGCCCGCTTCGCCCGCTTCATCGTCGGCGGCGGACATTGAGTCTTGCTTGAAGATCGATCGATGGTCGCCGATCATCCGCGATGACCGCGCAACGACCGAAGTTGAAGTGCGACCGCCCACGGCCGACCCGAGGAAAACCCCGGAATCGGCCTGTGGGCGTCTATCGCCTCGAGAAACCGTGTTGGAAACGGAATCCCGCGACACCCGAGGATCTGATTTCATGGACTCCACCGTCTCGGCCGGTCCGCCGGTCTTTCGCCGCGTCTTGCTCAAGCTTTCCGGAGAGAGCTTTTGCCGCCCGGGCGAAGGGGGTATCAGCCTGGAGGAAGTCAGTCGGATCGCGCGTCAGACGGCGCGGGTCGCGGCCCGTGGCGTCCAGCTCTCGATCGTCGTCGGAGGCGGGAATATCCTGCGCGGCGCGCAACTGAGCCGCGGCTCCGACGTGATCAAGGAGGCGACGGCCCACTACATGGGGATGACGGCGACGGTCATCAACGGCCTGGCGCTGCAAGACGCCCTGGAGAAGGAGGGTTGCGAGACCCGCCTGCTGACGACGATTCGCATGGACGAGATCGCCGAGCCGTTCATCCGTCGTCGTGCCTTATCCCACCTGGACAAGGGCCGGGTCGTCATCCTGGCCACGGGGACGGGGAGTCCCTTCGTCACGACGGACACCGCCGCAGCGCTGCGGGGCAAGGAGCTGGGCGTTGAGATCCTGCTCAAGGCCACGCGGGTCGACGGCGTCTACTCGGCCGATCCTGAGAAGAACCCCCATGCCGTGCTCTACGAGCGCCTGACCTACGATCAAGTCCTGCGGGACCAACTGAAGGTGATGGACATGACGGCCATCGGCATGTGCATGGAGAACGGCCTACCGATCCTGGTGTTCAACTTCAAGAGGGAGGGGAACATCGAGCGGGCCATCGCGGGCGAGTCGATCGGCACGTGGGTGGGTGCCACCGGCCGGCCGAGACCATCCGCTTGACGGTCAAGAGCCGGAGAAAACCTCCGCAGGCCGGGTCGATGCGCATATCGCGATCGACAACGGCCGTGCTAACATGGACTTCGTGAGTAGACCATCGCAGGGGTTGACGACATCGACCGGATTCACGGTGTCCGCGAGTGAGAGAGAGAATCCTCATGAGTATCGAAGAGATCGCGCTCGAAGCGGAAGAGCGAATGGAGAAGAGCCTGACGCTGCTGGGCGACCAGTTGCGGGGCATCCGGACGGGGCGGGCGAATGTCGGCCTGGTGGAATCGATCCGGGTCGAATACTACGGCTCGCCGACGCCTTTGAAGCAGATGGCGAACCTGAGCACGCCCGAGCCGCAACAGATCCTGATCCGCCCCTTCGACCCGACGGTCATCGGCGACATCGTCAAGGCGATCCAGACCAGCGACCTGGGGCTGAGTCCCAACTCCGACGGCAAGGTCGTGCGGCTCAATGTGCCGCCACTGTCGGTCGAACAGCGCAAGAAGCTCGTCAACCGCGTCAAGGAGCTTGCCGAGGAGGCCCGCATCTCCATCCGCAACATCCGGCGCGACGCCAACAAGCAGGGGGATCTCGAGCAGGCCGACAAGATCCTCACCGAGGACGACCTGGAAACCTGCAAGGAGGAGATCCAGTCCCTGACCAAGAAATTCGAGGCCAAGGTCAACGAGCTGGGCGACAAGAAGTCCGCCGAGATCATGGAAATCTGAGCCCGATCCGGGGAATCGGCCATTCCTCCGCCGCGCTCATCTTGACCGGCCATGATCCGATCACCTA
>JBKQHM010000689.1:0-5390 GCA_052148775.1 Isosphaeraceae bacterium | reverse complement strand
GGGAATTCCTTCTCCGATGTCCTTGTGCAGCCGAGACCCACGTTGCCGTTCGCGTCGACCGCCAGCGTGGGGATGAGGTAATCGCACTCCGGGTCGTCGACGAAGCCTTCTTGCAATAGCGCGCCATCGCTGGCTCGGACTTCGCACCAGAAGATGCCCGGACGAGAGTCGATCGCTCGCTTCGCCCCGTTGCACGCGAAGAGGCTGCCCTTGTGCGCGTAGACGCACATGGTGCGACGGCCCTCGTCCGCACGCAGACTGCCCCCCGGAGCGGGTTGGCTCGCCCGGTTCTTCAGCGACGCTCCGTTGGGGCTCTGGTAGGTCTTGCCCAGCGTGATAGCCTGGAGCTTCGAGATGCTCGCGGTGTTGCCCGCCCAGCTTATCTTGTACAGATGTAGCTTGGAAAAACGATTGCCGAACTCGCGGTTGAGCAGCACCTCGGGCGCATCGGCCGGCTTGTCCGGGTCGAGGTCGGTCGCCGGGAAGCACTCGATTTCCAGATTGGCGAACGTTTGCAGGTGCGCGAGGCTCGGCCCGCCCGCGGCGATGGCGTCCGCTTTGGGTATTGCATGAACGCTCATCATGGTGTGGATGTTGCCAGTCAAAACATAGAAAGCAATGTAGATCCCGTTCTTATCCACCCCCAGCTTCATGCCCGGATTCGTCGGGGCCATCGGGAGGACGGCCCCCCTCCAGCCTTTGGTGGGATCCGACGTTTCGGACACGGCGAGGTACCCCACGGACCCCTCCTTCAGCTCGGCGATGACACCGAACCAGCGTCCGGAGAGCGGGTCATACAGCAGGCGCGGGTCGTTCAGCTTGGGCAGGTCGAATCTCGGATTGGCGGCCTTCCAGAACTGCGTCTGGGTCATCTGCCGCACGACCTTGCCGGTCCTCTTGTCGTGAATGACGACATCGGCGTTCGTGAAGTCCACAACGTGGTCCGGCCCCACGGCGCCCGCGTTGTCGGGGCAGTCCTTCGGCCCTGGCCCGGACGCCCCGGGGAACGTGGTGAGGATCTCGACCTCGCCTCCGTACGCCGGGGCTGACAGGAAGGGCAATGCCAGCAGTACGATCCTCGACAGCGTCGTCATCACGAGTCCTCTCCCCTACCGAATGTGGCGCCACGCCTGAATAGGATCGCGTGGTCCGCCCGCCGTGTCACCGTTTCCCAATCAGCGTGCTGGCGCGCGGTAGGGAAGTCAAGAGTCGCGCCTCTATTCCGACTTGTACTGACATGTCACGCGCTCGGTCTCATCGCCCGTGGTGTCGTCGGACCGGCGCGCGCCAGTCTCAGGCAGTAGGTTCCCGGGAAGGCGGACTTCATGTACGCGATCGGCGGTCCGGCCCCGGTCGCACGCGACTCATCGGACCAGGGGTGCAATCATGAAGGGGATTTTAGAATTTCTCACCACTCGAGGGAGGGGCCGGCCGTTATAATCTCGCATCGATGATCGTGCCGTCCCGCGGGCGCGGATCGAGTCAAGTCTCGCGGGGATCAGTCATGCCTTGCAAAGTTAAGATCAGATGAACTTGACTCACATCCCACTCCGCTACTGTGTGTTTCTCGGCACGATCGCATTGGCGTACTCGCTCTCTCGGCTCGGGGTCGCTTCGCCGAGGACACGGCGATCATCCTTGTCCTGGCGACTCGTGCCGCAACCGCCGGGCCGGCGTTTGCTCGGCGAGGCACCGGGTGGCCGTCGGCCGGGAGCCGTGGAGTTGGAAAGGCCCGTAGGCCTCTCGCGACGTCGAGAAACGCGCGGACATCGCCGGGGATCGGCGATGCCGAAACCCGTCGCAGCATGATGGACGCCACGCTGAAGGGCGAGTGTTTTCAGGCAACTTTCGAGAAGCGCCCTCGTATCCCAACTCTCACTCATATCCAGGGTGTCATGCATGCAATCGAGTCATACGCGGCGAGAATTTCTGACGGGAGCGGTTGGGGCGAACGTCGTGGTGTTGCTCGCGCCGGGATGGCTCCGGGTGCAGGCCGACACGGAGGATCCGCAGGTCGCGGAGGTCCTGGCCGGCACCATCGGCATCGACATGCACAACCATGTCACACCCGGGGGGGCAAGGCCGGAGCAGGGTCGGAAGGAGCAACAGAAGTCGCAGTCCAACCTTGACCTGGCCGACGAGATCAAGCGCTCGGGGTTGACGGCCGTCTGCGCGGCCTTCCGCCTCGACTTCAACGCCCGCGAGGCCTACGCCAGGTTCCAGCAAGGGCTCACCGCAGTCGACGGCCTGTTGGGAAAGGATCGCCTGACCCGCGCTATGAACCTGAAAGACCTCCAGGTCGCACACGACAAGGGCCAGCCGGCCCTCGTCCAGTCGATCGAAGGGGCGCATTTCCTTGAAGGACACCTCGAGCGGGTGGAAGAGGTGTACCAGCGCGGGCTCCGGCACCTCCAATTGCTGCACGACAAAGGCGATAAGGTCGAGCCGCTCGGCGACATCTACACCGAGCCCCCTCGCCTGGGCGGCCTGACCCCCTTCGGCGCGGCCGTCGTCAAGGAGTGCAACCGGCTGGGCATCGTCGTCGACCTCGCCCACGCCAGCCACGAGACCGTGCTCGGCGCGCTGAAGGTGTCCACGCAGCCGGTGATCGTCTCCCACACCAGCCTCGACACGCGGACGGGTAAGAACCCCCGGATGGCGAAAATGATGGCCCCGCGGCTGATCAGCAAGGACCACGCCCGCGTGGTCGCGGACGCCGGCGGCGTGATCGGCGTGTGGACCAAGCTGTCCGACTCGATGGGCGAGTACGTCGCCGGCATCAAGGCGTTGGTGGACGCCATCGGCATCGACCACGTCGGCATCGGCAGCGACACCGACATCCTGTCCCCCCGGGCCGGCCAATCCACCAACGCCGCTTGGCCCGGTCTGTCGGGCGGATTCTTCAAGGCGGCCGTCGCGGAGATGCTGCGCCAGGGCTTCACGCCCGGCGAGATCGGCAAGATCGGCGGCGGGAACTTTTGCCGGGTTTTCGACAAGGTGACGACCGGCCACGCCTGAGGCGCCTCGATCGACCGCCGGAAGATTTGCCAGGTCAAAGACCTCGCATGTTACGTGCGTCGACCGCGACCAAGGCGACTTCGTTCCATGAGCCGATCGTGGCGACAAAAAGTCCGAGTGGCGTACCGCTGGGTCCAACCAGTGGCAGATCGATTTCCCGTGAAGTGATGGACCTGGGCGTCCGAGTCGACGAGGCCCACTTCGGACTTGACACGCAAGTGTTTCCTTACGTATATAGCCAGCATGGTGGTATCTCCCGATCGCGAGCCGGATGTCTTCGGGGCAATTGGCCATCCCGCACGTCGCCGAGTGCTGGATCTCCTCGTCGAGGCCGACCGCTCCGTTAACACGATTGCGGGACAGTTCCAGATGAGCGCCCCAGCCGTCTCCAAGCACCTCCGCATCTTGCTTGATGCCGGTCTCGTGAGAGAGCAGTGGCATGGCAGAGAGCGCCGCTATCGCCGCGTCCCCGCGCGGCTCGGTCCGGTGCGGGACTGGATCGCGCACTACGAGCGGTTCTGGGATGACCAACTCCAGCGGCTTCAGAAGCATCTGACGAAAGGGAGCGAAAAATGACTGAAAATGTCCGAAGCGCCAAGAGCACCACCAAGAAGGCCGCGAAGAAGGCGACCGCACGCCCTGGCCCGCGCGCGGACGAGGCGGACGGGGAAAGCGCCGTGCTCGCGAAGCTCGCCGAGATGCCGGGACCGGACCGCGTCATAGGCGAGCGGCTCCATGCGATCATCAAAGCCAGCACGCCATCCCTCTCGCCGAGGCTCTGGTACGGGATGCCCGCGTATGCCAAGGACGGCAAGGTCGTCTGCTTCTTCCAAAGCGCACAGAAGTTCAAAACGAGGTACGCGACGTTCGGCTTCATGCACGAGGCAAACCTCGACGAAGGCGCCATGTGGCCGACCGCCTTCGCGCTGAAGGAGTTGACCGCTACCGAAGAGGCAAGGATCCTCGCGCTCGTGAAGAAAGCGGTGAGCTGAGGACTGAGTCACCCGATGGCGACGGAGCGCGCGTCTTCCTCGAGCATTCCGGCTTTGACATCCCCCAGCCCTGGGGTAAGCGAGCGCTCCGGGGAACTGAGGTCGGCCGGAAGAAAATGCTTGAGCGCCTTACCGGCGCGGTTGCGGGCTTGGCTGGTCGCAAGGACAGATGTGAGTTTTTGAAAGTTTAAATCGGGGCGACAGGACGCCGTTAGAACTTTTCTCGTCGGCATCCGAGGCTTGGAAGCGGAGCTGCGGCGGCGACTGATGGTGTAATATTTGTTGGATCTTTCTCTTGTATCGACCCCGGAACGGAGTCAAGATCGCAAGAGATCGGGGGGAAACTGATGGGACAGGTCGTCCTTTTTCCAGCCCGCCAACCGTATCCGTTCGAGCTACCGAGGCGTCTATGGCGGACTTAGTGTCCCGGATCGGTTCATCCTGGCGGCGCCGCCACCTACCGACGTTGGCTGCCGCGATACATGTCGCCGCGTTCGTGTTGGGGATGGCAGGACCGGCGGCCAGAGCCGATGAAACCGGGGCGGAATCCGGGTTCGACGAGCACCGCGTCGAGTTTCACGATCAGGGCGTCAAGCTAGCCGGAAGTCTGCTTTTGCCAAGAAGCGAAGTACCTGTTCCGGCCGTTGTCTTTGTCCATGGCGCGGGCCCACAGACTCGCGAGCCGTACCGTGAGGTTGGTGCATATTTTGCGAGCCAGGGTATTGCCGCATTGATCTACGACAAGCGCGGAACGGGCCAGTCCGGCGGCACCTACGAGAGTTATGCGCCCTACGAGAACCTGGTCAATGACGCTCTCTCGGCCATCACCCTCCTAAAGGAGCGCCGCGAGATCGCAGCATCTCGGATTGGAATCTGGGGCCTCAGTCAAGGCGCCGAGATCAGCGCCGCTGCCGCTTCCCGATCAAAAGATATTAAGTTCATCATTGTCGTGGGGGCATCCGTCGCCGACGGCATGATGGTCTACTATCGTGACAACCTGTTCCGGAGGTATGGGTTATCGGACACATTGCGTGACGTGGCCGAGAAATTGTATCTCGTAGATCAGGATTTGCAGGGAACATTTCAAGATGGCTTCCGTCTCTCTTCATTTGCACCCCGATCATATCCTCCACCAGACAAATACGTGCATCCCGCATGGAGCCATGTGAACCAGCCGGTCCTGGCGATGTGGGGACAACTGGATCAACATATTCCGGTCGGCGAAAGCGTTGCGGGTTTGAAGAATTCGCTGGCTCAGGCGAACAATGAGAACTGGACGATCATCATCCTGCCGCGGACAAATCACGATCTGAAAATCTCCGAAACGGGCGCGCTTCATAGCAAGTCGCATGGCTATCCGCCGGGGGCATTGCAAGCGAT
>JBKQHM010000688.1:0-11410 GCA_052148775.1 Isosphaeraceae bacterium | reverse complement strand
GCACCAACCAGACCCCGCTGACGATCGACGTCACCTTCAGCGGCCCGATCGACCCCACCACGCTCAACGGGAACACCGTCCAGCTCGAGGAGCTGGGCGTCGCGCCGGGCACGACGCAGCAATTCATCAGCCTCTCGGGCAAGATCACCTACAACAGCTCCACGGATCAGCTCGTCATCAACCTGGGCAGCAGCGGCCTCTCGCTGGTGACCGATGAGTACCGCCTGATCCTCTACGGCAGCGGCTCGCCGGTGATCGCCAACACCCAGGGCATCGCACTCGACGGAGAGAACCTCTCCAACGGCGACGACCCCAACAGCGGGACGCAGCTCGCCCTCCCCTCCGGCAACGGCTATCCGGGCGGGAACTTCTACGACACCTTTATCATCAACACCACGCCGCCCTCGCTCACGAAGGGCACCCTGGCCATGTCGGCCACCAGCGATTCCAACATCGTCGGGGACGACATCACCAATTCGACCGATCCGACTTTCATCGGCACGATCACCGAGCCCAACCCGACCCTGGTGCCGCTCGTCGGTCAGACGGCCATCATCGACGTCGGGCTCTACATCGACGGCACGACGTATTACTCGGCTAGCCAGCTCCCGAGCAGCCTGAGCAGCTACGCCCAGTACATCGACCCGGACGCGGGGACGGGGCTGACCACGGCCAACGGAAACTTCTCGGTGACCGTCGGGGTCGACGGGGCCAACACCGGCCTCGTGACCGACACTAGCGGGCTTCCGAGCCTGTTCCCGATCTACAACGTCGGGACCAGCGGCGACCTGTCCCCGGTGCCCGGCACCAACCAGGTCTACTACGTGGCCCGCGCCCGCATCATCGACCAGAGCGGCAACCAGTCCAACCCGAACGATGCCAACGCCCAGTTGCCGTTCGTCGTGGACACCACGGCCCCCACGGCGACCTTCGACTCGCCAACCTCCGGCCAGGTCCTGACCTCGCTCATCGGGAATGAGGTCACGTTCACCATCACGACTGATAAGAACATCGACCTGACCCACTTCAATGCCTCGTCGATCCAGGTCACCAGCGCCGGGCCCGACGGCATCCTGGGAACCGCCGACGACGTCACGGTCCCGATCAATCCGGGCTCGATCGCAGTCACCTTCCTTGACAAGGGGACCGGCGGTAAGGGTGCGGAGCAGATCACCTTCTCGACCGAAGGCACGCTGACCAACGACCTCTACCAGGTCACCCTGCTGAACACGGGGGCCGATCCGGTCGAGGACATCGCGGGCAATCCGCTGGCCAGCCCGGTCACCGAGACGTTCGCCGTCGCCGTCCCGTCCCTGTCCACGACGCTGTTCGTCGGGGCGGCCTCCTACGTCACCGACGCCAACGCGACCGAGGGCACCCGAGAAAACCCGTATCCCACGATCGAGTCCGCGATGACGGCCGCGGTGGCCGGCGATGTGGTGGCAGTCCTCCCGGGCGTCTACACCGAGAACGTGACGCTCAAGCAGTTCGTCCGCCTGTACTCGGCCGCGGCTTCCAGCACCGACGCCACGGTGTTCACGACCAGCACCGGAGATCCGCTCCAGACGGTCATCCGGGCCCCGGCTGTCACCGCCGGCAACGGGAGCAACACGGTCACCGCCACCGACCTCGAGAGCTTCGTCGGCCTCGAGACCGAAGTCGCCGGCTTTACCATCGCCACCCCCCTGGTGGGCGACCCGGCCCTCGGCACGATCAATCCGAACGGCGTGGGCCTCTACGTCACCAACTCGAACATCCTCATCGACAAGGACTACTTCGCCGATGGCGGGGCCGGCGTCAACGTGGTCACCTCGGGCACTGCCGCGCTGATGCCCGAGATCGACGACAACGTCTTCGACGGTAACCTTCAGGGCATCCAGGTCGTGGACGGCGGGACGAACTCGTTGGCGAACGAGCTCGACATCATCAACAACGACTTCGTCTTCAACACTTACGGCCTTGCTCTGACCGACCTGGCCACCACGCCGCTGGAGGCCTATGTCGCCAGCAATATCTTCTTCGAGAACCACGACCAGACCCTTGCCCGGAACGGTTACGCCGTCTTCTCGACTTACCCGAACAAGTTGAGCCTGCAGAACAACCTGTTCTTCGGCAATGGGGCGAGCGACACCTCGCAGGTCAATGCCACGAACGACCTGGGTAACGGCTTCAACCCGGCAAACCTCGGGTCGTCGCCGGATTCGCAGGGGAACTTCGTGGGCAACCCCGCCTTCGTCTACCCCGTCGATGCCAGGCCCGGCTCGGCCGGCCCGGCCGACCTCTTCGTGGACGGAGATTTCCAGCTCACCGCCCAGTCGGCCGCCATCGACAACGCCTGGGAGCCGACCGCCATCCCGACGGATATCCTCGGCAATTCCCAGGTCAAGATCGGCAACGACGGGTTCGGCCTGGCCAACTTCGGCCCCCGCGACGTCGGTGCCTTCGAGTACAACGGCATCGGCACCGGCACCGTCGGCGGCGACTTCCGGGTCGTGACGACCTCGCTGGTCCCCATCCCCGGCGCCGAGTTTGCCAGCGGATCGACGTTCATCACCCAGACCTCGCCGACCTCCATCGAGATGACCTTCTCGAGCGACGTTAACAAGAGCAGCCTCAGTGCCACCGATCTGTTGCTCTCCGGATCGGCGGACAACTCGTTCTCGGCCGTCAAGGCGACGAGCCTCACCTGGATCGACTCCGATACGGTCCAGTTCAATCTCTCCGGGCCGCTGAGCCCGGGCACCCTCGATGTCACCCTCAAGGCCGGCTCGATCTCCAGCACGAGCGGCCAGACCAATCTCGGCTATACCGATGATGTCGTCATCCAGCTCGGCACTCCCCCGGTCCTCGGGAACCCGACCCCGATGCCCGTGGTGACCACGCCGACGCCGACCCCGACCTCGACGCCGGTCAGCACGACGCCGACTCCGATCATCATCAGCCCGACTTCGACGCCGACTCCGACCACGACGAGCCCCTCACCGGCTCCCGCTCCGACCTCGACGAAGAAGCACAAGGTGGTGCACAAGACGGTGGCCCACCCGAAACCGGTCAAGCACGTGGTGGCCCACAAGCCGGCGGCCAAGCACACCGCGGCCCCCAAGCAGGAGGAGAAGAAGCACGTGGTCGTCGTGCACAAGAAGTCCAAGGCGTAAAAGGCCTCACCGACACCGGTCAGGAGTGCGTGCCTGACCGGGAAGGGGACGTCTGGCGTCTCGCCCAGGCGTCCCACCGAGTCGGAGTGAGATTCGCTCAGATCAAGACCTGTCATCAAGGCCGCGGGCGGCTCCGATCCGGAGCCGCCCGCTTCGCTTTCATGGCCTGGTCATACCGCCTCGATGCTCTTGACCAAGGCTTTCATACGCTCGAGCCCCGTCCGGGCGACGGTGAGCGGATCCTGGTTCCAGTATTTCCTGTTGAACAGCTCGAGTGACAGCATCACGTGGAAACCGCCGGCCGAGAGGTCCTGGAGGAGCGTCTTCAGCGGAGCCGCGCCGTCGCCGGGAAAGACCCGATCGGCGTCGGTCAGCTTCTCCCGAGAGGGATCGGCGGGGTAGTCGTTCATGTGAAAGACGTGGATCGCGCGCGGCGAGAGGAATTTGACCCCGCCGAGGCCGGAGCCTCCACGGTGGAGATGGTACACATCCGGCAGGATACAGGCGGCAGGATGCATGGCTTCCATGGCGACGAGTGTCGCCTCGCTGAGCCGCCCCAGGGTCCGGGAGAAGCCCCAGACCTCGACCTGTGGTACCACACCGAGCTGGTCGCCAATCTCCAGCAGGGCGCGGTAGCGCTCGGCGACGCTCAGGAGATCGGGGATCGCGCGATCGGTAGCCCCAACCGGCGGTGCCGCCAGCCGTTTCCCTCCCACCCGACGCACCAGCTCCATACTCTTCCTCGCGGCCTCCAGACCCTTGCGTCGACGTGCAGGGTCATCAACGATCCACTCGAAGAATCCGATCGCGCTCTCGACGGAGATCCCCGCATCACGGAACCGTTTGCCGAGATCCTCGAGCGAGCCGCCGGAGGCCGCATAGCGTTCCAGCTCTTCGACCCAGGGCTCCATCCCCTGGTACCCCGCCTTCTCGGCGATCGCGATCTCCTCGACAATCGACAGCCTCTGGCCTCGGATCGTGCTGGTATTGAGCCCGAGCAGGAAGGTCCCCGTCGTCGACGGCGCCTCCGCCCCGGCACCTCGCACCGCATCGGCCGTCGAGTGAGTGCGCTCGGCCCCTCCGGCCAGTCTCGCCGCTCCCCCGACGACGGCCGCCGTGCCGGCGGCCAACCACTCGCGACGCTTGAGCTGTGTGCTCGACATCAATGCTCGCCTCTCGGATGTTTGTGGGATCGAAACGGGGTCTACCTGAATGAATTCAACGAACCTCGTCGCGATGGAGCCCGTTCCACGCTTCCTGCCGGCACTGCTCAAGCCGCTGCCGGATCAACTCGGTGATCGCCTCCGTCTCCATGCCGGATAAGTCTTCGGGAAAAATCGGCGGCCCGTAATGAATCCGGATGGGATGGAGGACGGGAACCCTGCGCGAACGCGGCCAGATTTCGAAGGTCCCCGCCAGTCCGACGGGAACGACGGGCACATTCGCGCGACTGACCAGGACCGCGATCCCCGACTTGAGGGGTGCGAGCTGGCCGTCGCGGCTACGTGTCCCCTCAGGGAAGAGGGTGACGATACCGCCGGCGCGGAGTCGCCGCAGGGTTTCCTTCACGCCGGAGGCTCCAATCCCCTCCCTCTGGATCGGGAATGACCCGATCGACCTCATCAAGAAGGCCAGGACCGGAACGAACAGGGTCGACCGGGCCACGAAGTTCAACGGCCGACGCAGCGGGATGCCCAGGAAGAAGACGTCGAGGTAACTCAGATGGTTGGAGACCAGCAGGACGCCCCCCGACCGGGGCATATTCCCTTGGCCCGTCGCCCGCCAGCCGAAGATGACGAGTGTCAGCGTTCCGATCAGATACTTGACGATCTGATACCAGATCCAGTGGCCCAACGAGCGATCCCGCGAGGATCGTCGGGCCGAGGACTTGTCCCGGTCCGGGGACGGAACAGGCGCCGGTACCGTCTTAATCACGAGGAGGACCTCCTTCGGCTCCGGACACACTCACCAAGCTCCCGAGATGCTCCTCGATGTCGGCCGCCATTCGATCGACCACGCAATCGATGCTCATCCCCGTCGAGTCGATGACCACGGCGTCATCTGCCGGCCTCATCGGCGCGATCGCGCGCGCCTCATCGCGGGCGTCGCGCTGCCGCTGATCGTGGAGCACGGCCTCGAAACCGATCGACTCGCCTCGTGCCCGATAGTCGGCCAACCTGCGCCTCGCCCGCTCTTCGTCGCTGGCCGTGAGATAGTATTTGCGGAAGGCGTCAGGGAAGACCAGTGTCCCCTGGTCGCGTCCTTCGGTGACGACATCTTGTTCCCGCGCGAAGGCCCGCTGCCAGTCCAGGAGCCTGCTCCGGACGCTCGGGCTGTCGGCGGCATGCTTCGACGCCTGGGTCACTTCGATCTTTCGGATCGCCTGCGTGACATCCTGTCCGTCGAGCATCACGGCTTCTCCACGCAGTACGACATCGAGGGTGGCCGCGAGCGCGCCGAGGTCCGGGTCGCTCGTAAGATCGGTGCCCGAGCGCAGGGCCGCGAGCGTCACCGCGCGATACATCGCGCCCGTATCGAGAAACCGCCATCCCAATCGAGTCGCCAGCCGCCGCGCGACCGTACTCTTGCCCGCCCCGGCGGGTCCATCGATCGTCACCACACGCCGCATAGCCCTCGACCCTCGCTCACTCGCATGTCCCAGGATGGCAATTCTAGACAATCGCCCAGCCGACCGGAGCTTTCCAGTGGCTGGGCCCAGGGATTTCGCCAGGAGCGGACGCACGCGGCGATTCGGTTCGACCGCTGAGCAGAGAGGACCAGACCCGCATATAACGGCCCAACAAACTCAATCACGGTCGTCCGTCGCGGAACAGGCATGGGCCGGCAACGATTGGCGGCTGGCAAAACCCGCGTCGATGTCGTGCCAGTACGACACCTCGGGCTCGCCGAGCCGCCAGCACAGGAAGACTTCCCGACCATCCATGATACTGTAAAAATCGCAGAGGCCGGCTGGTCCCTTGAATTCGACGCCCAGGCGTTTCAGCTCGTCGATAAACGAACTGAGCTTGGCTTCCTCCGCCTCGAGTTCCGCCTGGCTCTGGGCGAGTTCCTCCGTGTAAAGATCGTTCGAGTTCCGCCGGCGCTCGCGCGAGACCCCCGAGAGCCGTTGCTGAAGATCCTCCACGACGCGATACTGTCGGACGATGTCCCCCACGATCATTCGGACCAGGGGTAGCGCCTTGTTGGCCTCCTCGACAGTGAAGTATCTGCGATTCTTCTGAACGATCGGCTTGGCTGGGGCCATGTGTGTTACCCTGGGAAAAAACGGATGAAAGCGATTCGATCGATCGTGATCCGTCCATTCGGATACGCAACAACATCCATGCCGTCGCATCGGAGTTCCGGTCGGTCCGGCCGAAAAGCCGTCTGGGGATTTCCCTGCCGCGATCCTTCCTTGGGATGATCGGATCAGAAACACGGGATAAACGATGACCCGGCATCGGGAGTCGGGGCGTCACACGCACCCATCCCTCTTCTTTCCGCCTTCATTATAGGGTTCCCCTACCCCGGCCGCAAAGACCGTGGAACCGGACCGGGAAACCTACCCGGCTCGATTCTCACCGCCCGGCCTTTCGCCGTCGAATCTGCTCGTGGATCGTCTTCAACGGGAGCGAGTTCCACACGTCGGACTTTTCCAGCCAGGCGCGTCGGGCCACGGAGATGCCGTAGTCGAGGTCGTGAAGGCCGCCCACCGCATGCGCGTCGGGATTGATCACGATCATCACGCCCCGTTCCCTGGCACGCCGGCAGTGAACGGCATCGAGATCCAACCGGTGAGGGTTGGCGTTAATCTCGATCATGGTTCCGGCTTCGGCAGCCGCGGCGATCACTGCGTCCAGGTCTACCGCATAAGCGTCCCGAGCCAGTAAGAGGCGCCCCGTCGGATGGCCGAGCATCGTCACGCGCGGGTTGGATACCGCTCGGACCATGCGGCGGGTCATCTCCTCACGCGTCAACTGGAAACCCGAATGGATGCTGGCGACCACGTAGTCAAACCCGTCGAGTAAATCGTCAGGGTAGTCGAGCGAACCGTCGTGCAGGATATCGCACTCGGTACCCTTGAAGATGTGGAACTTACCCCCGAAGGTCTCATTCAGGGCATCGATTTCCGCCCACTGCGACTGGACGCGCTCGATGCTAAGTCCACCGGCATAGCCGGCAGATCGCGAGTGGTCGGCGATCCCGAGATAATGAAGGCCGAGATCGCGCGCCGCGGCGGCCATCTCGGCGAGGGTGGCCGCCCCGTCGCTCCAATCCGTGTGGCAGTGGAAGGTGCCGGTGAGGTCGCCGCGCTCGATCAGTTTCGGCAGCTTGCCCGACTCGGCGGCATCGATCTCGCCCGCATCCTCGCGCAACTCGGGCGGAATGTAAGCCAGGCCCAGCGCCGCGAAGAGGTCGGCCTCGGTCTTGCAGACAACCGACCCCTTCTCGCCGGAGAGCGCGTATTCGTTCAGCGACAATCCCCGCGCCAGGGCGCGGCGTCGCATCGCGATGTTATGGGCCTTCGACCCGGTGAAATAATGGAGGGCGAAGGGGAACTGGCTGTCTTCCACCCCGCGCAGGTCGCACTGGACGCCGTCGGCCAGACGGACGCTCGCCTTGGTCGGGCCGTGGGCCAGCACGGTGGCCACCTGGGGAAGCTTGACGAAGGCGTCGATGACGACGGTGGGCTGCTCCGAGCTGAAGAGGACATCGAGATCGCCGATCGTCTCGGCCCGACGCCGCAGGCTCCCGCAATATTCGGCCCGGATGACTTTCGGGTGGGCTCGGACCGCCTCCATGATCGGAGCCACCAGTCGGATTGCCTGACTCTGGAGGATACGGTCTCCCGACTTCTCCACGAACGCGATCCCTTCGAGGATCTTCGCCTCGGTCTTCGTCCCGAAGCCCTTGAGCTTGGCGATCGCGCCGGACTCCCCGGCCTCGCGAAGATCCGCCAGGCTGTCGATCGACAGGGTGTCGTGCAGCGCCTTGATCTTCTTGGGGCCCAGTCCGGGGATGCGCAACAGCGCCACCAGGCCGGGCGGCGTACTTCGCCGCAGGTCGTCATAGGCCGGCAACTGGCCGGTCGTGGCCAGTTGCACGATCTTGGCGTGCATGGTGTCGCCGATACCGGGGACCTCGGCCAGCCGGCCGTCGGCGATCATCTCGGAGAGATTGTCCGGGAGGTTCGTGAGAGCCTGCGCCGCGGCATGATACGCGCGACACCGGAAGGGGTTCTCGCCCCGAAGCTCCAGCAAAGTCCCCATCTCGTCCAGAACCTGGGCAATTCGCGCGGTTTCCATGGCAAGATCGACCCAATGCCTTCGAATTCTGATCGCGAACGACTGTCCGTGCGATCTTAGCTGGGGAGATCTCAGGCCACCAGTATTTGGGCAGCCAGCCTGAACTCCACATTCCCGTCCACCTCATGAGAACATGGCCCGGGCGGTCGGAGATCGAGATCGATTCCGCATTCAACGCCCCTGCCCTGGCCGTCGGAGTTCTCCCTCGAGGAGACTTTGAATCGGGCCGAGTTCGGACTCCGACAATCCGTGGATGACGAGGGCTCCGGTATAACCGATCCGTCGCATGTCCTGGATGTATTCATCATAGAATTCCTGCAAATCGACGAGACATCTCGGTATGGTCGAGGAAAGCATCTTCTCGACTTCCCTGGGGATTCGCCTCGCTGCCTCGTCTAGCTTGCGCACGATTGTATCGAGAAACCACGCATTCGCAGATTGCCGATCCAAGTACTCCCGGATCGTCAGTCTTTCCTCGGGATTCCGCTCGTTCGGCGGGTTCTTCGCGTGAGCCAGGACGATGTCCGGGCCGAGCCAATCGAACGACTCCTCCAGGATTTCCTTCATACGTGGAAAGTCCCCGGTCCGCATGAGGTTGGCAGGGTCGATGACGACCTTGAGCCAGGGCGAGCCGATCTCGTCGAGCAGACGCCGGGCCTTGGAGACCGAGTTGACCACGTTGCCGATCTCGGGCTCGAATGCCAGGGTCACCTCGTGTCGATCGGCGATCTGGACCGCCAGCCGGATCGACCCGGTCAGGCTATCCCAGGTCGTGCGCCGAACGTTCTCCGGATGCCATCGCCACATGTCCTCGGGGTCGCGCGTACCGGTGCAGAGAGTGACGATCCGGGTATCCAACCACCGGCAGGCCGCCGCCAGGAGCTCGAGACGCTTCAGGTTCTCGAGTAGACGCAATGGATCCGGATCGCACAGGTTGAATGTGCCCGAGATCGCGGCCATCGTCAGGCCACGCTCGCGAAACGCCTGCGCGATCGATCGGCAGAAGTCCTCATCGATCCGCTCGGCCAAGGTCGGCAATCCCGCGCAGGACATGTTGAACTGGACGTGGGTCAGCCCACGATCAGCAATCGCGTCGAGGGTCTCCTCGATCGTCGGCCGCGGGAAGGTCTTGGCGAAGATCCCCAGGTGCATCAGACGCCTCCGTAGACATCCTCCAATCGGACGAGCTCCCCCGATTCCGACGACCGAGCGATGGCGACCATCGCCTGCATGGCGGCCAGGCCGTCATCGAGGCTCGCCCCCGCCTGCGGGGCGGCGTCGAGGATGGTGGCCGCGAAGCCCTCGATCTGGAGCTTGTAGGTGTGCGCATCTTCGCCGAGAACACGGCGGAACTGGCGATCTCGCGTCGAGAAGCATTCCACATCGCTCGACTTGTGGAACCAGGGCAGATAGACCCGCCCGCTTACGCTGCCGTGTTCACCAAAGACCTGGAAGCCCTCCTGGAAATCGCCGCGCACCGGGATCTGGAGGTCGAGGTGGCCCAGCTTTCCATCTTCGAATTCGACGGCGATGAACCAGCAATAGGCGCCGAACCGCTCGAGCAGACGCGCACGGACACCGATGATGGAACCTCCGAGGAACCGCGCCGAGTCGACCAGGTGGCTGCCGTGAGTCAGGAGGAAATATCGACTGCGGTCGGCCTTGGGATTGCCCTCGGGACGTAGGGCATTCTGGCTCGAGAACGGAATTGGTTGGAGATTGTCGGTCATCGTATATCGATAGACCGAGTCATAGTACCAGGCTTTCAGGGCGATCCGCTCGCCCATCTCTTCGCGGATGAACTTGCGGGCGAAGGCGATTCCGGGATCGAATCGACGATTGTTGCCGACCTGCACGACCAGCCCGCTCCCTGCGGCGAGGTCGCGGAGTTGTCGACAGGACTCCACGGTCGTACCCATGGGCTTCTCGACCAGGACGTGCTTGCCAGCCTCGATTGCCTGGAGCGCGGCGGACACATGGAACTGATCGGCGATGGCGACGATGACCGCCTCGACCCGGGGATCGGCCAGCATGTCGTCGTAATCGCGATAGGCGGCCCCGGGCTGATGGACCTGAGCCATCCGCTCGCGGAGGTCATCGGCAACGTCGCAGATCGCATACAACTCGGCGTTACGCGCCTTGCGACAGGCGTCGAGATGGGCGAACTGGGCGATCGGGCCACACCCCAGTATACCGATGCGAAGCTGGCGCGTCTCCTTGGCGATCATGAAAGACTTCCTGCGTCGACGCTGTCGCAACGACCACCCGGATCGTCGTCGTCGGAACGTGCGGCCCCGGGCCCGTTCCCCGGCTCGACACCCCGTCCACGATCCCATCATACCGTAGGGACTCGATCCTCCAGACAGTCGAAATTGCGGCATTGACGGGATTTTGTCGATGGGATAGATTCCGCCTCACGAGTGGGTCCGTTGCGACGAGGATGACGTCAGACGGGCCGTCGATCCGCGTTAAGTGTTTCAGCTTCAAGAGAGATCAGATACTCGGGAGGTCGACTCGCACGGTTCTCGCCTCGGGCCTCATCTCGATCCAACACCTCGAACACCGCCCAACTCCCTCGAGCCGACTCCCCGAGACGTCGCACGATTGCGCCCTGGCTCCGAATCGAGCCGATCCGGATTCCAGCGGCGACGAGGATGTTCCCATGCCAAGGATGCGCAGCACCATCGTCAGGGTTGGTCTCGTAGCCTCGCTCTTCTTCATCGGCGGAGCGTGGCTTCCTGCACGCGCGGACTTGATCCGTCCCAAGCCCGGCCGGACGTTCCCCGAAATCGCCGGCGACATCGTAGGCACGCAGAGATACACCTACGATCCGGGCACGAAGACCGGCACATTCGACCTGATCAATGCGCCTCACCTGATCTCCCTCGGGCCGCGAGATGTCGATCTCGTACCGATGCAGCCGGAGAAGGACGGGACCCTGACCCAATC
>JBKQHM010000687.1:0-37193 GCA_052148775.1 Isosphaeraceae bacterium | reverse complement strand
GACCGTTCGGCGTCGGCCAGGATCAGGAGCAGCTCGAAACAGCCCTGCTTGATCTCGTCTTGGCCGCGAGGAAGGAGGCTCTCGGTCAGGACCTCGAGCTCCCACGATTCGCCCGAGCCCGGCGCGGCGAAAACCGCCAGCGCTTTCCGTGCCGTGGTGCTAACCGTCTCCGGATTATAGGGAAGGTCCAGGCCGGTGAAGTGCGTCTCATGGAGCAGTGTGTCCCTGAAGCGCTCGCGGAAGGTCCGGAGCCGTTCTTGGTCCTGGCTCACGGTCTCCTGCTTGAGCCGTCCCCGCTGGGTTTGTACGAGCAACTCGGCCGTCCACCCCGCCAGGTCCTGGAAGTCCCGCTCGCCACGAAGCTCGGCCTGGATCGCGGTCAGGTCCGGCTCGGCGTCGCCCCAGCGCTGCTGGGTGAGGAGATCCTGGATCCGGAAGAGCGACCCGGTGGTCCTGGTCCGCAGCTCGGCCTTGCGCTGAGTCTCCCCGGAGCGGTATTGCAGCCAGGCGCCGGCCAGACTGACCGTCGCGACCAGACTGAGCGTCAACAGCGTGGCGGCCAGGAGATGGCGGCGCGCCAGCTTGAACCCGCGCTCCCAGAGCGGCGTACGGCGTGCGGCGACCGGCCGGCCGGCGAGAAAATTCTCGAGGTCCTCAGCCAGCGCCTGGGCGGAATCGTAGCGGCGGGACGCTTCCTTATGCAGGCATTGCAGGCAGATGGTCTCCAGGTCGCGGGCGACCCTGGGCACGAGCCGGGAGGGAGGCACGACCTCATCCTCGACGACCTGGCGGACCGTCTCGATCGGCGTTTCCCCCTTGAACGGCGGGCGGCCGGTGAGCATCTCGTAGAGGATCGCTCCCAGCGCATACACGTCCGCGGCCGGGCCCACATCCCTGCTGTGCCCGCGCGCCTGCTCGGGGGCCATGTAGCTGGGCGAGCCCATGATCTGGCCGCTCTCGGTCTGCCGGCTGTCCGACTCCAGTCGCTTGGCCAGGCCGAAGTCCGTGATCTTGGGCGTGCCGTCCTCACTGAAGAGGACGTTGGTCGGCTTGAGGTCGCGATGGACAATCCCCGCGTCGTGCGCGACCTGGACAGCCCGCGCCAGAGTGACCATCAGCTCTGCGGCATCCTTGCCAGGCTGTGGAGTCCCTGCGAGGCGATGCTCCAGCGATCCACCCTCGAGCAACTCCAGGGAAACGAATGGCGCGTCATCGACCTCGCCGATCTCGAAAATCTGGATGATGTTGGGATGATGGAGCCGGGCGACAGCCTCGGCCTCGATCCGGATGCGGGCCAGATGATCGGGGCGGCCCCGTCCGTCTCCACGGATCATCTTCACGGCAACCAGGCGATTCAGTCCCCGCTGCCGCGCCCGATAAACGACCCCCATACCTCCCTGGCCCAGCAGGTCGAGGATCTCATAAGCGGCGATTCGAGGCAGACGGGGACCGGCCTCGCCGCAGATCGCTCCCACGCCAGGGACAGCGCCTCCAGGCTCCCCCGCGTCCGTGGATCCGTCATCCGCTCCCCTCTCGCCCGCAGAGAGATCGGTCGTGATCCCCTCGCCGTCGACGGTCGACTCCCCATCGAGCCGGGATGCGAATTGCACCTCGGTGTCCGGGAGGGGAAACCCCTCGGCGCCGTCGGTAACGACCATGAGCCGATCGGTGGGCGCCTGAGCCTCGGTACTTGGACCTTCCTGACCTGTCAACACGTCAAGGCTGCTCCTGAGCAGGTCGGAGGCTTCGGCCTGAGTCAGCCCTTCAAGCGTCGCCTGGCACGATGGGCACCTGTCCACGTGCATGCCAATCTCCGCTTGCCGGGACCGCTCCAGCTCCTGGTCCAGGAACCGACGAAGTTCGTCGAGCATCGGGCACACGTCGAGGAACATGGATGCAGTCCAGGAGATTGGCAGCGAGTGTCATGACGGGCTGGGGAATGATTCCCCAAACAAGGAACGGATCGAGCTGCTCTGACCTTACACAGATTCCGGAAGATTCGCGACGAGCTAACCGGCAAGATCGTTTCAGCCTCACTTGGCTTTCAGCCGCCGGATTTCTCCCTTCAGGAGTTTCAGAACGCGGTGCTTGGCCACGAACACCTGCGAGACCGGGATGTTGAGTCGCTCAGCGGCCGCGGCCCCCGAGAGATTCTCGACGTGAGTGAGCCGGAAGGCTTCCCACGTCAGGGGCTTCACACGCCGTTCGACCCGGTGCATTGCCAGTTCGAGTAACTCCTGCTCAAGCGCGTTCTCCATCTGCTCTTCCAGGTCGGCGTACGCGTCGTGCGAATCCACGATCGAGGCGAGACGGTCGTGGTCCCGTCCCGGCATCCGGCGGCGAGACCCGACGAAGTCGACCCAGGCATTGTGCGTGACGGTCTTGAGCCATCCGCGGAAGCCAGGAGTGGGATCGTAATGGTACTTCTTCATGGCGCTGAGCAGCTTGAGCAGGACCTGCTGCGCGACGTCGTCGGCGTCGGAGGGCTGGGATCCCCACCGCAAACACCAGGCGCGGATGATCGGGTGATAGCGCTGGACGAACTCGTCCCAGGCCTGGAGATCGGCAGGGTTTTGCTGGACTCGCACGATCAACGTGAGCGAGGTGTCTTTGTCCGGGCTCTTGGACATGGGCTGACTATTACGTTCCCGCGCGACGGGTCGGCCCCACATCGAGGATTGCCACCGCGGCAATCGAAGCCCCGATCGGACCGAGGAGCCGCTCGGACCGAGTCCGATGGTATCAGAAGCCGACGAGTATGGGTACGAACATGGTATCTCGATGTCGCCGTCGCGATCTTACCCGCCTTGAACCCGAGCCTCCCGACGACCGCCTCGCGGAATTGATAGACTGTCCGGAAAGCACCGCAGGCCCAAACCCAACATTCGTGTTACCAGGGGTAGCAGCCCTATCCGTGCGAAAACCTGTCGGCTTATGGGCCGAGATTGGTGAACTCCGTTCCTACAAGCCCGACGCGCCAGCCAGTGAATGAGCCCGATCATGCACTCGCTGGCGCCTCGGGCTCGTATGAGGATCGCAGCGACGCCCGACTATTGCGTGACATCGTTCGGCTCCCGGGACAGACTCCGAGAGCCCGCGAAGGAGTCGATTGCGGTCAACAAACCCTGAATTGCGAGTAATTATCTAGTGCAAATTTGACGCATAATATTGGATTCCTGAATCCGATCGAGCCATCATGGGGCTCGAGGCAACCCCGAAGGCGTGTCGGCGTCGGGCCGAGGCATCCGGGAATCAGGACGAGGAGGGGCCGTTCCTCGCCAGGGATCATCGGGGCTCGACGCCGAAGGCGAAAAGCTGGCCTCGCGTCCGTCGTTGATGGGTGGGCGTCCCTGCCCGCTCCCATCCGAACTCCGGGCTTGCTCAACGGAAAACCCGCTGCGCGAAGAGATAGAGGTTGTTCCTCCACTCGGTCGGGTCGTGCGCGTTGCCATCGACATGCCAGACGTGCGGGATGTCCTTGTCCTTGAGATAGGCATGCACGCCCTGGCTGATGCGGAGGAGGTTGTCCTTCTTGCCGCAGGCGAGCCAGAGGAGTTTCAGTTGCTCCTTCGCACCCGCCGGATCGGGCACCAGCTCCGACGCGGGCTTCGTGTTGGGGGCCGCGGAGAAGGCACCGACCCAGGCGAAGGTATCGAGGTGAGCCAGCCCGAAATTGAGCGACTGGCCCCCGCCCATGGACAGGCCGGCCAGGGCCCGATGCTCGCGGTCCGCCCGGACCGAGTAACGCGACTCGATGGCGGGGATCACGTCCTTCAGCAAGTCCTGCTCGAACGCCGTGAAGGCGGGCGCGGCGGCGAAGATGTTCCCCTCGGGCCGGTCGTTCTTCCGGGCGCGACCGTTCGGCATCACCACGATCATGGGTATGGCTTTCCCATCGGCGAGCAGGTTGTCGAGGAGCAGGTTCGGCTTCGCGAATCGCTGCCACTCCGTCTCGTCCCCGCCGATGCCGTGCAGCAGGTACAGCACCGGGTATTTCTTCTCCGCGGAGTAGCCGGGAGGCGTGTAGACCTGCATCTTGCGGGTCGTGCCCACCGACTTCGAGTCGTAGGAAACCATCTCCAACTTCCCGTGGGGTACGTCCTTCTTCGCATCGATACCGGAGGGCGGATCCGGGAACGCGGGGACGTCGTCGGCGTTCAGGACGATCGGCTGTCGCTGCATCCGAGCCCCGCCCCCGGCCCGGCCGGCCGAAGGGGCGTTCGCGAACACGAGAGGGGCGAACTCATGCAGGCTGCGACGCCAGGTCAGCCATTCGTGCGAGGTCCCGGGCGACTCGTAGTACACGTGCTTGATCCCGGCCTTCTCAAGCGCCTCGTGGTAGTGCTTCACGCTCTCGTACATCCGCTGCGGCTCGGCGGTGCCGATGCCCAGCCAGACCAGCCGAACCTTCTTGTTGAACTCGTCCGCGTCGGCCATGACGCCGCCGTGGGCCGTCTTCGGGTCGAACGGGGCGCCGCCGAAACCCCCGCCCCCGCCGCTGAAGCCGCCGATGTAGGCGAACAGATCCAGATGCTTGAGCGTGATCTGGAACGTCTGCATGCCGCCCATCGAGAGCCCGGCCATCGCCCGGTGCTCGCGGTCCGGGATCGTGCGGTAGGTCGCGTCGATCATCGGGATCAGGTCCTTGACCATCACGTCCTCGAACGCGCCGAACATCCGACTGAAATCGGGCCGGGGAGGGCGATTCCCGCCGGGTGCGGCAGCCCGCGACGGCGGAGCGAGCGACGGGGCCGCCTCACCGGGCCGGCGCGCGTAGCCCTGCTCCATGACCACGAGCATCGGCCTCGCCTTCTTCTCGGCGATCAGGTTGTCCAGGATGAAGGCGACGCGCCCCTGGTTCGGCCAGCCCCGCTCGTCCTCGCCCCCGCCGTGTTGCAGGTACAGCACCGGATACCGGGTCTCGCGATCGGCGTCGTAAGCGGGCGGCGTGTAGACGAAGATGCGCCTCCAGGCCTGGGTCGTCTTGGAGAAGTACCAGCGCTCGCGGACCTCGCCGTGGGGCACGTCCTTGGGGAGATAATAATCGACGCCCTTCTCCGGGATCTCGATCCCGCTGGTCTGCTTGCCGGTCCCGTAGTACGTCTCGCTCGCCGGGTCGTTCACCTGCACGCCGTCGATGAACACCCGGTAGTAATGGAACCCCGGCACCTGCGGGTTGGTGGTCGCGGTCCAGGAGCCATCCTCGCCCTTCTTCGCGGGATACCGCTGGCTATCGAAGAACCCGAAGACGACGCTCTGGGCGTCGGGCGCCTTGATCCGGAAGGTCACGCGCAGGTCGTCGTGGATCCGGGGGTATTCCTGCCCTCGGATATTGCTGGGGGCCGGGATGCCGTCGGCGGGTTTCGAATCCTGGGCCGCGACGGAGGCGGCCAGGAGCAGGGTCAGCAGGCCGGGGAACCACTGGCTGTTCATCGATGGACCTCCCATTTGGGAGTGATCGCGATACCCTCGCAGGCGTCGCGGTCACGCCGAAGCCGGAGTTCGGAATGAGTCGGGATTCGATCGTATTCAAGAGTTCAACGTTCGCGCCGCGGGAGTCGACCATACTCTCGGGCGGGTGGCACGGATATACGGACGAGGTTTCGCGATCACTCGAAGCCTTCGACCATCGCCGCCAGGACGATCGGGGCGGAGCGGTCACTCCCCGTGACCGGGTCGATCCTGGCGATGGTTTCCTTCTTCCTCCCCGGCGTGGACCGCCCTAACCGACCTCATACCCGGCCCGCTGCGGCCGCGCCTGCCAGGCGTTGGCCTCGGAGTCGCCGACGATCTCCTCCTTGGCCGGGTCCCACGTGAGCTTGTGCCGCCCCAGCCGGATCGCGATGTTCGCCAGGTGGCAGGTCGTCAGCGCCCGGTGATGCGTCCAGACGTCCGAGACGGGCACCGAGCGGTCGCGGATGCACTCGAAGAAGTTCGCCATGTGGCCGTCGACCTTCTTGCCCTTGCGCAGCTCGTGCAGCATCGACTCCGGTACGGGATTCTTGTAGAGGGCATCGACCGCGCCCCCCTGGAGGTCGATGCGATCGCGGGTGACGAAGATCTTCTGCCCCCGGCGCTCGCCCTCGAAGGTCACGCCGTTCTCGGTGTCGTCGCGGATCTCCAGCGTGACGCCGTTGGCGAACATGGCCCGGACGATGAACTCCGTCGTGGTGTTGAATCGGTCGTCGACGGTCGGATAGCCCCCCTTGAACTCGACCGGCAGCTTGCCCTTGACGACCTCGATGCCGGTCGGCCCGGAGTTCTCCATGCCGATGGCCCACTGGCCGATATCCACGTGGTGGGCACCCCAGTCGGTGAGCTTGCCGCCGGAGTACTCGTACCACCATCGGAAATCGCTGTGGCAACGCTTCTCGCGATACTCGACCTTGGGCGCCTGGCCCAGCCACATGTCCCAGTCGAGCACGGCGGGCGTCTTCGCCACGGGGAACGGGCCGCCGGTGGGGCCTCCGCCGATGGCCGCGGTCACCTTGCGGACCTTGCCGATCCGCCCCGCCCGGACCATCGCGACGGCCAGCAGGAACACCCGGTTGTGGTCGCTCCGCTGCTGGGTGCCGACCTGCACGACGCGCCCGGTCTCCTTGACGACCTGGCCGAGCTTCTTGCCCTCGTCGATCGTCAGGGTCATCGGCTTCTCGCAGTAGACGTCCTTGCCCGCCCTCAGCGCGTCGATGCAGATCCGCGTGTGCCAGTGGTCGGGCGTGCCGATGATGACGGCATCGATATCCTTGCGATCGAGCAGCTTGCGATAATCCCCGTAGATGTCCGCCTTCCCCTTGCCGATGCGACGATCGGCCTTGGCCCGCTCGGCGTGGGTCTTGTCCACGTCGCAGACGGCCAAAAAATCGCCATAGGTGGATGCGCCCCGGGCATCGCCCGAGCCCTGACCGCCGGCGCCGATCAGGCCGAGGCGGGGCCGGTCGTTCTTAGCCTGCATCTCCTCGGCCATCGACCGGCCGAACGGCATGAAGAAGGGGAGCAGCGCGGGGCTCGTCGCTGCCACACGGAGGAAATCCCGGCGGTTCTGCGTGCGGAGAGTCATCGGCGCGGACCTTCGAGAGAATGACAATAGGCCGACCCTCCCCGGACGGACGCCCTCCGGGACCTCGGCCTCGACTCCATCGGCTGAGTTTACCCGCTGGAAAGTGCCACGGAAACGGCCTTCCCCCTCCGCCGCCCGATCGATGGCTGATGTCCGCTTCCGGTCCTGGCCGGTCGACTCGCGGCCCGGCCGCTCGGGAGAAATCGCCCGATACCCCGGGCGCCCGTCTGGCCCGGCCCGATCCGGACCGATATGCTCGGGATTGCGTCCCCTCCGATCCGATTCGATCCAATCCGGCCCGACCGCCCGCCTCGTGACGTTGCGAGGCGAGGAAGCGGCCCCGCTACGAAGCCCCGGGAGCTCTCATCAATGGCAGTCAGCGACGACATCATCGAGCAGTGCCGGGTCCCTCAGGGCAAGTCGATCGACCTGAAGGACTACGACCCCGCCTGGGCCGGCGACCCCGCGCTCCCGAAGGCCGACCGGAAGCAGTACGCCAAGGAGGTCCTCACGCAGGACGTCTCCGCGCTGACCGAGGCCCAGGACCGGCTCTATGCCGCCAACGCCTACGCGATCCTGATCATCCTCCAGGCGATGGACGCCGCCGGCAAGGACAGCACGATCAAGCATGTGATGTCCGGCGTCAATCCCCAGGGATGCCAGGTCTACAGCTTCAAGCACCCCTCCGCCCAGGAACTCGACCACACCTTCCTCTGGCGATACGCCCGATCGGTGCCCGAGCGGGGCCGGATCGGCATCTTCAACCGATCCTATTTCGAGGACGTGCTGGTGGTCCGCGTCCACCCCGAGCTGGCCCAGGCCGAGCGCATCCCCGGCGCCCGGCTCGACGACGACTTCTGGGCCGATCGCTACGCCGACATCAACTCGTTCGAGCGCCACCTGACCCGCAACGGCACGGTCATCCTCAAGTTCTTCCTCAACCTGTCGAAGGAGGAGCAACGCAAGCGGTTCCTCAAGCGCCTCAAGGACCCGACGAAGCAGTGGAAGTACTCCCCCGCCGACCTCGCCGAACGCGCGCACTGGGACGACTACATGAAGGCATACGCGAAAGCCATCGGCGCGACCAGCACGAAGCATGCCCCGTGGTACATCGTCCCGGCCGACCACAAGTGGGTCAGCCGCTCGATCGTCGCGCGCATCGTGACCAGGACGATCGAATCGCTCGACCTCCGCTACCCCGAGGTGACCGACGCGCAAAAGGCCGTGATCGCCGAGGCCAGGAAACAGCTCGAGGCCGAAGGGGCCTGAATAACTCCACGCAACAGGGAAAGAGGGCGGACCGCTCCCCATTTCTGTATCCCGCGATCATGGGACGCAAAGGGACAGCAGACCAAGGCCCCAAGGGCCCACGGGCGGAAATCCAGCCTTGTCAATCTCGCGTTCTTCCGCCATGTCCCGTTTTTCGTCAAATTCAAGAAATATGGGCTTGACCTGAGTAAGCGTGATCGATTAGACTTCAGAGATCGATTACGGTGGCAGTCCCAAGGCGGGGCTGTAAGCTCGGCTAAGGTGGCCCCGGGATGCGATCAGGTCGTGTCGTCGGGGTTCTTTTTTTCCCACTCTCGATGGGTGGGACAACGGGTTTCGGGTCAAGGTGGCCCCAGTACGCGAACGCTCGCGTGGTGGGGTTTTTTGATGCGCTCAAAGCTGAGTAGGTCGACTCGATACAGTCGCATTCCGAGCCCGCTATCGCGAATCAGGAATCCCCGAATCTCTCATCCGGACCGTCAGCCATCAGAGGCCAACAGATCAATGGCATGCCCTGCGAGATGCACCAGGAAGGCCCGTCCGAGGGACGCCCGGCGGCGAGCCAGGCCACGTCCCCGGACCGTGACGCGGATTTGTGCGGCAGGCTGACTCCAATCCACGACGATCCAAGGAACGAGTGGCGCGATTCCGGCGGGCGAAAAACGGACATCCGTGTAGCCCACATACATTTTCAGTTCGAACCCATGTACGACATCCTCCGGATCGGGCTGCGCCCGGATTCCGGCGAACACAACGCGGGCCCGGCGCCCGCTCAACTTGATAGGACAGGCCATTCATGATGACCACATCGAGAAGCAACGCCCGGATTCGGCGGACTCCCAAGTTCAAACTGGAATACCTCGACGATCGGATCGTCCCCTCGACGATCGGTGCGTTATCGCACGACACGTCGCACGTCGCCACGCTGCAAGTCCGACCCGAGGCGAAAACGCCCCTCGCCCACGAGCCGGCGCTCGCCCGCCT
This sequence comes from Isosphaeraceae bacterium, assembly GCA_052148775.1. Lineage (GTDB taxonomy): Bacteria > Planctomycetota > Planctomycetia > Isosphaerales > Isosphaeraceae > CAVZRC01. The sequence continues at coordinate 27,880 of JBKQHM010000687.1, read as the reverse complement.
CGAGGCCAGGGATGAGGCGAAGCTCGCCGCGTCGAATCCGACCGCGAGCGTCCCGGTCGACGCGTTGCCGGTCAAGAAGCCCCCCGTGTTGATTCCTCGCAAGCTGCCGGTGGGATACCACCCGTTGGTGGTGGGTGCGACGCTCCAGTCGCTTTACGCGCAATATCACGCCTACGTCGCCACGGGGAGTATCGGCACCTTCAGTCCGACCGGGATCAAAGGACTGGTGATCGATGGTACGGATGTCAGCGTCCGGATCCGCACGACCGACCCCACGAGTTACACCAAGATCGTCAAGCATCTCCAGACCGAGGGCCTTCAAGTCACTCAAGCCTCCGCCAAGGGCGCGATTGTTGTGGGTGTGCTGCCGATCGCGCAACTCCCCGCCGTCGCGAATAACGCCACGACGGTGAGCATCAACGGGCCGCTGGTGCCCAAGAAGCCCCCTGTGTTGGTACCTCGCAAGCCGCCGTCAGGAATCCACCCGGAGGTGGCCAGGAAGCACCCCGTGTTGACGCCTGGCACGCTGCCGGTCGGAATGCAGCCCGAGGTGGCCAAGAAGCATCCCGTGTTGATTCCTCGCAAGCTGCCGGTGGGAGATCACCCGTTGGTGGTCGGTGCGCGGCTCCAGTCGCTCTACGCACAATACGTGACCTACGTCATATCGGGCGCCAGCACCTCGTTCAGTCCGACGGGAGTCAGCGGAGCGGTGGTCGCCGGTACCGATGTCGGCGTCAAGGTCCAGACGAGCGACCACGCCAACTTCAAGACGAGCCTCACGCAACTCCAGGGCGATGGCCTTCAGGTCACTCAAGACTTTCCCGCGAGCGGGGTTGTCGAGGGCCTGCTGCCGATCGCGCAACTTCCCGCCGTCGCGAATAACGCCACGACGGTGAGCGTCACCCTCCCGTCCAACGTGGGTGCGCAGCTCCAGTCGGTCTACGCACAATACGAGGCCTTCCTCAATGCGGGTGGCAAGGGCTTCTTCCTCCCGACAGGGGTCAACGGACTGGTGATCAACGATACCAGTGTTGGCGTCAACATCCACGACTCCGACGCCGCCACATTCAAGACGATCCTCGCGGAACTGCAAACCGACGGACTTCAAGTCACCGATGACTCCGCTGCGTACGGGATCATCGATGGCATGCTGCCGATCGGGCAACTCCCCACCGTGGCGAACATCTCCCCGACGTTGAGCATCTCGCCGATGTTGAAGCCGATCGTCGGATAACCCAGGCGCGGGTGTCCAGGCGCCGACCATGGCCGGACCGAAGGACACCCGCTCCTCTCAACCACCCGATCGCCAACATGAGCCCGGATTCACTTCGCGTATCGGATCTCCGGGAACTGGGCTCGCGCTTTCTGATATTGCTCCTCCCACTCGGCCGGCCAGCCGAACGCCTTCGTGACGACCGGCCTGATGTCCTCGTGGGCGGCTCCGCTCATGAAATGGATGAACTCGCCCCAGTTCATCCTCCGCGTGTAACGCCGATGCCTCCCGTCGTCCTCGGACTCCTTCGGGAAATGCTCCGACAGGAGCTGGAAGAACGTCACCATCACCTTCGAGCGGCCATGATCCCGCCAGATCGGTTGGAAGAAGTCCCGGAACCAGTGGGTGCCCGGCCTCGGGAAATCGTCGGCCTGCCGGGAGAATTTCTCGAAGACCCGCCGCGCTTCCTCGCGCAGTCCCAGGCCCACATAGAGGTCATACTGGTACAGTTCGATCCATTTGCTGTCCCTCCACACCTCGAACGCCGGAGACTCGTGCACGCCATTGCCGGCGCCTTCGACGTTGTGGCCGACCTCGTGAGTGATCATATCGATACTCTGGTACCCCCAGGAGGCGAGCCCGCAGTCGACGACGTTGCGATGGTCGTGGGACCCGTCGAAGTAGGTCGAGGGATGACCCCCGCCGTACTTGCCCTGATGGAGGATCGCGTAGAGGTGAGCGTCCGGCCCGAATTGTCCGTACGTCTGCTTCGTATAACGCCACACCCGGGTCACGAACGGCAGGAGCCATTCCATCCCCTTCCGCGGCACGTCCTTGTCGAAGTAGATCGCGACCTCAGCGTTGGATTCCACGAGCCTGACGACCTGGTTGTGCTCGAACCAGTGCTCTCGCCACGTCTTCGGCGGGTCGGGTGATCTCCCATGCCGCGGATCGCCCGACGGCCCTTCGGCCGAGGCCCCTCGGGTCGATCGAGCCTGGAACGGGGACTCGACACGGGACTCGCCCGCGCCGCCCTGATACGCGACGGCGGCCGAGAACGTCGCCCCGATGACAGCGAGGGCGCCGACGGCCCGGCGGAGAACAATTGGGATTCGATTCATGGCTGATTTCCTGGATAAGTCACCTCGAATGCGGATCGCCCCGGGGCACTCCGCGACGGTTCGGGGAAAACGGAATCCATTCCGTTCGGTCGTTCGATGGGCACTGGTTCCTCCGCCACAAGAACTTAAACAAGTCCTCGCAAGAGCGGAAGTCTGCGGCAGTCGCCCCCGGCTGCACCTCGCCAGCTCCCGACCGTCGCCGTTTCCCGTCGAAGGATGAGACCCGCAGGGGCTCGGGGAGCACAGCGCGTCGAGCCCACCCCGGAGGGATCGCAGATATCAATCAGGCTTCTGGCGACCATCCCGGGCTAATGGGACGAGGCTCGGCAGGAGCAGGTGACGCAGCCTTCCGACGGTGATAGCATGGCACCGCCGACGGCTCCCGCGAGAATGGGCCGGCCGACTCAACTCGGCCCGCCGACAGCAAACAAAGACCGGAACAGCCATGAATCCCGTGAGGTTTCTGAAGGCGCAACCCAGGTTCTTCACCGCCGCCCTTGTCGGCACTCTCCTGTGGTTCTTCCTGCCCCATCACTGGCGGCCGTCGTCACGCCTGCTGGCGGCGTGGGATTGCGCCACCAGCCTTTACCTGATCCTGGCGGCCGTGATGATGGCGCGATCGAATCGGCACCAGATCCGCTACCGCGCCGCCCTGCAGGACGAGGGGCAGATCCTGATCCTCATCCTGGCCGCCATCACGGCGTTGATCAGCCTGGGCGGGACGATGGCGGAGATGGCCGCGGCCAAGACGCTCAAAGGTGACGGGGGATGGCAACACATCGCCCTCGCGGCCATGACCGTACTCCTGTCGTGGACGTTCGCCCACACGATCTTCGCGATCCATTATGCCCATGAATACTTCGCGGGACCGGAGGACGACCTGGCGGAAGGGCTCGAATTTCCGGGCCACGAGCCGCCGGATTACTGGGATTTCGTCTATTATTCGTTCGTCATCGGCACCGCCTCCGCCACCGCCGATATCAACGTGACGTCGAAGGCGATCCGCAGGATCACGACGCTCCATTGTGTGTTCGCCTTCTTCTTCAACACCACCATACTCGCGCTGACGGTCAACGTCGGGGCCGGGTTCTTTTGACGGGGGAAAACAGGGACTCGTTCGTGTGATGAACGTCACCCTCTGCTGTAGCCGGCCTCTGCGAGGCCGGGCATTCGATCGCGGGGTCTCAGACCCTACCCACATCCGTTACAACCGACCTACTGCATGGATGCCGGGATTACGCGAATGTCAGGCATGAAAATCCGATCAAGAAACGACGGACGCCAGGGGCTTCCTCGGCGGCCGTGCGGCGGCTATGTTGTCGGCATCCGGACAATCCAAGGTGACGAACTTTTCGGGAGCATCCTGTATGAGTCGGCCTGATCGACGACGAGCGATTCGGTGTGGCGCCTTCGCGCTGCTGGTCCCGGCCATCCTCCTCCCTGTCGCGGGTGCGGACGAGCCCGGCTTCAGTCCCATCTTCAACGGCAAGGATCTGACCGGCTGGCGGGTGGGCAAGGCGGACCTGGCCGGCAAGACGGCCACCGAAGACGGCCGGTTCGCGGTCCGGGACGGGATACTCGTGATCACGGGCTCGAAGGACAAGCCGCCGAAGATCCTCGAGATCGAGACGGTCGAATCGCATGACGGCGACTTCACCCTTCGCCTGGAATTCCGCGCCTCCAGGGAGGCGAATAGCGGCCTGCACCTGCGCGACAAGGCCTTCGCGCACCAGCTCCAGATCCGCGACTATCCCCGGGTCGGCCCGTACAAGACGCTCAAGAATTACAAGGACGGCGACTGGAACGCGATCGAGGTGGCCGTCACCGGCACCAGGGCCCGGTGCACCTGCAACGGCGAGGTCCTCGAAGCCGCCCTGGAGATCCCCGCCAAGGGCCCCCTCGCCCTGCAATCCGAGATCAACGTGATCGAATATCGAAACATCCGGGTCAAGAAATCTCATAACGATTCCAAGTGAAGAATTCCGCGTCACGCACGTATCTGGGGGAATCAGGATGAGAGCACCTCACGGTTGGCTTGCATCCAATGACCGCTCATTTCCGGCGGCCTGAGGAACAGGCCGGGAATAACTTCCCGGAGTCCTCGTGATCGGGGTCACGTCGTGGCAAGGTCTCCGAGCCGAGCTCGTCGGGAGACCTGTCCTATGAAAGTATCAAGGGCAGGTTTTTGTCTTTTTTCGGGGATGCAGGCGGCCTATCTCGGCAGCACGAACGCGACTCGCATGACGGGTTCCGCCTCTCTCATGCCAGGATTGCGGGACCGCTCCGTGATGTCGCGATGAAGAATCCAGGAAGATTTATGCAACATTTCCCCTCGCCGCGACGATTAGACTGATAGGTGTTGGTGTGCGCGTCGCGCCTGACGTCGGTGGTGCCGAGTCGGTCTCGATGGGTCGGAAGTTACGGCTATTACCTGCTGGAGGTCGTGGTCACGCAGGTTGGGCGGTGGGGCTCGCGGTGATTCGCGCCATGCTGTTGAGCATCTTGCTTACCCTCTCCATACTGATAGGTACTCTCATTGTCTGTTCGCCCTTGCTCGTCCATTTTGGGCTTGGTCTCGATCTCTCCATCGCGCGGATGGCGGGTTGTGTGTTCGTGGGCCTGATCGTGATCGTCGGGTCATCGCGTGCCCTGATCGACGAGTGGAAACGGCTACCCCCTTGAGTGGCATCGGCGGGCTGGTCTGCTGAGCGATGCCGATCGATTCCCGTTGGAAATGTATAAGGTGTCACCATGCTGGGTCGTGTGCTCGTCTTGTCAGCCAGTGCGGGAGCGGGCCACCTCCGGGCGGCCGAGGCCGTCGAGAAGGCGATCCGGATCCGGGGCCTCGCGACCGAGGTCCAGCATCTCGACGTGCTCAGGTACACCAACAAGGTCTTCCGCCACTTCTATTCCAAGGCCTATATCGACCTGGTCAACAAGGCGCCGGAGGTCCTGGGCTGGCTCTACGACTACCTGGACGACCCGGCGAAGAACGACCCGGTCCGGATGGCCTTCGACCGCCTGAATGCGAATCCGTTCATCCGGTATCTCCGGCGGTATCAGCCCGACGTGGCGATCTGCACCCATTTCCTGCCGTCCGGGATCATCTCGTCGCTGAAGGAGGAGGGTAAGGTCAATGTCCTGAACTCGGTCGTGGTCACCGACCTGGACGTGCACGCGATGTGGCTGTGCCGCCATGCGGAGCAGTACTTCGTCGCGTTGGAGGAGACCAAGGTCCACCTGAAGGCGCTGGGCGTGCCCGAGCCGATGATCACGGTCTCGGGGATCCCCATCGATCCGGTGTTCGCGGTCGACAAGGGCCGTCGGGCCATGCGTCGCAAGCACGGGCTGGAGGAGGACCGGTTCACGATCCTCGTCTCGGCGGGGGGCTTCGGGGTCGGGCCGGTCGGGCACATGATGCAGGCGCTGGCCGGCTTGCAGCACCCGGCCCGAGTGGTGGCCGTCTGCGGCCGGAACGAGGCGCTGAAGTCCGAGCTGGCGCAGGCGATCAAGGCGTTTTCGAAGCGGTCGGCGGTCTCGTTCACGCTCCTGGGGTTCACGACCGAGATGGATGAGCTGATGACGGCGGCCGACCTGTTCGTGGGCAAGCCGGGGGGCTTGACCACGTCGGAGGCCATGGCCAAGGGGCTGCCCATGGTGGTGATCAACCCCATCCCCGGCCAGGAGGAGCGGAACTCCGACCACCTGCTGGAAGAGGGGGTCGCCCTCCGATGCAACAACCTGCCCGCGCTGGCGTTCAAGATCGACACCTTGCTGGATACGCCCGGGAAGCTGGTCCGGATGGCCGAGAGCGCACGCGCCCTGGGGAAGCCCGAGGCGGCGTTCACGATCGTGGACCGGCTCTCGACGCTCCGCCAGGCGCATGCCGCGCCGGCCGTCGACAAGGCGCGGTATGCAACGGTCCCGCGGAAGTGATATCTTGAGCTTGGTAAACTCCGACATGTCTCCTCCTCGCGCGAGGAATCGTTGATCGGCCACCTGTGGAACTGAATCGGAGCAGATCATGACACCACCGCGATCGAGATTTCGAGGCTTGCTGTGCCTGGGATTGATGCTCGGGAGCCTGGGCGCCGTCGCACGGCCCGGGGCCGTGGCCGTCGCATCGGATGACTCGACCCGTTCGCTCACTTTCGAGACCTACCGGGATCAGAAGGAAGGTTATCGATGGCGGCTCAAGTCGTCGAACGGCCAGATCATCGCCACCTCCGGCCAGGGATACAAGGACAACCGCGACTGCAAGAACGCGATCGACCGGATCAAGAAAGACGCGGCGACCAGGCTGAAGTTCGAGACCTACGAGGACAAGGCCAAGGAGCATCGATGGCGGCTCAAGGCGACCAACGGCCAGGTCATCGCGACCTCCGGCCAGGGGTACAAGGACAAGCGGGACTGCGAGCACGCGATCGACGTGATCAAGAAGGGGGCCGAGAAGGCCAAGGTCGCGGAGGCGAAGTGATCGGGAGCGAACCGGGGAGGCCCATGCAGGACTTCGAGAAACTCGGCGTATTCTATCTCGGCAAGGCGTACGACGTGGGACATCGGCAGGTGACGCCGGACCTGCTGCTGTACGAGTCGAAGGACCTGACCACGCACGCCGTCTGCGTGGGGATGACCGGCAGCGGCAAGACGGGGCTGGGGATCGGGCTGCTGGAAGAGGCGGCGATCGACGGCATCCCGGTGATCGCGATCGACCCCAAGGGGGACCTGGGCAACCTGCTGCTCACGTTCCCGGAGTTGCGCCCCGAGGATTTCCTGCCGTGGGTCGACCCAGACGAGGCGTCGCGACAGGGGCTGACGCGCGAGCAATTCGCCGCGAAGACCGCCGAGCAATGGCGAGACGGGCTGGCCGCCTGGGGCCAGGACGGCGCCCGGATCGCGCGGTTCCGCGAGGCCGTCGACCTGTCGATCTACACCCCGGGCAGCCGCGCCGGTTTGCCGCTGACGGTGCTCCGATCGTTCGACGCACCGCCGCCGGGCCTGGCCGGGCAGGACGAGGCCTACCGAGAGCGGATCGCCTCGGCCGTCTCGGGCCTGCTGGCGCTCGTGGGCATCGACGCCGACCCGATCGCCAGTCGCGAGCATATCCTGATCTCCAACATCCTCGACCACGCCTGGCGCGAGGGGGATGACCTCGACATGGGCGGGCTGATCCACGCGGTGCAGTCGCCGCCGTTCCAGAAGGTCGGCGTGCTCGACCTGGAGTCGTTCTTCCCGGCCAAGGACCGCTTCGCCCTGGCGATGAAGCTGAACAACCTGCTCGCCTCGCCCGGGTTCGCCGCCTGGATGGAGGGGGAGCCGCTGGACGTCGCCGGCCTGTTCTCCACCCGGGCGGGGAAGCCCCGGCTGTCGATCATCTCGATCGCGCACCTGTCCGACAACGAGCGGATGTTCTTCGTCACGATCCTGCTCAACGAGGTGCTGGCCTGGGCGCGGTCGCAGCCGGGCACCTCGAGCCTGCGCGCGATCGTGTACATGGACGAGATCTTCGGCTACTTCCCATCCACGTCGAATCCGCCGTCGAAGGTCCCGATGCTGACCCTGCTGAAGCAGGCGCGGGCCTATGGCCTGGGCGTCGTGCTGGCGACCCAGAACCCGGTCGACCTCGACTACAAGGGGCTCTCCAACGCCGGGACGTGGTTCCTCGGCCGGTTGCAGACCCAGCGCGACAAGGACCGGGTGCTCGAGGGCCTGGAGGGGGCGTCGACGGCGGCCGGGCATGCCTTCGACCGCCCGTCGATGGACAAGATCCTCTCGGGCCTGGGCCAGCGTGTCTTCGTGATGAACAACGTACACGACGACCGCCCGGTGGTGTTCCAGACCCGATGGACCCTTTCCTACCTCCGCGGCCCGCTGACCCGCGAACAGATCCAGACCCTGATGGCCTCCCGCAAGCAGGCCCCGCCCCGGGACCCTCACGCGGGAGAGACGACGACCGCGACCCTCCCCGCGTCCTCCGGGTCCTCCGGCGGATCTCCGACGGCCGACCCCGCCGCCGGGGGTGCCCGCCCCGTGGTGCCGCCGGACGTGCCCGTGTTCTTCGTGCCGCGTCACGGGCAGCTCCAGCCCGGGGAATCGCTGCTCTATCGCCCGGCGATCCTGGGCGTGGCGCGGCTCCACTACGCCGACAAGAAGGCCGGCATCGACCACTGGGAGACCCTGGCCTTGCTCGACCGGATCGACGACGCGGTGCCGTCGGAGGTCTGGGCCGAAAGCGAGCCGTACGACGACGGCGTGCCGGAGCTGGACAGGACCCCCGAGGCCGGCGCCCGCTTCGCCCCCTTGCCGTCCGAGCTGGCCCGGGCCAAGAGCTACGCCGAGTGGACCAAGTCGCTGAAGAACTACCTCTACCGCGAGAAGACGCTGGACCTGTGGACTTATCCCGAGCTGAAGGAGACGTCCCGGCCGATGGAATCGGAGCGGGAGTTCCGGCTCCGCCTGGGCCAGGCGTCGCGCGAGCGTCGAGACGAGGACGTCGAGGCGCTGCGGGCCAAGTATGCGCCCAAGCAGGCCGCCCTCGAGGATCAGATCCACCGCGCCCGCGCGAAGCTGGAGCGCGAGCAGGCCGAGGCGAACCGGTCGACCTGGGACGCCACGATCGCGATGGGCAGCTCGGTGCTGGGTGCGATCCTGGGCCGGAAGACGATCAGCCAGGCCAACGTGGGCCGTGCGGCGTCGGCCGCCAAGGCCGCCGGCCGGGCCGTCCAGCAGCGCGGGGACGTCGACCAGGCCGGGGAATCGCTGGAAGTCCTGCGGGGGAAATATGCCGAGCTCGAGGCCGAATTCCAGGAGGAGGTGGATCAGCTCGGCCCGATCCTGCGCGTCGAGTCCGCCAAGCTCGAGCCGATGCCGCTCCGCCCCAGGAAGGCTGATATCACCATCGAACAGGTCGTCCTGGCCTGGACGCCGTGGAAGGTCGGAGCCTCGGGCAAGCCGGAGCCGGCGTATTGAGGTGCCGGGATGGATCGGATTCCCGATCCGCCTGGGGGGCGGGAAGAGGACATGCGGGTCGATCGGGGCCGGCGAGGGCTCGATCGGCGTTCGGCCCTCAGGACCGCATCGCCCGACGCGAATCATTGCGCTGGTTTGCACTCCCTTGCAACATTGCGACGGGTTGCCATCACCGATCTCCAGGACTGCGAGGGAGTTCGTTGCGAGTGCGCAAGAGAGTGGTCCGGCCGCGGGTGTCATGGCCCGCGGCATCGCGGCCCGTGGCTGCTGATGCCCCGATCGGTTTCGTGATGAGCGGCTTGTCACCGGCGTCTGATCCCTGGTGGAAATGATTGCGCAATATCTCCCTACTATTACAATGGCGCGATTTTACAATTTCATTAATGCACCTATTGCGGATTTGTGCCATTGGCCGTCGGAACCCTCGATCTGAAAAGCAGATACGAAAATCCAAAAAAAAGACGATTTGCGCGCCGGACTACCGCTTGCGCGCATCACGACGAGCGGCCTGGCGTCTCGCGCGAACCTCTGGCACGATGCAGGTCTCTCGTGTGAGGGTCGTGGGGGATGGCTACGGTGGGGTGTCCGGCTGGCCTGGTCACCGACATCGTCCTGGTCGGACGGAGACTCGTCGACGCGGCGCGTGTCGGGTGGTAAAAGGGCGACTGTCCATGGGTGCGTACTTCCTGGTCGTCAACCCGGCGAAGCGGCAATACCTGGACCCGGGGCGGTTCGGCGAGGCGATCAAGTTCTCCTCGGTGCTGCGCGGGGATCATTGCATCCGGGCCTTGAAACTCCTCGTCGCGGATTGCTTCCCACGCGACGCGACCGCGTTCCGGGGCGCCTGGCTGGGCGACCCGGTCATCCTCGCGAGCGACGACACCGGGCTGCCCGACCCCGGCGGGCTGGTCACCGCGACCGCGGATGACCCCGGGCGCAACCTGAACGCCATGGCGAAAGCGGAGTTCACCGACATCAGTTACCGGGCCCTGGCCGAGCTCTGCCGCGACGCCGACACCGCCGCGGAACTGGCCGCCCGGTCCAGGGACGACGCGAGCCTTCTGATCGACCTCGTGGCGGTGTTGGAGCAGTATCAGGTCGGTGCGTTGGACATGGCGCTGAACGCGGCCGTGGGTCGGCCGTGGCGGAGAGCCTACAACCAGGCACTGGCCAAGCAGATGTGGTGGCAACCGTTGCCGCCCATCGACTGGCCGCTGTAGCGACGATCTCGCGGGGTGATCGCCCAGAAGAATCGTTGAACCCGGATTTCTCACCACACAGCCACAGAGGGCACAGAGAAGGCGGAAGTACTTGCCAATTATCGTTTTCGGTCGGCTCCGCTCGGAGCTAGAGAGCCGATACGCGATTACAAGATTATGATGTGATTCGATCTTCTCTGTGAGCTCGGTGACTCCGTGGTGAATAGGGTTCGATCGTTTTCCTCGCCGGTTTGCAGTCTCTGTGTTGAGAAATGCCGGTTAGAGGAATCGCTCCGACTTCAGGTCCCGATCGTTCTGAAAAACGATCGACCTCCGCGCATCCGACGTCAGCCTGGCGCAGCCACCTGGCTTCATTAGAAGAGACCCTGATCGACGGCCTGGAGCAGGGACACGACCTTGACATCTTCGTCGGTGCCGATCAAGTCGCCGGGCTTCCGCCACCCCAGTTGCTCGCTGGGGGTGGACAGCCAGGTCTCGGGGTCATCCACGACCGCGACGAGTAGGTCGTCAAGTGCGTTCGACGGAATGGGCTGGTCCGTATCGAGAGCGTTCGGGGTTTCGGGGCGATTGGGCATGATCTCGTCCTTGAGATCGCCCGGCGTTTTCCCTGGGTCACCGAGCCGAGCGAGTTGCCTTTCGGCGAATTCCTTGAGTTCCATGTAACCCTTACCTCGATCCTCGCACCTGAAGTCGATGAGATTCTCGATCGGATTCCGAATCTGCGCCCATCCTTGGGGATCGGACCAGAAGGGCGTTTGCGCCACGGCCCTCTCGATATTCCAACATGACAGGCTCGTTCTATTCTAGTGGGCTGTCAACCGTCGATTGATCGGTTGGAGTACCCCCTTGAGGCGGAGACGACCGGCTGAAGCCGGGACTCCAACTTCTCAAATCACGATTGACAAGGCATTAGCAAGACGCCGGGGATCGGCGAAGGCGGCGATCGGTCCTCGCGTGCCCAACCTCTGTGTGGAGCACTCTAACTGTCGGGACGCCCGTTGAAGCGATCTCCATGGGCGGATAAGATGGAGCAATCGGACAGTTGTCAGTCGAGCGAGTCGAAAGCGGTCAAGGCTGGTAGAAGCCATGCAACTTGTCGAGCAGGTCGACGCCCATCCTGACCCGGTGACCGAGACGGGGGCCCGTCTTGACGTCGGCGATCCGGCATGGCACCCCGGGTCGCCTTGCATCGGATTGATGCGGACCTATCGCCGCGTCGTCGGCGTCATCCAGATGCTTTACGCGGCGTTCTTCGGCTGGTTGGCCGCGGGATCCTACGAGACCGGCCGGTTCTACCATGCCGAATTTCATTTCAAAGATTGTTATGAACCGGAACACCTGGATTTCGAATGGCTCATCTTCACGACGGCCTGTGCGCTGATGTCCTTCTCCGGTTTGATCGGGGGGTATGGCGCACTCCGGCTTCGGCCGTGGGTTCGCCGATGGGAAGTCGCGTACCTGGGCGTCCTCTCGGCGGGTATGGCGACCGGGGAGGTCGCGGGCTTATCGGATCCCCTGTGGAACCCCATCTATCTGACTTCCAACATCCTGATCTTCCTGGCGCTCACGCTGCCCTATGTGCCTTTCCTCTGCGGGGGGGCGGGCGATGCGGCAGGGGTATCGCGGTCCCGATAATGGACGCCGCGGGGTTCGGACTTCAAGAGCGCCTGACGATTCTCCGAAGATCGCCGGACGGAGCCGGCTCCTACAAGCGGCGGGCCAAGGGAGCCATGATGGCCTTTTGACATTTCCGAGGGAATTTCCGTTGAAAGGGTATCGATGCGCCGCCGATCCATCCGCACCCTGATGGGCTTCGTCGTCCTCATCGCGATCGGCCTGGCCGCGCTCCGGAACGCCAACGAGCTATGGGCGGGCCTGATGATGCTGCTCGCCCTGGCCGCCGTCGGAGTGGCCATCCTCGGGGCGGCCCTGCTGGGGGGTCGGGAGCGGGCCTGGTGGCTGGGATTCGCCGTGTTCGCGGGCGGGTATCTGGCCGTATCCGTTGGCCCCTGGGTCGGCGATGCGTTCCGACAGCAGCTCATCACGACGCACTGGATCGGCGACCTCCGCCATCGCCTGATCGCGTCCCAAGTCGGAGCCTGGACGGCGGAAAAGCAGGCGCTCGAGGCCGAGCTGGCGAGGTTGAAGCCGTCGACGCCGAATTTCCAGTATGATCCCGTCGTGGCGAACCTGACGAATCATTTGCGGTCGGCTCAGGCCGCGCTCACCGCGAGCCGGAATGCCGGGCTCCGTTACGATCACTTCCAGCGCGTGGGCCATTGCCTGTGCATCCTCCTGTCCGGCCTGGTGGGCGGGACGGTCGCCGTGTGGTTCCGGGGGAGACGGGAGCGGCAAGAATCGTCTCCGCCGGCCGACTGACTGACTCACCGCGCTCGCCATGGCGACGGTTTGGGACGATCGGCTTCGGTATCGTCGCCAGAAAGGGCCCACGGCCCGGCGCTGTGCATACCTTGCTTCCAGCCGATCTCGCTCGCCGAGAACCATAGGGTCAGCAGGTGTTCCTGGTTTGTTCGCATGAAGAAGCCAGGAACCTGGGCTGACCCCAACGCCCCTCGAACCATTACTCGATCCCTGCGCCCCCCGCTAGCGTTTCATGGGGCCTCGGTGGGCGGCTTGCTATCCATGCAAAAGCGTGGAATAGTCTCGGCATGCGCAACCCGTTCAAACGCATCCGCGATTTGTTTCGCAAGCCCGCCATCGTTGGCACGCCGCCTTCCCGTCGGCCCATGTGGCACGACCCGGCGGCGCACGCCAGGGATTTCGCCCATCGTTATTTCGAGCCGCTGAATTACCTCGTCGAGAACCGGATGATGGAACTCGGCATCGACCCAGCGAAGATCGGGGTCGGCGACCCGGATCACGATATCCGGCACGCCGCTTTGATGCCCCACGAGGTGGATGGCAGAGGCAACACGCCGGACGGGAGGATTAACCTCGACGGTGGGATATTGAACGAGGATCTGTTCGAGCGGCTCGGCCCCGAAGCATCCGACGCCGATGCGAAAGCCCGACTGCGGGACAGGATGGACGCTGTTATTGCGCATGAATATGAGGATGCGAAAGGCGGTGGCAGCCACGAGTATGCCCTCGAACACGCCCCGAAGACGGAGCTACCGATCCGATCCGAGGCGCGGGAGTTGGCCCGGAAGATCAGGGATGCCGAGCGCCGGCATGCTCGTTGATCCATTCCTCCCGACGTTCCCAGCTCGCAACGGTAAAGCGGAAAACCGACTCCGGGCCGCCAGCCCACGAGGAGACCGGATACATGATCCGTGCCGTCGCCAGCTCGCGGTACGCCGCCAGGTTCTCCGGCGTCACGCGGTCATCGCCGGCCAGTCGGCGGCGGAGGAGGTCCCTGGCCGCGGCCGACAGATTGCTGGCATCCGGCGTCTCGAACCGCTCGCGCTCGATCCGGTCCTCCTCCTCCCGCAGGATTTCCTCGCGCCTTGCCCGGCCATCTTCGGTGAAGCGGAAATCCGTCTCCGAGCCGGCCACTGGCTCCATGATCCCGGCGGCTGCCAGCTCTCGGTAGGCGGGCAACCATCGCTCCTTGGCTTGGGAGTGGTATCCCTTGATCTCGAACCGCAGCACGGCGACCGCACTTTCGGACAGCGTCATTGTCTGCATGGTCCCCTCCTGGCGGCATCGTACCGGAAGATGGGCATTGAGAGAATGCAAGAACCATAAGGTAAGCCCAGGTGCCCAGGTTCCTGGTCTGACTTCGGCTCCCTATGTTCTGACCCCGGATCCCCGGCGCTAGGCTTCGACCTCCTCCAATTCCCGATCCGCCTCCTCGAGGGATTCCTCGTCGAAGTTGAAGGTGGCCTGTTCCTCCAGCCATTTCCGCTTCAGTTCCTTGTCGGTCTTCATGGCCTGCTCAAGGGCCAGCGTCTCCCGATACTGCGCGGCTTCCGCCATCAACGTCCAGGATGCCTCGAGGCCCAGTTCGTCGGCCGCTTCCCGGAGTTCTTTCAGGCTGACCCGGAAGAATTCCTTCCGCTTGTTGACCTTGTTCACCTGCCGTTCGAGGAAGCGCCGATGCAGCGCGGACTCCAGCGAGGGGGCATCGTCGGAAGCGACCATGGCGTGTACGTCGAACGGGAAGGGCACGCTGGCATCGCCGAGCTCCCTGACCCTCTCGTTGGGGTCGAGCCTTCGGGTGAGCCCGATCTTGTAGACGTCCTCGCCGAACGAGCCGACATTGGAGATGATATAGACATGGCCCTTCTTCGTCTGCTGGGCCATGGAGATCGCTTTCTTGCTCTTCTCCTCGGCCTCGACGAGCTTGGCGTTCAGGTCGAGGAGCTGGGCCTCCAGCCTGGCCTTCTCCGCCTCGCTGGCTTCCTCGAATTGCTTCTTGATCCGGGCGATGGCCTTGTTGACGAGCTCTTCCTCGCGCTCGGCCTGCTTGATGGCCCGCTCGATCTCCTTCCTGGCCCGCTCCTCCTCCCTGATCTGCTCCCTGATGGCCCGCTGCTCTTCCCTGGTCTTCTCCTTCAGCTTCTGGACGGCCACGGCCCATTTCAGCTCCTCGAGCCTCGAGTCCAGGTATTCCTCCTGAATCCTGGCATTCTTATAGACCTCGCCGTCCTTGTTCACCAGGGCGTAGGCGTCCTTGATTTCCTGGATCAGCTTGCCCTGATTGTTGGTCCTGACCCGCGACAGCACCGTGTCCACTTTCCCGTTAAACGTGCTGAGGACGAACTTGAGGGCATGATCCTTCTTCCATCCGTCGGGATAGCCGCAGGTCACGGCGGTCCCGTTCGCCTGCATGAGCTTGGTCCGTTCCCGCGCGAGCTTCAGCTTCTCGCCCGCCTTGCTGAAGCCGAACTCCTCGGCCAGCTCGTCGAGGATGTGGGCAGGCGGGACGAGATAAAGGCGTTCATACTTTTCGATCCTGTTCTGGAGGGCCTGTGCCGTCGCCTGATAGTCGTTGAGCTTGCCCCTGGCCTCGTAGGCTTCCCCGGCGATCTCCTGCGCCCGCTGTTCCGCTCGCTGTCTGATCTCCAGGGCATAGCGTATAGCCAGGTCCAGGGCCGCTTCCGCCTTCTCCCTCTTCTCCTTCGCGTCCTTCCTGGCCTGGGACGCGATCCCTCGGGCCTCCTTCTGGGATTCGTCGAGGACGTTCTGGGCCTGCAATCTCGCGACTCGCAACGCCTCCTGCCCCTCAGCCTTCAGCGTTTCCGCCTCGCTCAGGAGCTTCTGACGTTCCGCTCTCGATTGTGCCAGCGCCCTTTCAGACTCTTCCCTGAGCTTCCTGCCGTGATCCTGCGCCTCCGCCACGGATCGTAGGAGGATCCCATCAGCCTTCCTCTGGGCTTCGGCCAGCGTGGCCTCGACTTGCTCCTTCGACTTTCGCGCCCGTTCGATGATGTCCGGGATGTGCCGGATCTTTTCCAGCTTGGCGAGCTCGGACGTATAGGCATCCTCCTTCTGCTGCCATGCCTCCGCCGACTGGCGCAACTGCGAACTCAGCTCGTTGGACCTGAGAAAGAAGAAGAGGGCGGCGGCCGCCAGGGCGGCACAGATCAGGAGAAGGATGATATAAAGCATGAATCTGCTTTCCTGGGGTCTCTGGCGAAGCCCCGAAGATCCGATGCGGCGAAGGTCCCGAACTTGGGGTACCATTCTCCGCGCCGGGATGCAGACTTGCAACAACTCAGTATGCGACCGAGGCGAAAACCGTCTGATCACCGGTCAAAGGGATCATGGACCAATGCGCAGTCCCTTGGTGGCCATAATGGCCGCGATGGCGGCGGATACGACCCTAGCGGCGATCAGATCCAGCGGTATTACGCCCCTGGGTCACCGGAGACGGAAACGGGGCGGGGGACGGAAATGGGGTTCAGCCGCGTCCCCGCTTCCGTCGCACGCGATGGGGCGGCGCGAGGAGCGGGCGTTCCGAGCGGCGTGGGGGCCCTCGGGAGTCTTCCGTGACAGGCGCTTTCGAGGCCGATCGGTTATACTGGCCCTGCGAGCCCGCCTCTGTGCGATGTAGGGGCGTGTCCATACCTTCCATTGCACCAAGGAGGCTCACCGATGCGTATGCCAATAAACGTCAAGAAGTGAGCTAACTAGAGCCGAGGCCCATGGCAACCGACGAGCGGCGTGACTGGCATTGGCTCCGCAGGCGACGCAACTGGAGGACGGCCATCCACGAGGCCGGCCATGGGACGCTTGCCATCATCGAGGGCAGGCCGTTCGCAGACATTGTCATCGAGCGGGGCGAGAATTCCAACGGAATGACAAGAGCTGACGAAGAAACCGGGACGGACGAAGAAACCGGGACGCAGCTAGTTTTGCATTCGTCCCCCTTCCCGGGACAAGACGAAGAAACCGGGACGGACGAAGAAACCGGGACGGAAGAAACCGGGACGCAGCTAGTTTTGGAAGAAACCGGGACGCAGCTAGTTTTGCATTCGTCCCCCTTCCCGGGACAAGAAACCGGGACGACAAGAAACCGGGACGCAGCTGACGACAAGAAACCGGGACGCAGCTGACAAGAAACCGGGACGCAGCTAGTTTTGCATTCGTCCCCCTTCCCGGACAAGAAACCGGGACGCAGCTAGTTTTGCATTCGTCCCCCTTCCCGTAACTCCGTTCCCGTACTCCGAGACGGCTGAGCACCTTACTTAACCACCTTCGCTTCCCCGAGCGTTTTCTTGGCCCGAGCCGCCTGCTTCTCGGTCATGCCCCCCGCCGCGACCATGATGTCAATCTGCCTCTCCTTCGGCATCTGCTTGAGCTTGGCCTTCGCCTTGCGGATCTTCTGGCTCGACGCCGGTAACGTCAACTTGTAACGCTTTGCAGACATCGTTCACCTCAAGCCCGGTTGGTTCATGCAGCCAGCTTCCGAGAATGCTCGCAGGATTCCGCACGCAGAGCTGGATGTGCGTGTCGCGGGATATCCAACTGCCCTCCCAGACGCGCTTGGCATAATCGGTCGGGACGTAAACACCTCTTGACGTATCTACTTTCAGGTTCGGCTCGGAATCCTCGAGCAAGTTGGAGTCTGTAGCGAGGACGCCAGGTCGGTTGTAGGCGTTTGAGGCTGGCGAGAGCCTTTGTGCGCTCCGAAAACCAACCCGAAGCGTCAGCGAGGTGATCGGTGGCTCAGGCCGCGGATCGGAACCTCGCTGACGCTTCGGTTAGTCCAGGTTCCGCACATTACAATGAGGCCATGGTCTGACTCCTGACTCCGATGATGTCGGTTTCGGTCAGGATGGGTACCACTTTTTCGGGCTGGTGGGAGCCACCTGAGCGGTTGCTGCGCGATCCGTTTGGTCGCGGCCTTCATCGGCGGCCGGAGTTCGAGCCGTCCGGCGCGCCCGGCTTACGCCCGCTCCGCGGGTCGGCAGCGAGGCGACCGGCTGGCCGGGACTGGCGCGATGTCTCTTCGAGCGGATCTCGCGGTCGAGCCGCTCGCACAGCTCGATGGCGGCCTCGAAGACGCCCCGGCCGGTCGCCGCGGCGTACAGGTCCAGGTGATTCCCGGAGGACCCGCATTTGAAACATCTGTAGACATGTGATCGGAGATTTGCGGAGAAGCTGCGCCCCGAGGGTGACGCGGAATGATGGACCGGGCAAGGGCCGCGCACCTGATCTCCGGAGGTCTCGCGGGGGACGAAGCCGACCAGGCCGAGGACTTCAGCCATTGTCACCCTTGCCCGGACTTCAGCGAAGCGAATACCCGGCATGGCGGGGGATCTCAGGACCCGGTCGGAGGCCGTCGTGGCCCGCAGGGGTGATGCTCCGAATTCGGGGGCGCGACCAGAGAAGAGGAACCCGTAAGACCGTTTCGGCGCTTTGGTCACCTGGGCTGGCCATTCACGTAAATCCGAACCGCAGGCAGCGACTGATGCAGCCGGGCGATGGCCTCCGGGCTCACCGAGCGGCCGCCGATCATCACCTCGCGGAGAGACTTCATCGTGGCCAGGCGGTCCAGCCATGCGTCCGTGACCGGCACGGCGTCGATCTGCAAGGTCTCGAGCCTCGTCAGGCCCGAGAGGTGGGCCAGGCAGGCGTCCGTGCACCCGGCCGAGCCGATGCCCAGCTTCATCAGGCCGGTCAGGCGGGAGAGACTCGCAACGCCCGCATCGGTGTACGCACCGCCCCCGATGTAGAGGGCTGTCAGGCCGGTCAGCCGCCCGACGTTTGCCAGACCGGCATCGTCCAGAGGTGAGTTCGGAATCGACAGGATTCGGAGATGGCTCAGCCCAGCGAGGTGCACCAGCCCCGACCCGGTCATGTTCGTACCCGAAAGGTTGATCGCTTCGAGGTTGGTCAGCCCCGCCAGAGCGGCCAGAGACGCGTCCGTCAACTGGTCTGCGCGGAGGAGCTCGAGCTTCTTGAGGCCGTTCAGGTGGGCGAGGTGCTTGATCCCCGCGTCGGTGATCCTGGGCTTGAAGCAGTACAGCCTTTCAAGCATCGAGTCGTGGGAAAGCCGGGCCAACCCTTCGTCGGTCATCACGGCCGCGACCATGACCAGTTCCGTTAACCGGTCGCACTCCGCCAGGGCGTCGAGCTGATCCGGGGTGAGTGGACTCTGGGGGAGCGAAGCTGGATTGATACTCCCGCCGAACCAGAGGATCCGGGAGATCCCAATGCCGTCGAAATCGACGGACGAGCCGGAGCTCCGGATCGTGGTGATGACCCATCTGCGCCGGGCTTCGCGCGACCGTTGAAGAGCCAACCAGCCCAACCCGCCTCCCACCACGAGGACCAGCACCATCAGCGTCCGCAAGCTCATTCTTCGGGGGATTCGCCGGAGCCAGCGCCGAGTTGGATTCAGGGTTTGCATCGCGATTCGCCTCGAACGATCCGCGAGGGATTCGGACAGATGTCATACACGGCCATCGTATCCCTTCGGCATTCGTTCCTCAAGGGATTCGTGCCGGCGGCGTGACAGGGCCGCGCGGCCCGAACGGGCGGGAGAATACAGATTTATTTATCAACAAATGTTAGACTTCGGGTATCAAGAGATGCGTCGGGACATGGCCGGCTTCGGGAGATCCTTCGTTGCCGGCCGGCAACCGATCAACCTCCCCTTGTGAGTTGCCCGCGGGCAACTCGCCCTCCTCCGCCATCGGCCGACGGAGCGCAGGAGGGCCGCTCAGCCGACCGTGGTTATGTTGGGTCCGAGTCCGCCTTTCGTCGAGCGAATTCCCGAGAAAAAGCCGACCCTGCCCAGAGTGGGAGCCATTTCGCCGAAACCCTGTTGTTTCGGCCTGGCTCCTCTCTCGCCGAAATAGTGGTACCCTCCCAGACCGTTACCGACAATGTGATTCCCCACCTCAAGGATCAGGCTCGACACCTAGATTGTGTACACTATGTCCACACAGTCAAGGTGAGTGTATACAGAATGTGGCCTGCCGCCCTTGACTGTTCCGATGTGCACGCATACAATCTGGGTGCAAAGTGTCCACGCCGATGGTAGAATAGAGGGAAGTTCCCTCAGCTCGGCGGGAGACTCGGCGATGGCCAAGAAGGCGGCGAAGGGCAAGCCAATGAACGCGGTCAAGGGACGGGTCAGGTCCGGTTCCACGCTCGTCAAAGGCGTGCGATTGGATCTCTCGGAGGGCGATCACGAACGGCTTGAGCGTTGCTCGAGGGAGTTGGGCCTTACCATGGCTTCCTACGCCAGGATGGCGGTACTCGAACGGCTCAAGGCCGATGAGGCAGGAGGGAAGTAACGATGGCCGGACCGACCGATGTATTGACCGAGGACGTGAAGGAGTTGCGGGCCGTCAACCGGGATCTCACCGACGAGATCAAGCGGGTTTTCGATCGCCTGTCCGGCGAGATGCGGGACTCTAACCAGCGCCTGGCGGATGCAATCAACCGGCTTGGCGGTGAAGTCGGCAACTTCCGCGTCGATATGGCCAAGGATCTCGGGGCGATCAACGCGAACATTCAGGCGCTCAAGGGAGACGTCGCCAAGGACCTCGGAGGGATCAACACGAACCTTGAGAACTTCAAGGGGCGTACAGAAGCCTATCTTTCGGTCGCAAGATGGGCTGTCGGCGTGATCACCGTTGTCGTCTTGGGCCTGGTTGCGTGGTCATACTCGGCCTACGCGCGGGCCGTTCACATCGAAGAATCGATCGTCACGCTGAGGGATCTCGCCAAGGAGCAAGACACCCGGATCGCCAAGCTAATCGAGTTGCAGCGCGACGGCAGGAGATTGTCACCGCTTCAGGCGCCGCCGTCGCCGCACAGCGGAGGGGGCGGTACGGCGGGCGGTGGTACGGATCCGAGCGAAGGCCTTGCGCCGGTCACTGAGCGGCCATCGGTCTCAGAGCCCGAAAAGCCTCAACCGAAACCCAAGGGCCAGTGAATGAAGCTGTTGACGATGGACGAGCCGCCGACCGGCAAGTGGCCGCCCGCCCGATCATGCAGTCACCCCGGCCAGGACGAATTCGCCTCGGCCGAGCGCCCGGGCCTTGCGGGTCCAGGCCGTGAGCAGGAAGGTCCCGGCCGCGGCCAGTCCCATGGCGAGCCCGGCCCAGAGGCCGACGACGCCGAAGCCGGCGACGAAGCAGAGCAGGTAGCCCATCGGCAGGCCGATGCACCAGTGCGATACGAGGTTGCAGACCATGGGCGTGTGGGTATCGCCGGCGCCGCGCATGGTGCCGGTCGAGACGCCTTGCAGACCGTCGAAGAGTTGGAAGGCGGCCGCGACGATCATGATCGAGCCGGCGGTGGCGATGACGCCCGGGTCGTTGGTGAACACGGAGACCAGGACCCCGGGCATCGCCGCGAACATGATCCCCATGAAGGCCATGAAGCCGGCGCCGAGGGCCAGCGCGGTCCAGCCGGCCTGGCCGGCCGACGACGGCTCGCCCCGCCCCAGCGCCTGGCCGACCCGCACCGCACCGGCCGTCGCCAACCCCATCGGGATCATGAACGTCACGCTGGAGATATCCAGCACCACGTGGTGCGCCGCCAGGTCCACCGGGTCGAGCATCCCCGCCAGGGCCGTCGCCACCGCGAAGACACCCACCTCCAGCGTCACATGGACCGCCGCCGGCAGCCCCAGCGCGACCAGCTTGCCGATCCGCGACAGGCTCAGGCCCATCGGCACGCGGAGCAGTCCCGTCGGATGGCGGAGGTCGGCAACCACGGCGTAGCCGATCACCACGGCCGCCATGTAGAACCTCGAGATCGCCGTGGACCACCCCGAGCCCACCACTCCCATCGCGGGTGCACCCCAGTTGCCGTAGATCAGGATCCAGTCGCCGAGCGCGTTGATGGCGTTGGCGCTGATCAGGGCGAACATCACCGGCTTGACCACCCCCATGGCCTGCAAATATCGGCGGAAGGCCCCGAAGAGCAGCAAAGGCAAGGTGCTCCAGATCTGCGCCCGCAGGAATGGGACCGCCCCCTCCAGGACCGTCGGATGCAGCCCCAGCCGCCCCAGCAAGGGGATGCTCGCCAGCAGCAGCCCCGTCACCATCGGCGCGAGGATCAGGCAGAGATACACCCCCTGGACCAGCCATCGATGGCAATCGTCGCGCCGGCCCGCCCCGAACGCCTGCGAGACCAGGGTATCCAGGCCCAGGAGCAGCCCCAGGCCGAAGACCGCCACCGCGAAATACAGCATGTTGCCGATGCTGACGGCGCCGATGGCCTCGGCCCCCAGTCGGCCGACGAAGATCGTGTCGACGACCCCCATCGCCATCCAGCCCAGCTCGCCGGCAACCACCGGCCAGGCCAGGCTCAGCGTGGGCATCAACTCGACCCGGAATCCCCGCCAGATCCGCCGCATGGTCTCTCCTTCCACCCCGAGACGGACACGGCGCGCCGTCGCCGAGTTCGTCCATTCTCCCCCGACCCGGGCCGACCATGTTGAGCTTTGACGATGCGGCCTGTCAATCGCGACCGCGGCGAGCCCGCCATCTCCAGTCTACCGCGCAGTCGCCCCATGATGGCCGCTTGACACCATGGAAGGCTCCCGACCAAACTCGATGAAGAAGGACCGAATTCGGCCCAAGGTGCCCGACAGATCACGTCAGGGCCGGCCGATGGACCCGCGAGGCCCGCGATTATGTCGACCCCGAAGCCGCCGCATCCCCCATCCCGGCCCGAGCCGCCCGTCGACGTCGAGACCGACCCGCGATTCCCCTCCGGGCCCTGGCGCGGATTCTTCCTCATGGCCCACTGGCCGGGCCGGCATCAGATGGAACTCGACCTGACCTTCCGCCAGGGGGTCATGACCGGCGAGGGCCGCGACCGGATCGGAGACTTCCTGATCCGCGGCAGGTACAACGTCGACGACGGCAAGGCCCACTGGTCGAAGCGTTACGTCGGCAAGCACGACGTGGCCTATCAGGGCTACAACGAGGGGAAGGGCATCTGGGGCATCTGGGAGATCCCCCCATCCTGGCGAGGCGGGTTCCACATCTGGCCGACGGCCATGGGTGACCCGACGTTACCCCAACTGGCCGAGGCCATCGATACCCCCGCGGAGACCCCGGCTGAACCCGAGCCGGCACTGGAGGCCGAGGTCGGCGTCGGCGTCGGCGTGGCCGAGCCCGAACCGGTCGGGGCACCGTCGGGTACCGGCCAGGAATGCGGCTCGAGTGTCGGCCAGCGATGAGCTTGTTCGGTTCGTGTTCGAGTCCTGGATGAGAGGCTTCTTTCGATGGAATTATCTGGAACCAAGTCCGTGCCACGGCCCGATGCCGCTGAAACGTCCGAGGCATCATTTCAACAACTCCTGGAGACGTGGAAGGCAGAAACCGCGCCTCTGTCGAGCGTACGGCAGAAGAAGCAACATCCGGCTTACCGTCAAATCATCGCGATGGGAAAACCCGCGGTCCCTCTCATCCTGGCGGAACTCAAGCGCAAGCCGTCGCACTTGTTCTGGGCTCTGGCCGAGATTACCCATTCCCGTCCGGCCGGGTTGGCCAACGCAACGGACTTACTGGACGTTGTCAACGCCTGGGTCGAGTGGGGGCAAACCCAGGGATATGAATTGTGAAGGAGGACATCGATCGCGATTTCCCGGAGCTCGCGGCGGCCGGCTACCAAATTACCAGCGAAGTAACGATCATCTACAATTGCATTGCCTGGGCTATCGGCGACACATCCCGATGGTGGGAATGCGATGAAGAGGGGCCGATCGATGTGCCTGGAGTCTATTGGCCCACAGGCGCCAAATACGGGTTCACTTTGGAGGCATTGATCAGCGCCTATGAGACCAGGGGATACTCGATCTGCCAGAACGTGGCCCACGAGGAGGGCTTTGAAAAGCTCGCCCTGTATGCGGAGAACGGCGAATGGAGACATGCCGCCAAGCAATTAAACGATGGCCGCTGGTCGAGTAAATTGGGCGAGTTAGAAGATGTCATCCATGCGAATCCTGAAGATGTTTCGGGAAGATGCTACGGGAGGGTGGCTTGCTTGATGCGGCGAAGAATTCAAGACAATGCTCGACCGGTCCATCCGGCTCTTCCCATTTAGCTCGGGATCGTTGCATCCCCGGCCGATCATCCCTTGACGGTCATCAAGGGCGTCAACTCCGCCACCGGGCGCGCGATTCCGGCGTTGGTGAGCGTCTCGACCACCGGACCGATCCCCTTGTAGGCGAACGGTGCCTCCTGCTTGATCTCCTCCAGCTTCTTCTCGAAGATCTCAATGCCCCGAAATCGCAGCCCGGGAACGACTCGACCGCGGCGAGCGCTCGCGGACCAAGCCGCAGACCCGCCCGGCCGCCCCGTCGTCCCAGCCGGTCCGGCGACCGCGGCCGGATGCCCCGACCGGGTTCCCCGGTCTGAACCAACGCAGCGTGCGTCCGACCCCTTCGGCGACCTCGGATCGCCGCGCCCAGCAGAAGCCGCGCGACGTGAAGCAGCAGTCGAAGAGCAAGAAGCCGCAACAAAGGCAGTCGTCACCCTCGTATTATCCGCCGTTCATCCCCTTATTCCAGGGCGATCACGGCTGAGATAACCCCTGGTGTTGGCCCGATTCGAGCGGGCTGACACCGCGACCGGTAACGACTCTTGAACCCCCACCGAACGCGGTCGCACCGACCTTCGACCGGCGGTTCACCTTCCGATCCGCGCCCAGGCACGCCGGCAAGCCAGGGGGGTCTCGCCGCGGAGCCACCGGCGAAGGTCATCGGCGAAGTGCTGACAATCCGCGTAACGCCGCTCGGGTCGCTTGGCCAGGGCCTTCAGGCAGATGGCCTCCAGGGCGCGTGGGACCTTGGGTGCGATGGAGCGTGGGGAAGGAGGGTCGTGATGGATGGTGTGGAAGAGGACATACGAGGGCGGGCCGCAGAAGGGGGTCCTCCCGCAGAGCAACTCGAAGAAGACGGCGCCCAGGCTATACTGATCGCTGGCCGGTAAGACATTGCTCTGGCCCCCCTTGGCCTGTTCGGGGGCCACGTAGGCCGGCGTGCCGAGGATGTTGCCGGGCGGCAGCGGGACCTCGTCGGAATCGGGCCGGTAGGCGATGCCGAAGTCCATCAGGTAGACATCGCCGCGCGTGTCGACCCGGACGTTGGCCGGCTTGACATCCCGGTGCACGACCCCCTGGGCATGGGCATAGGCCAGCGCCTCGGCCAGCTCGACGACGACCTCGACGGACCGTCGGAGCGGCAGCGGGCCATCATCCAGGCGTTCGGCCAGGCTACAACCCTCGATGAGGGCCATTGCGATGTAGTGCTGCTCGCCGGCCCGGCCCGCCTCGTAGACCGGCACGATCCGGGGATGTCGCAGCCGCGCCTGCGCCCGCGCCTCGCCCAGGAACCGCTCGAGCGACTTGGCCGTCCGCAGCACCCCCCGGCGGGGCACCTTCAGGGCCACGTCCCGATCGAGGATCGTATCGCAGGCCCTGTAGACCGTGGCGTGCTGCCCCTGGCCCAGGACCCCCAGGACCCGGAACCGCCCGAACTGCCCCCCCTCGTCCGAGCCGATCGCCGCCGCGGCGCTCGGCGCGGATCCGGAGCCGGACGCCACGGAGGCCCTCGACCGCGACGGACTGCTCCACGCCGAGACCAGGCTCCCCGAGCGGGAGAACGGCTCGGCGATCATCTCGCCGCTCTCGTCGAAACCCAGGCCGGGATCGGACCCGGGGCCGTACGCGCTCTCATCGTCGAATTCGCGGTAGGCGACGCCGATCGCCATCTCGCCACTTTCAAACCCCAACGGATGACCGTCGCGTCCGATGGTCGCGACCCCGGCGAGATTCCGCCGAGCCCGGGCGTCGGCGCGGTTCGTCCGGAGATCCCCGTCCCACGCGCTTGAGCCGGCCCGGAGCGTCGGCCTCATGACGGCGGTCCAGCCCGAGTCTGCGGCGGCCGCCGGCGCGGTCGGCAGCTTGGTCAGACAGCGGGGGCATCGGAAGATTCGCCCCAGCGGATCGTCGACGAGCTGCGAGACGCAACCGCACGACCTGTTGGGACACCGCGTGCTCACCGTCATCAGGAACCCCCTTCCTCCTTGTCGACGATCCCGCCGGACCTCATGCCGTGCGGCCCCTTCTCGATGCCGAATCCGCATCCATCTGGTCAAGTCGTCAATCGCCGTGTCACACTCTGACACCCGGACCGGGCGCAGCACACGCGCAGGATTATTCAGCTAATCCTATGACCACCCCATCAATTTTTGTTCGACGATTCTGATACGACGATTGGGAGGACAAGGCCGATTGGCAACGACGCGCAAGACCATCCACAATAAGTATTGCTATATCGCGTCGATCGGGATTCGCAAAACGTTTTTTGCCAAAAGATCCGGGCCGGCCATCGTCCACCCCGGCGCAATCCG
Source organism: Isosphaeraceae bacterium (assembly GCA_052148775.1). GTDB lineage: Bacteria > Planctomycetota > Planctomycetia > Isosphaerales > Isosphaeraceae > CAVZRC01. The sequence goes on along the minus strand of JBKQHM010000687.1, from coordinate 1,563 downwards.
CATTTCCCGAAAGATCCCCCGGACCCCCCGAGACATTAGTCTTCACAGGATCGCCCCGCCCGGCAACCCTCTCCGCCCGGCTCGCCGGACCTGGTAAGGTATGGGGGTATGGGCCGGCGAGCCCCGGAATGGCCGGGCCATCGTTCTGGAGCGACCGAGAGCTATTTGGTTGGATTAATCGAGACACGTAATGATGCTATCCATCCTGGATGAGATCGTGGCGTCCAAGCGTCAGGAGGTCGCCACGGCACGGCGGCGGCTGCCGCTCGAGGAGCTCGAGGCGCAAGCCGCGTCGGCCCCGCCCGTCCGTGACTTCCGTGCGGCGCTGGAGGGACCGGGTCCGATCCGGCTCATTGCCGAGGTGAAGAAGGCCAGTCCCTCGGCCCAGGTCATCCGGGTCGATTTCGACCCGGTGGCCATCGCGCGGATCTACCAGGAGCACGGCGCTGCGTGTCTCAGCATACTGACCGACGCGCCGTATTTCCAGGGCCACCTGTCTTATCTGGCGCGAATCCGGGCCTCGGTGGCGATCCCGCTCTTGCGCAAGGATTTCTTGATCGACGACTACCAGGTGGTCGAGGCGCGGTTGGCCGGCGCCGACGCGATCCTCCTGATCGCCGAGATCCTCGACGACGCGGAGCTGGTCCGGCTGCGGGAGCGGGCGAATCGGCTGGGGATGGCGGCCCTGGTCGAATTCCACGACCCGGCCAACTTGCCCCGCGTCCTGGCCTCCGGCGCCGACCTGGTCGGGATCAACAATCGCGACCTGACGCGGTTCGTCACCGACATCGAGCAAACCCTCCGGCTCCGCGACCGGATCCCCCCCGGGGTCGTGCTGGTGAGCGAGAGCGGCATCCGCGACCGCGCCGACGTCGAGCGGCTCGAGGCCGCCGGGGTCTCCGCGATCCTCGTCGGCGAATCGCTGATGCGCGCCCCCGACATCGGACTGGCCGTCGAGCAACTCCTGGGCCTGGCGACGTAGGGTGCCCTGCGAGCACCATTCTCCGTTCCCGAGCTCCGACACGCAGGAGGAATGTGCGGAGGGCGTTCACGGCGACACCCCACGCTGGCGCGTCGCGTTGCTCGGCGATCACGCTCGCCCTGTCTTCTTTGACCGGCGCTTGCGAGTCCAGACCCGGCGCAGGTCGTCCGGACTGGCCGCCGTCTCAATCGCATTCAAAATCCTACTAAGTAATTCATGGTCTTGAATCTCGCGGAGCTCCGGCATCAACTTCAGCCCTTCGTCGCCGTACTTCAGTTTCAGGGAGACCTCAAGGCCTTGGAGCAGTCCCTTCTCCATGCCCACTCGCTCAAAAATGTCGATGAAAGGCATACGCTTCTCCTGCTGATACGCGATGATTTCTTCTCGGAAATGTTGTTCCAGCTCCTGGGGCAGATCCATGATCCAGCCAATGAATCGTAACAATTGCCGTACGTCTTCCGCATCCATCCCGCGCTCGAACAACCCCTTGACCAGCCGCAGTTTCCAGGCCTGCCGGTCGGTCGGCGACCGACGCGTCTCCAGGGTCTTGAGGTGCGCCAGCACCACCACGGCGAACGGAT
>JBKQHM010000686.1:0-45784 GCA_052148775.1 Isosphaeraceae bacterium | reverse complement strand
TGTACGCCCGGTCGAGCCCAGCCTCCGCGAGGGCCTCGCGCACGTCGGCGACCGTCGATTCCCCACGCTTCCAGAAAACGTGCATGACCTCGAGCTCTCGCTCCGTCAGCTCCTTGGCCGGCGGTCGCGCCATGAGATTTCTCCTTCCCCCGAAGGTGTATTCGGGACCAGGCCACGAACTTTGGTTTTTTAGATTTGGTTTTATCGTAATCGAGATCGGACGGTTGTCAAGAGTGGATCGGGAGGAAGCTTATGACGGGAATCCGGGAGTCGTCGACTGCCGAATCGTCATCGTGTGGAATTGCATCCGAATGGGAGTTTGGGAAGGACCTACTGGGCTGTCAACCGTCGATTGATCGGTTGGAGTACCGCCTTGAGGCAGAGAGGATCAGCTGAAGCCGGGACTCCAACTTCTCAAATCACGATTGACAAGGCACTACGGCTCGGGTTTCTCGATCACGACGTCGCCCAGCTCGATGGCCGCGCCGGCCCCGGCGACGAACAACCGGCGGGTCTTCCGGCCGCCAGGGTCATTCACGGTGGTCATGTCGTTGATCCGATAGGTCGCACCGGGGATCAGGGAGGGGAACGTGACGCGGCCCTGAACGTTGGAGATGAGGTCGGCATGATGATCCGGGTCGATCGTCGAGAGGTAGTCTCCATCGGCCGAGAGTTGATCCTGGACTCCCGGAGTCGTGTCCAGCCGGTCACGGCCAGGCGTCACGATCATCGAGATCAGTTTCGCGTCGCGATATCCGGCGAGCGGATTTCCCTTGGGGTCGACCAATCGCGCCATGGCCTGGCCGCAGGGCTCGAGGCGGACGGTGATCGGCCCGTCGGCCGCCGCCTTGACCGAGAAAATGGCCGTCGCCCCGAGCTGGTGCTTCGGATCGAAGAAATGGACGGGGACCTCGGCGTCGGGGGCCAGGCCGTGCAGTTCGAAACGGCCGTTGAGGACGTCGCCGTGGAAGTCTCCCCAGAAGCGGCGCCACGGCCAGGGCTGGGGCAGCAGCAAGACCCGGCTGATCGCCCAGGCATCCTTGACGGGCTGGCCGTCCGGGCCGAGGACCCGGGCCTTCACCGTCGTCCCGCGGCGGATCGCGACGTTGATCTCACGGGTTTCGGTGTCACGCTTCAACTCGCAAGGGATGAAGGCGTGGGCGTACATTCGCTCCCCACCGGGTCGGCCCTCGCGGATCACCCTCTGGCCCATCTCCTGGAGCACGTAATCCTCGCTGGGACCCAGGACGACGAGCGTGCCCGGGTCCGGCAGGACCGGGAGCAGGTACGAGCCATCCGGCCCCGTCTGAGTGCTGCCACTCCAAGGGCCGGAATCGTCGGCGACCGCGGGCCGCCGCCCCGAGTAGCGGAGCGCCGCCCCGGCGACGGGACGGCCCGAGCCCTCCTCGGTAACCTTGCCGCGGATCACCGTACCCCGACGCAGGGCCAGGTCGACGCGATGTTCGAGCATCCCCTTGGTCCATTCAAAATACCCCGTGGTGGCGTTCAGGTAGGGCTGCCCAGGGGGTGCGAAGACGATCAGGGCATAGCGGTCGGTCGAGAAGGGGTTGGCGCGGAAGTTTCCCTCGGCATCGGTCTCGAAATCGCTCGAGTAGCCCGGCCCTCCCCGATAGGCGATGATCTCGATCGCCGCGTGCGGGACCGGCTTGCCGGTGTCGGCATACGTGACGCGTCCGGTGATGACCTTGGCCGGTTCCATGGCCGCGGTGACCTGCTGCAACGCGGCGGTGCCGTCCGTGTCGATCACGATTCTCTGCCGCGCGAAGCGGGGGTCATCGGCAATGAGAAGGACACGAAGCTCGCGGCCAAGCCCTCGGATCGTGAATCGACCCTCGGCGTCGGTGATCGCCGGGCGCGGCCAGGCCGCCGGACTCTTCGCGTCAGTCCCACCCCAGAAATGGGGGCCTTCGATCTCGGAGGGAAGGGCGTCTGGATCGCGTCGAGGATGGCCCATGCCCTCGACCGAGACCCGGACGCCCCCCGCGGGCTGCCCCTGGATGTCGAACAGCCGCCCCTCGATCACCTTCTCGTGCCGGAGCGTGATGTCGGCGGCCGGCTGATCGGCGTCGACGTCCAGGCCGGCCCAGCCGGTTCCGTAGCCGGGCGCGAATGCCGAGGCGCCGATCCTGTGATGGGACGATGACGAGATCCTCGCCGCGTCGAGGCGGAACCGGCCCGATCCGTCGCAGACCGCCTGGCCGATCGGCGTGGGTGCCGCGGTGCCCGTCCGCCCTTCCGTCTTCGGTGCGGCATGGACCATCACCGACGCGTTCGGCACCGGGTTGCCCCGCGGATCGAGCACGCGGCCGACCACGAGCATACGGCCCGGCACCTGATGCGGGGTGTACGCATCCCCACTCGGGGCGATCGCAGCTTGGGTTGCGGCTGGCTGCCGAGGTTCGTCCTCGGACCCGATCGGCCGCATCAGCCCGCCGGCGCCCATCACCGCGATGGCCAGGAAGAGCAAGGTCATCGATGTAAGACCGAGCTTGTGGAGCAGCATGGTTCGCAAGACCTCCCTGGCCAGGGTCGTGGCGGAGACGGAGAGCGCCCCGCCGGCGACGGCATGACGGGCCGCGAACCGGATCGCGGTCCGTGTCGTGGAATCGCACAGCAGGGGAGGGATCGAGGTCGTGGCGAGCCGGGGCGACGAGACCGCCGGCAACAGAATCGCAGGCAAGGTAACGCCCCGTCGCGACAGTCGGATCCGAAGCTTCTCCCGGGCGCGGGCCAGCCGGCTGTGGAGCGTTCCTGCCGGGCACCGCAGCCGACGGGCCGCCTCGTCGAGGGTGAGCCCCTCGAAGTAGCAGAGCACGACCGGCCGTCGGAAGGCACGCGGCAGGCGGCCGACCTCGTCATGGAGGATCTCGGCCTGCTCGCGGGCGATCGCCGACCGATCGGCCGGGGCGCACCAACCCGCACAGAGTTCCTCCATCGCGATGCCCCCCTCGAGCCCGCGCCCGCGGGCGATCCGATGCCTCGCACACCGGGCCGTCCGGATCGCGACGCCGTACAGCCAGTTGCCCAGCAGGTCTGGGTTTCGGATCGACGGCGCCTTCCGGGCCAGGATCAGGAACACCGCCTGGAACGCGTCCTCAGCGTGCTGAACGTCGCCGAGGAGCTGACGGCAGACCCCCAGCACCATCGGCCCATACCGGCCCACCAGCGCCGCGAAGGCGGCCTCGCCGGACGGGTCGCATCTCCCGGCCGAATAGCGCTCCAGGAGTTGCCGGTCCGAGAGTCCGACGACCGAGCCGCCCTCGAAGAGCGTCCCGAGTTGCCGGATCACAGCCCCCGTTGCCACATATGCCATGCCCGGTCGCTATCCCAGCCGTGTGATGATCCAGGCCGCTCCACACCCACCCGATGTCCATCCTTCCCCACGCCGGGTACTGTGCCGACGCGGGCCGAGTTGTCCCGCGGCTCGCTAAGAATGTCCTCAATTGTCAAGTGACCAACAAGTTACGTCGAGAGGTTATCGGATGGTGGGCCCGGCGATCATCGCAGTCGCGGCCTTCGGTTGGTCCCGCAGCCGGAGGGATCGTCGACGGCCGAAGCTAGTCCCGCCAACCTACAGGACCGATGAGTAGCCGGGATCCTCAAACGGCATCATCGCCGGATCGAAATCCTCCCTGTTCCGCGACTCGACCTCCAGACCTGGGCAGCGCTCACCCGCGCGTCGAGTTTCCTGGAGGAGCTGGCTCTGATCGCCGAGTCTTCGGACCAGGGGACAGAGCCAGTCGCGGATGAGTTGAGGACGTCGGCCCTCCAGCCCGCGTCCATGGAGTCGGTCCTTGGAGCGATAGGCGTTTGGCCCTCTCGGTTTAGCCCCAATGGGAAGAGGACACCGGACGATAGTGCCTCGAGTCGGTCGGGAGCTCCACCCTGGCAGACCTCGGAATCTCCGTAGGTCGGGCTTTCCAGTCGTGACAGGGCGAGGAGTATCCCCGAACGGCGCGACCGGAGCCTCTCCCCCGGGGCGCGTCGCCATCATGGGCGCAGCTCAGCCCTCGGACGGCGCGGATCGCTTGGAACGCGGCGGTTTCTTGCCTTCGCCGCGCAGGCGTCGCAGTTCGGCTTCGGCCTGGCGCAGCAACTCCTCGGCGTGGGCGCGGGCTTTCGCCTCGGCCTCGGCTCGCTCCCGCTCGGCGTCCGCTTGCTTCTGGGCCGCCTGGGCCGCGGCCTGCGCCGCCTGGGCTTGCTTCTGGGCCACCTGGGCCGCGGCCTGCGCCGCCTCCAGCCGCCGGCTGATCGCCGTGTAGTCGCCGATCTCCTGACCCGTCCGGGGATCGATCAAGGCCAGCCGGTCCCCGCCCATCTGCTCGTTGATCGTCACCGCCAGCCACAAGCCCACGCAATCCAGCCAGACCCTGCCCTGGGGGTCCAGCGGCTCGAGGCGATAGTTTCTTCCCACCAACCGGTACGACAGTAACTTCAACTCGCGCCGCTGCCCCTCCCCTTCGACCGCATCGGCGATCACGTAATGGGGCACCTTCGCCCGGGCGTACTCCTTGACCTTCCTCTCCAGGTCCGTCGATCGCGTCTTGGGCGAAGTCTCTTCAATAATCAAGCTCGGCCGCACGCCTTCCGCAGCCACGCGGAAGGTCTTCCATTCCTTCTGCTTTTTCACCCCGAGGATCACGGCGACGTCGGGACTGTGCGGCTTTAGCTTGGGGATGTCCCAGGACACGAGGACGTCCGCCAGCACCACCGCGTGGGGATCGTCCGCCACGCGGGCTTCCAGCACGTTGTGCAGGTACTTGCAGTCGAGGATGTGGGACCGGGTCAGCGACATGTGATCCTCGAGCTGGGGGTGGAGCACATCCTCCAAGGTCAAGGGGACCATGACCCAGTCGACGCGGCCGTTGGCTCGTTTTTTCTGGACATAGCGCCAACCATAATCGAACGACGCCTTCCCCGACTCGGCTCGAGATCGAGTCTTGCTCTTGGTGTGACGATCGGGCGCGGCGGGCGTTGCGTGGCGATTCCCAACGGAGCTCATAGCGGGACCTCGCATCGAATCGTGAACCGGGTCGTTCGAATATCACTCCGTCACCGTAGTGAATCCTACAAGCCCGAAGCGTCAGCGAGTCAGTGGAGGGTCTCCGCCGGAATTCACTCGCTTCGGGCTCCTATGGGATTTTCTGGCTTGCCAGGGTAATACGGGCCGAGGAATCGTCTCGTTACCTTGAGCCGCGGTATTATACAGGCTTCCACTGCTCCGGTGAAGTTCAACCCGCCGGCGTTCCCTCCTCGCCGAGGACGTGGCAGCTCCGCGCCTTGACGATCATGTTGACGTCCGCGCCGGACCTCAGGTCGAGTTGTTCGACGGCCGGCGCGACGAGGCTGACGATCCAGGTCAGCCCTCCGGTGCGGATGACCGCCTCGGCCTCCGGGCCGTGGGGGACGATCCGCTCGATGGTGCCGGAGATCTGGTTGCGGGCGGAGAGGCCGTCGACGGCATTACGGGCGATCAGGATGTCATCGGCCTGGATCTCGACGAGCACCCGGCTGCCGATGGGTCGGTCGAGGTAGCCGACGACCAGCTCGGGGCCATCGTCGAGGCGGAGGCGGCTGGCGCCCTGGTCGGGGGCGTGGCCCTCGACCCGGGCGGGGAAGACGTTGCGGACGCCCTCGAATGAGATCGCTCCCGACCCGAGCCGCCCGGCTGCGCCCAGGACATCCAGGGGCGGCCCTTCGGCGGCAATTCTCCCATTCTCCAGCAGGAACAGCCGGGACCCCAGCGCGATGGCCTCGGCCGCGCTATGGGTGACGTAGAGCATCGGGATCGCCTCGGCTCGCTGGACGGCTCGGAGGCGTTCGAGGATCGCGTGGCGGTTGCCCAGGTCGAGAGCGGAGACCGGCTCGTCGCAGAGCAAGAGACGTGGCCGGGGCGCCAGCGCGCGGGCCAGCCCGACCCGCTGACGCTCGCCGCCGGAGAGCGTCGACGGTCGTCGGTCGAGCAACCGCTCCACCCCGCACAGCACGGCGACCTCGGCCAGCCGGTCGTCGGCCTCGTCACGCCTCCAGCCATCGAGCCCGAAGCGGATGTTCGCCGCGACGCTCAGATGCGGAAACAAGCAATCGTCCTGGAAGATCATGCCGATCCGACGCCGTCGTAGCGGTCGGTTGATCCGGTTCGCGGCGTCGAACAGCGCCGCGCCCTCCAGTCGTACGTGACCCCCGACGGGCGTGATCAGGCCGGCGATCAACCGGAGCAAGGTCGTCTTCCCCGCCCCGGATCGGCCGAAGATCACGCCGATCTCGCGCCCGAGCCGGAGCGGGACGTCGAGGAGCAGTCCGCGATGGACCGGGTGGATCAGGTAGACGTCCAGGATTGCGCCGGGCGAATCGCTCAACGCACCATCCCTCTCGCCGGCAAGCTGCGCTGGACGACCACCAGTGATACGATCGCGACCAGCGAGACCAGGAGCGTGAGCCGCCCCGCGCGCGCCGCGTCGTTGACCTGGACCGCGTCGTAGATCGCCAGCGCCGCCGTCTGCGTCAGGCCGGGGATGTTGCCGGCGACCATCAGGGTCGCGCCGAAGTCTCCCAATGACCGCGCGAAGGCAAGGACCACCCCCGCGGCCAGCCCGCGCCACGCCAGGGGCAGCGTCACCGCGAAGAACACCGATCGCTCGCTCCGGCCGAGCAACCGGGCCACGTCCTCCAGCGCCGGGTCGACCGCCTCGAACGCCCCCCGCGCCGGCAGCAGGAACAGCGGGAACGCCGCCACCGCCGAGGCAACGACCGCACCCGACCAGTGGAAGACGATCGTGATCCCCAGGTATTGCTCCAGCCAGTGCCCCAGCCAGGCGCGACGTCCCAGGATCTGGAGCAAGTAGTAGCCCAGCACGGTCGGGGGCAGGACCAGCGGCAAGACCAGGAATCCCGCGACGACCGCCTTGCCGGGGAATCGCAACCGTGCCAGGACCCAAGCCGCCGGCAGACCCGACGCGACGATCAGCAGCGTCGCCAGCGCGGCCACGCGTAGAGACAGGAAGAAGGGACCGAGGTCGCTCATCGAGTGAATTCGCGGCAAGAAGGGGCCGGATCGATCAGGGATTCCGCCGCGGCGCCTGCACGGCCCGGATCCATTCTCGCAGCCGTTGCTCCCAGGCCAACTCGTCGCTGGAATCCTCGATCGCCACCCATCGACAGACCTCCTTCTGCTCGAGACGCGCGGGAGAGAAAGAACCCTGCTCCCCATCAATCTATCCTCTTGGCCTCTTTCTCGCGACCTCGTTCGTCTCCGCCGGAATTGACGGGCAACGTCCCGGCCGGCTTGAATCCAAACTCCTTCAAGATCGTCTGCCCCTCCTCGTCCAGGACGAACCGCGTGAACGCCTTGGCATCGCCCGTCTGCCTCGTGGCCGCGACGATCCCCAGCGCCTGCACGATCGGGTCGTAGAGCGCCGGATCGACTTCGACCGGTCGGACCTCGGGGACCGAGGCGATCGCCCGGCCGACCAGTGCGGCCTCGGCGTCTCCCTTCTGGGCGTAGAGCAGGGCCTGGCGGACCGACTCGGCCATGACGATCTTGGTCTCGACCTTGCTCCATAAGCCCGATCGCTCCAGGGCCTGCTTGCCTGCCTTGCCATAAGGAGCCGTGGCCGGGTTGGCGATCGCGATCTTCTTGACCTCAGGCCTGACCAGGTCGGCCAGCCCGCCGATGCGATCGCCCAGATCCCGGTAGACCGCCAGGACCAACGATCCCCGCGCATAGGCATGAACTGTCTCGGGCCGGATCAATCCGTCAGCGGCCAGTTCGCGGACGAAGGCTTCGTTGGCCGAGAGGAAGACATCATAGGGCGCACCCTGCCGGATATGTTGCGCCAGTTGCCCGGATGAGAGGAACACCGGTACCGCCGCGATGCCAGTCCGGTCCTTGAATCGATCCACGAGCTTGGGAAGGGCTGATTGCAAGTCGCTCGCCGCCGCGACGCGTATCGGTGTCGTCGGACCGGCCTGGGTAGGGACCACCACACCCGGGTCGGCAGCGGGCTCGGCCGGACCGGGCCCGGAGCCTCTGCAACCGAGGACCCATAGCATCACCAACGCCGCCATCCAAACCCGCACCCGTGGGTTCTCGCGACGCAACTTTCGGTCGAATCGTCTCATCGGGCCGATTCCTCCGCCGGTAATTCGGGGGTCATACCCACGCATCGTATGGTGGGGCGTACAGGCCGGTCAACCGCCTCCGATTGCGGCTATTGACCGAATCAGGTAAGACAAAATGAGACAGTGACGCACGAGAAACCGATCGCCAGCGGACCGGGGCGGTCGCCGTCACCGACCTCGATCGTCTCCGGTCGAATTGATACAGGAAAGGCCAAGGCAAGGATGAAGTTGGAACAATTCTTTCAACATCATGGGATCGTCGGCAATCCGTTCAGCGAGGAAGACGCGCAGACGGACACCGTGTTCAAGCGGCAATGCCTGACGACAATCCACCACCCGGCGTGGAACAAGTTCTTCGGCAGCCCGGCCGATCCGTCCACCGCGCTGGTGTTCGGCGAGAAGGGCAGCGGCAAGACGGCGCTCCGGCTCCAGGCGAGCTCGGAGATGGCCACCTACAATCAGAAGAACCCGGACGAGCGGGTCTTCGTCATCTCTTACGACGATTTCAACCCCTACCTCGACAACTGCCGGACGGCCCTGCACGCCGCCGACATGGGCCAGGTCCTGGAGAAATGGCGGCTGTCGGACCACATGGATGCGATCCTGTCGCTCGGCGTGACGCATCTCATCGACTTGCTGACGACCGAGAAGGTCGACCTCACGGTCCTGAGCCTCGATCAGCGCCGGGACCTGCTGCTGCTGGCGGCGCTCTACGACGCATCGACGGGCGAGCCGATCGCTCGCCGATGGAGCCGGTTGCGACGCCGTTCGGGCTTCCGGCCGCTCTGGAGCCGCCGCGACTTGCAGATCGGCGTCGGGACGACCCTGATCGTGATCGGGCTGATCGCGACGTTCCCCTCCCTGATGACGAAGCTCAGCATCCTCCCCTGGCTGCTGGTCCCGATCCTGGCCGGCTGGCTCTACTGGGGATGGCGGCTGGCGCGTGCCGAGTGGTTCGCGCGCGACATCCGCAAGGGTCTCCGCGTGCTCAACCGCGACCCGTCGGCCCTGAGGTGGGAGCTGCTCTGGTTCAAGCCCTCCGAGCTGGGCGGCCAGCCCTTGCCCACCGCCTCGCGCCTGGGCTCCGAGGAGCGCTACGAGCTACTCCGCAAGTTCCAGGGGGTCCTGAACACCCTGGGCTACTCGGGGATCGTCGTCCTGATCGACCGCGTCGACGAGCCGCAGCAAGTCGAGGGCGACCCGAGGAAGATGCGCGCCTTGATCTGGCCGCTGCTGGATCACAAGTTCCTCCGCCACCCCGGCATCGGCGTGAAGCTCCTGTTACCTATCGAGCTGGCCTATTATCTCGAGAAGGAGGACAAGGAGTTCTACGACCGTGCCCGCCCCGACAAACTCAATATGATCAAGCCCCTGCGATGGACTGGCCCGTCGCTCTACGACCTGGCCACCGACCGTCTCCGCGCCTGCCATCCGAATCCCTCGAACAACGGCGATGCCCCCCGGCTTCGCCGATTCATGGACGAAGCCATCAGCGACGATTACCTCAAGGAATCCCTGGCGAACCTCCGCACCCCGCGCCACCTCTTCAAGTTCCTGCACCGGCTGATCGAGGAGCACTGCCACCGACACACCGAGGATTCCCCCCGCTGGTCGATCGACTACGACACCTTCCGCTCCACCTATGGCGCCTACATGCGCGACCTCGAGGCGTTCGACCGCGGCTACGGGCACGGGTAAAATTGAGGATGAGGTGGGCGCCCCGACCGGGCGCCTACTTCCGATTCTCCCCAAACACGAGGCGATGAGAATGGCCACGGATGTTACCGTCGTGCACGGCGCGTTTGCGAAGGGGACTCAGGCCCCCTCGACGATCATCTCTGGTTTCTCGCTCGACGTCACGGAAACCGTCTCAAGGAGACTTTAACCATGGCCACCGGCACGAAGAGAATTGATGGACGAAAGCCCGGGCGGCGTCCGGTCCCAGTAAGTTCCGACCCGGAACCCGTGTGGGAGATCGCACGACTGTTTCCCAAGCAGGGCGAATGGAGCGAGGAGGAATTCTTCTCGTTGCCCAACAATCACAAGATCGAATTCTCCGACGGCCGCCTGGAATTCCTCCCGATGCCGACGATCTACCATCAGCTTATATTACAGTATATCTATGACGAGTTGAAACCGTTCGTCAGGGCCGCAAGGTTGGGGATCGTCGTCATTACCGGCTACAAAGTCCGGGTCCCGCGCGGCAAGGACCGCGAGCCGGACATCCTGTTCATCAAGACTGAGAACATGTCGGGAATCGGGAAGCAGTATTGCGAGAAGGCGGATCTCGTCGTCGAGGTCGTCAGCGAGGAGAACCGCCCGCACGACATCGAGACCAAGCGTGTGGAATACGCCCAGGCCGGCATTCCCGAATACTGGATCGTCGACCCCCAGGAGGAAACCATCACCGTGCTCGTCCTGAAGCCGCGGCGCAAGAGTTACACCGTGCACGGCAAATTCACCAAGGGCATGCGGGCGACGTCGATGCTCTTGCCCGGCTTCTCCATCGACGTCACCACGGCCGTGACCCAGAAGCCCGAGTTGCCGGAGTAGGTCCGATCCGATCGACTCAAGACGGAGTGATCCGCTCAAGGCGCACCAGCAAGCTCCCCCGTTCCGGGTCGAACTCCACGACGGCGACGGAGCCCTCGGGCGTGGCCCCGACGTTGACGATCCTCCGCCCGTCCTTGAGCGTCCGCTCCTGGGGGACGTGCAAGTGCCCGCAGAGATGGACCCGGGGCATGATCGTCTTGTTCGCATCGAGGAAGCAGCGCTGGCCGCCGTGTCGCCCCGAGGGGGTGAGGTCGGCGAGGCCGACCGGGCAGGCGTGGGTGAGCAAGATGTCGACCGGGCCGGCCTCGGCGATCCGGGCCGCCGCCTCGGCCACGTCGGCATCGGTGACGTAGTGCGCCTTCGCGTGCGACTTGGCCCAGATCCCGCCGATCGCCGCCAGGCGAAGGCCGGCGACCTCCCGCCATTCCCCCTGGGCCAGCAAGACCGGCGAGTCGTCCCGGTTCCGCAGCCGGCCCAGCAGCTCGATCGGATCGTGATTGCCGAACGTCGTGTACACCGGAGCGATCGCGAGCAAGCGCGCAAACGCGATCTCGTCGACCTGCTCGGGATCACCCCAATCGCCGCAGGACAGGATCAACTCGGGGGACTGACGCTCGCAGGCCCGCCGCACCGAGCCCAGATCGCCGTGCAAGTCACTCACGGCCAGGATGCGTATCACGTCCGATCTCCCAGCACGCTCGCGATCCAGGACTGCTCCAGGGGACCGATCCGACTCTATTCGATCGTCGCCCACCTTTCGAGTATGTACGGCATCCGATTCATGCGGCAACAGGATTGTTGGGTTCCACCCCCGAATTCACGGATCCCTTCCCCCGGCGGACGGGCTCCCGTCCGAGCGCGGACGATCGTATAGGTTTCAGGTCCCAGAATCGCACGACTTCATCGCTGCCGCAGTAAGCCAGCCGCGCCCCGTCGGGAGAGAGCGCGATCGATTTCACCCAACCGACGTCCTCCCTCAGAGTGGCCAACTCCTTCGATGTCGCGAGATCCCAGAGCTTGATGCAATAATCAACCCCCGCGGTCGCCAATGTCAGGCCGTCGCGAGAGAAAGCGATATCGGAAACGCCGGCGCGATGACCGGTCAGGCGAGTCCGGACGGCACCGGTCCCCACGTCCAGCAAGATGACATCCCGGGTCGTGTAGACGTGCTCGCCAAAAGCGATCGTCCGGCCGTCGGGTGAGAAAGCCACGGATATCACGGGTGCGTTCTCCTTGTCGAAGAGCGTGCGAATCTCCGCGCCGATCAGCGCGTCCCACAACACGACCCGCCCTTTCTGGCTCGCCGAGACCAGCAGCTTCCCATCGGGCGAGAAGTCGAGGCTCCGTATGGTGCCGGCATGGCCGCTCAGGACGGTTCGCTCCCTCCCCGAAGGCATGTCCCAGAGCCGGATCGTGCTATCATCCGCCCCCAGGGCCAGGGTGCGTCCGTCCGGCGAGAACGACAGGCTATGGTAGCTCTCGCCGGTTCGCTCCCATTTCGGCCGGTATTCCGGATGGCAAGACCAGATCGTCAAGGAACAGTCCCCGGCCGAGACCAGCATCGAGCCGTCCGGAGCGAAGGCCGTCGCGTAACGGATCGTGGCATGGGGCAAGATCAACGGCTCGGGCGAATGCGCCGCATCCCAACGAGAAAGATCCCAAAGCCTCACAGTGGAGTCCCAACCGCTGGACGCGAGCATCTGCCCGTCGGGCGAGAACGTCACGGCCTCCAGGAGCTGAGTATGCCCTCGCAAAGACCGGCCGAGAGATGCCGAGGAGTCGGTTCCCCGGGGATAGTAGCAGAGGATCATCGCGGCCAGGATCGGTAGCGCGGCCAGCGGGTACTTCCAGTCCATGAGCGAAGATGAGGTCTTGCCGACGCGGACGCGTTCGGGTACTCCATCGACGCGACAGGTCGATGGACTGTCAATCGGAGGAGGGTCGTTCCGCATGTCTCGAAACTCCATGACCTAACCTGGTTGATAAGGATCGGGGACGAACTCTCATCCCCGCCGATGGAAGTGGCGAACGCTCGTCACCGGCGCTCACCAGGGCCGAAGCCGCGATGCCTGGACCTCGACGAGAGACTCGACTCGCGGCGGAAATCACGGATGGCCCGATGAGAGTCCGGAATCGTATTAAAAATAGATTTATATTTTTATATAATCTTTGATTCTGAATTGTCCGTTGCGAGATTTCCCGCGGTACTCACTCGGCAGCCCGATCGGTCCGAAAGCTTCTTGCCGTCGCGGCGCGAGGCCCCGTCTCGAGGAGGCGGCCGTCGGGCTCCAGCCCGAGGAGTTTCGGTAGAAGGGAGTTGGGATCGCGATACTCGACCCTGCCGAGGGGAGTTGCGGCGGATCGCGTCAGGTCTTCGCGGGTAACTTCGGCGGCTGCATCCTGGCTGGCTCATCCTGGCGTCTGCCAGGTCTCGGTTCCGGTCCGGACAGGCCCATCAGGCCGGCGGCCTCGCCGTGGAATCGGAGTACCTCGGGGACGACAGGGTTCTCCTTCTTCATCCAGCCGACTGCCTGATCGAACATCTGCCGCGCGTCCTCGCACAGGCCCCGCTGCCACAGCGTCATCGCCAGGAAGAACCCGTTGAGGGCACTGCCGCCGCTGGCGTCGAACTGGCTCGCCTTCCTCAAAGCGTCCTCGGCCGTCTTCCAGTCGCGGAGGCGGAATGCGGCCACCCCCAGGGTGTTCCAGTAGACCCATCGCGTAGAATCCAGCTCGACGGCCTTCCGGGCCAGCGCTAGCGCCCGCGTCGGATCGAACCACGGCTCGCCCGGAACACTGGCCAGCATCCAGGCCAGGTTGTTCTGGACGATGTCACTCTCCGGATCGAGGATGAAGGCCATCCGAAAATCCGTCGCCGCCGACCGGCGGTCGTCCAGCTTCGACAACATCTCATGCCCGTCGCTCACGAAGTGGGATGCCCAGTATCGGCGGACGGCCTGGTATTCGGGCCCGGCGAGTCGTTTCGCCGCGAAGGCCGTGTCGTCTTCAAGCTGTCGGCGCAGTTCGTCAGCCTCGTCAACCCTCCTCGTGGAATCCAGGATCCTGTTGAGAGCATGTACCGCGTCGACCAGCGAGAGCAGGTCGTGCAGGTCGGCGCTCGAGATGGGACCGGAGAGTGCGTCCGAGACGCCGCGCGGGTCGGGATTGCGGACCAGCTCACGCCAGATCGGAATCGCGCGCCGATACAAAGTCTCGGCTTCGGGGATTCGCCCGGTTATGTTGAGATACCATCCCCAGCCCCACGTCCCCAGTGCATCGGCATGGAAACGGCGGATCGCCCGGTCTCCGGGCGCCTCGGCCAGCAACTTGTCGAAGAGGTCGATCGAGCGGCGATAATCGCTCTCGGCCTGGTCCCTCAGGCGCCGGGAATCACCGTTGTCCTGGACATTCAGTCGCGGATCGGGAGCGGGCTGCATCAGCCTGACGGTGCTCAAGACCGCTTCGGTGAATCCCAGTCGAGAATGCGCCCGGGCGACGATCGTCCGCGTCTCGCGGTTGTCCCGCTCGGAAGGCGCGAGCTTGCTGGCGCGCCGGTAGAACCGCTCCGCCAGCTCGTAGACTTGCAGCGTATCGCTCCTCGTCGTCGGGTCGGTCTCGCCCTGGAGGAGTCTCGTCGCGTGCGACATCGCCTCCATGGTGATCTTGTCGATCAGGGGAAAAGTCTCGCGGATGTATTCGTGTTCCTCGCGGCGAGCGGCCAGCACCTTGGCAAGAGCGTCCCAGGTCACGATCGTGCCGATCACCATCGAAACCAGCACGATCGCCAAGGCCGTGGCCAGTTGCTTCCAGTGTCGCCGCGATTGTCTATGGATGTGCTCGAGCAGCCCCGGCCGGCGAGCCACGATCGGCCGGTCGTCGAGGAATCGCCCGAGGTCGGCGGAGAGTTCCTGGGCGGTCGCGTATCGACGCGGCAGCTCCTTGGCCATCGCCTTCAAGACGATCGTCTCAAGGTCACGAGGGATCGCCGGGTTGAGCCGGCGTGGTCTAGCCGGTTCCTCGACGGCGATCTGGCGGAGGAGTTCTTGGTGGTCGCGGCCGTCGAACGCCGGTCGAAGCGTCAGGAGCTCGTAGAGGGTCGCGCCCAGTGCATAGATATCGGTCCGCTGGTCGACAACTCCGCGTCGCGCCAGGGCCTGTTCGGGGCTCATATAGCGGAGAGTCCCGACCACGTCGCCGGTTCCCGTCAGGCTGAGCTCGCCGTGGAATCGTGCGAGGCCGAAGTCCGTGATCCAGACCGCTCCGTGGCGATCGATCAGGAGATTGGCCGGCTTGATGTCCCGATGGAGGATCCCCAGTCCATGGGCGTGATCCAGCGCATCCGCCGCGTCTGCACCGATCCGGGCGACATGCCGGCAAAACGCACGATCTCGAGTCGCGGCACCCCCATGAGTCGGCGGGAAACCACGACCGCCCTCGGGAGGTCCCGCATTCGGGGCCGAATGGGAGTCGCCGACAGGATCCGGGATCGGTTCCCCTGCGCCCAGTTGGTTCGCGACCGTCCGAACCGGACCCACCCCCTGCGGCTTCCCGTGCGCAGACGTCGCCTCCTCCGTCCCGACCGGCGAATCCAATGCCTGACGCACCTCCCCGCTGTCGGAGGATCGTAGCTCGCGGACGATCGCGGCCAGGCTACGGCCCTCGACGAACTGCATGGCATAGTAGTGAATGCCCCCGTCGCATCCCACGCCGATGATAGGGACGATATGGGGGTGGTGCAACTGGGCCGCCGCCTGCGCCTCGATCTGGAATCGTTGCCGCTGTTTCGGGTCGATCGCCGCCGCGAATGGCAAGACTTTCAAGGCGACGCGACGGCCCAGAGAGACTTGCTCCGCTTCGTAGACGACGCCCATTCCGCCCCGGCCCACCTCCCGAATCACGCGGTAATCGCCGAGCTGTGCGCGGGGGAGTACGAGCTCGGCCTGGCAGCTCGGCCGGCCCGAATTCGAGGCGACGAACTGTCCTGCCGCCGTCTGGATGAATTCCAGCCCGGAGAGGCATTCGCCGAGCGCATCGGCGATCTCCGCGTGTCGTGCCAGGAACTCGTCCCTCGAGTACGGCCGACCCTCTCGGAGCGAGTCCAGATACGCCTCCAGTGCCGCGATCACGCGAGAATCGTCCCTCGGCGAGCTCTCGCGGGAAACCTCGGATGCCGATGCGCCCCGGGGGGCCTCACCGCTGCCCTCGCGATCCATGGGTCGCGGGACGGCCACGGGGGACCCTCCCAACTCTCGCGTGTTCCCGACCTCAGAGCCCTCGCGGCCGGTCATCGGTGCTCCTCCAAGGTTCGACGCAACCGACCCAACGCCCGCAGCCACACGTTCTTGACGCTGTCCTCCGTCCGTCCCATTCGGCGGGCGACGTCGGGGAAGCTCAGGCCCTCGAGGTGACGCAGGATGATCACGTCGCGATAGTCTTCCGGCAGCCCTTGCAGGGCATCGCTCAAGATCACTGCCTGCTCGCGCCGTACGGCTTGCTGGCTCGGGGTGCTCTGGGGAGCGACCAGACGCGCACTCAATGCGACCGACGAGTGGTCCAGTTCCTCGACGAGCCCTCGCTCCAGGCGGAGGTCACGGCACCGGGTCCCCAGGAAATGCCGGATCTGATTGGCCAGGATCGAGCCGATGATCCGACGCAACCACGTCAGGAACTCCCGCTCCGAGCTCCCGCGGAACATCGCGATCTTTCGATGGACCTCCAGGCCGATCTCCTGGAGCAAGTCCTCGGCATCCACCTTCCGGCCCAGTCGTCGTCCGACCTGAATCCGGATCAATACCGCCATGTAATTCCGATAGCGCTCCAGCAACCGACCTAACGCGACTCCGTCCCCATCCTTGGCAAGGACCAGGAGTCGCTGGGAATCGAAGCCGGCATCGTCACGTCGATCGCTGTCCACCATGCTCGGATTCATCATGTCTGCCCCCGGAATTGATCCATCTCCCTCATGGTCACCTTCCAGGGATCGACCGCGCCGAAATCATTCGTATTCGGCGAAGATCTCCAGTTGAGTGCGGTCCGGTCGCGGGAGGAACCAGCGGTCGCCTCCGGCCTTGCCGATCGACCGGGTCGGTCGGCATCGAGGATCTCGCCGGAGGACCGATCCGACCCCTTCTCCAATCGTGACTCCGCCGTCGAGTATGTGAGGGGCTCATTCTAGACGGCAACCGGACTGTTCGACTCCACCCTCGGATTCGCGGATTTCTTCCGCCCACGGACGGTGCCGAGTCCGATCGCAGGACTCCGGTACGGCTTCAGATCCCAGAACCGGACGAGCTCATCGCTATCGCAGTAAGCGATTCGGTCTCCGTCCGGAGAAAACGCGATCGACCTCACCCAACGGACCTCTTCGGTCAACGTCGCCACCTCCCGGAATGTGGCGAGATCCCAGAGCTTGAGGCAGTGGTCGACACCGGCGCTCGCCAGGTATCGACCGTCGGGCGAGAATGCCACGGCATGAATGCCGCGGCTGTGGCCGGTCAGGCGACTCCGAACGACGCCGGTTTCCACGTCCATCAGGACGACGTCCCTGGGACCGGAGACATACTCGCCGAATCCGATGGTCCGTCCGTCGGGAGAGAAGGCCACCGATCGGATCGGGTCGGTACCCGCCTTGGCGAGCGTGCGCAGCTCGGCACCGCTCGCCACGTCCCAGAGCACGACGCGGCCTTGCTGGCTCGATGAGACCAGCAGCTTGCCGTCGGGCGAGAAGGCCACGCTACGGATGGTGCCGGTTCGGTCACGCAAGACGCCCCGCTCCCGCGCCGAGGGCATGTCCCAGAGCCGGATCGTACTGTCTTCCGCCCCCAGGGCCAGGGTGCGCCCATCCGGCGAAAACGCCAGGCTATGGTAACTCTCGCCGGCGCGATCCAGCTTCCGTTCATACTCCGGCCAGCACGACCAGACCGTCAGGAATCGGTCCCCCGCGGAGACCAGCATCGAGCCATCCGGGGAGAAGGCCAACGCGTAACGGGTCGTCTCATGGGGCAAGATCAACGGCCGGGCAGGTTGCCCTTCGGCTGTACGATCCTGGTCCCAGACCCGCACGGTATAGTCCCAACCGCCGGTTGCGAGCGTCCGCCCATCGGGCGAGAACGCCAACGTCTCCACGAGCCGGGTGTGGCCCGCGAGCGACCGGCTGGGAGTTGCCGCGTCACTAGCGTCCCAGGGATGATAGTAGGCGATCGCCAGGGCCGGGAGCAGCAGCGCCGCCAGCAGGTACCGCCGGCCCATCAGCGAAGACGAGGTCTTGCCGGCGACAACCCGTTCCGGAACCCCATCGAACCGACGTGTCGACGACCAGCCTGTCGAATCAAGATCGCGCGCCATGAAACGAATCTCCATTTCCAGAGATCATGAGTGGAATCGGGAACGAGATCTCGCTCTTGCCTTGTGTCGGCGCATACGCATCCCCCGGCGCGCACCGGCCCCTGGTCCGCGCCGACGAGCCCTCACAGGGACTCGGCCCGGGATGAGTCACAAGCACGCTTGCACGCTCGTCAGGGATTCGGGAACCGCCTGATGGACCGTTCTCTGACAAGAATTCCGAGACGCACCGAACGGATCCATGAGGAGCACGGCTTGCGTGCTCCCGACCTCGCTTCGGACGGCATCGCCGGATTCCCCGACTTCTGACCGCTGTCTCCTACAACAAGTTCGCAGGGAGCGGGCTAATCTTGTACTAAAGAATTCATTCTAAGGTCAAGAACCATGACCAGTCGAGTGCCCGCAGACCACATTGACGATTCTCTCGGCTTTCGGAACAGGATCATTCCGGCGCAAGAAGCCGACCGCGATTCCCGGTCGATTCGGACGCCTTGCCTCGCCATCGACGATCAATGTGTCTCAGCAACAAGACGCAGCGGCCTGACAGTCAATGCGATCGAACGTCGGGCATTCGTCCGACTTCCGCGATTGCCCTTCAACACAATGAGTCACCATCCTCATCACTTTCGCGCCGCCGATCCCGAATAACTTCGGGTTTGGCGGTCAATTATTGAGGGTCTCGGGGGCGACTCCGAGTTCGAATCGCACAAGATGGCAGCCGACTTCACCATCGGCCGGCGACGACCTCCGGGATGGCGTGAGAAGTTGAGCGTACTGCGAAATGCGATCGAAGCGGGTCCCGCTGTCGGCCGGGCTTTCTCGCCTAATCCCCCGGGAGCGGCTGTTGATCGTAGAGCTTGCGATAGCTCTCGAACCGTCCGGGGTGGATCTGGCCCCAGTAGACCGCGTCCTTGACGGCGCACCCGTGCTCGTGAGTATGCGAGCAATCCGGGAAGCGGCAATGGGGGATGAAGGGGCGGAACTCGACGAAATAGGCCTCGAGCTCGCCGGGGACGACCCCCCAGAGCTCGAACTGGCGGAGGCCCGGCGTGTCCACGACGAAACCGCCGGCTTCGAGCTCGATCAGCTCCGCGGTGGTGGTGGTGTGCTTCCCCTTGAAGGTCCAGTCGGAGACCTCACGGACCCTCAGGTTCAGGCCCGGCTGGACGACATTCAACAGCGAGCTCTTGCCCACGCCGCTCTGGCCGGTGACGGCCGTCACGCCCCGGGAGACCAGGGCACGAAGGCGGTCGACCCCGCGACCGTCGGCCACCGAGGTCACCACGGTCTCGTAGCCGAGCTGGGAGTAGAGGCCGACGACCCACTGGTAGGTCGCCATGTCGACGAGGTCAGCCTTGTTGAAGACGATCACCGGGCGGACGCCGCCGATCTCGGCCGACACGATATAACGATCGACCAGGCCGAGCTTGAGCCCGGGCTCGGCCAGCGCCGAGACGATCAGGACCTGGTCGACGTTGGCGGCGATCACCTGCTGACGATTGCGATAGCCTCGCGTGATCACCCCGCTACGGGTCTCGATCCGCTCGACCAGGCCCTCGGAACCGGAAGAGCCGGCCGGGCGGAACCAGACATGGTCACCGACCGTGACGATATTACGCCCCTCGATCGCCAGGTTCTTCAGCAATCCGCGCACGTGGCAAGGATAACTCCGACCGTCGTCGGCCCGGACCATCAGGACCAGCCCGTGCACGCGGACGACCAGGCCCTTCAGGCAGGACGACGCATCGAAGGCCCGCGAGGCGGCGGCGTCCGGCGGCGACCCCGCCGCGTCGAGCTCCGCCGCCGCGCCCTCCTCTTCGATGATCGTCCGATGCCGCGACAGCTCCCCGCGCGGGCGGACGCGATCGGTCGACGGGGCCGTGCCAGCCCCCGGCTCGTCGTGGCGGAACTGACGCGTCAGGTCGTTCGACCGCGTCCGCTTCTGGCGGTTCTTTCGCAGCGCGACGCGTACTTTCTTCTTCTTGCCCATACTTTGCGAATCTCTCCAAATTCCGATCGGGCGTCGCGCGGCCCGATCGATCAGCGGGAGTGGAGCGGACGCCGCCCCCCCGATCGCCCGGCCGACGAGGCCGGGTTCGCCGACTCATTCAAGATCTGGGCCGCCCGCTTGGGGTTGGACGTGTGAAAGACCCCCAGCGCCTTACCGGGCGACGACATCGTCGAGGTGTAAGCATACTCCACGTTGATGTGTTCCTCCGCGAGCCGCTCCAGCACCTTGGCCAGCGACCCCGTCCGGTTCTCCATCTGCAAGGCCAGCACCTCGGTGATCCGGAACTCCGTCCCCAGCGAGGTCAGGACGGACTTGGTCAATTCCAGGTCGGACGTGATGAACCTCAGGACGCTCGGGCCCTCCGTTTCCATGACGGAAAGCGCCCGGATGTCGACCTTCTCCTGGGCCAGCGCCGAGCAGATCTTGGCGAGACGTCCCGGCTTGTTTTCCAGAAACGCGGTCACTTCATGCACGAATTCCATCATATCGCCTCCACTGAGGATCGCCGACGGCACGACCGGGATACGGTCCAACCCCTCGGGTCGGGAGCACGCCAGCCGAAGTCGCCGGCCTGACGAACGAACCATCGAGGCCCCCTCCACCCGGGCCTCGACTGCAACTCCCAGTCTTACCGAAGAAATCCCTTCCCTCCGCGAGGAAAGGGGCAGAAGGCTTTGCAGCACTTGCGGTGCCAATCGGGTCTCAACCCCACACTCTTCCGGATGCGCCCGGCTGAGCTGGCTCACCGACTCCGGCCCGCCAGACTCATGCGACCCAACCACGGGCCACATCCGCCAGACATCGGGCCGGCAGAATTGACGGCAGAATGGTCTGGTCGCATATCCAGACCGCCTCGGAGCCATCGAGACGGGCTGGACGACGCGATGCCATCGAACGATCGTGATGGAGCCCACCTTCTCCCGTTCCGCGGGGTGCGACATGATCCGGCCGATCAACCCGGCCCTGGACCCCGACGAGGGCCTCCTCCTCCCGCCCCTCCTCGCCGCCCGCCGCGACCCGGAGCCATCCCCCCGGGGGCGCCAGGACCCGGTCCGGGAGCACCGCCAGGCTCGGCCGTCTGACCGGCGTTCTCGGCGGGGGGTGGGGGCGCCGCGCCCGGCGACGACAGGGCCCCCGCCAGCCCGAGCGACCAGTTGAGCAGGTTGGGGAACGCCTTCCGCGTCACCAGCCGGATCTCCTGATCCGACACGTCGACCGAGACGGTGCTCAGGAACAGCCGCGACCGGATCGCTTCGGCCTGGGGCAGCTTGTCGGCGTCAACCTTCAACTCGATCGTCCCCTCGGAGGGCCCGGTGGGATTGTTCCCGCCGGGCGGCTGGGCACCGCCAGGGCCACCACCGCCAGGGCCACCGCCTCCAGGGCCAGGGCCGCCTCCGCCAGGCGCCATACCCATCATCATCCGGCGTCCTCCCCGGCCGCCCGGCCCGCCCGGCCCGCCCGGCCCGCCGGGGTTCATGCCCATCGGCCCGCCCGGCCGATTGCCCCCCGGCGCGTTCCCGGCGCCGCCCGCCATCTGGCGACGGACGATGACCGCGGTATTGATCATCGTCTGGAGCGAGGCCGGCAAGCTGGCCAGGAAGGTCGGCAGGACTTCGCGCGGATCGATCACGCCGAGCATTACGATCTTCGGCGCCAGCCGTTCGCAGGCGCGCTGGACGTCCTCCGAAGGCTTCCAGTCCTTTTGCTTCACGGCCTTGAGTGCGGCCTCAGCGGAGTCGGCACCGATCGAGATCGCGAGGTATTTCCCCTCGAGCCGGATCGCCGGTCGGAAGTTGGGCGGACCCAGGCGGATGACCGAGTCACTGGGCGTCCGGAGCAAGAATGCCTTGACACTGCTGGTCGCCGCATCCGCCCTGATGTCGCCGGCCATCGCCTCGAATCTCGGGTAGTGGACCGCGTCGGCCTCGCGACGGCGCGAGCCCCGCTTGCCCTGGGCTCCGCCCCTCCCACCCGGTGCACGGCCGGCATTGCCACCCCGGCCCGCCTCCTCATTGGGTTTCGCGGCGGCCTCCTCCTCGGCCTTCTCCAGCGCCTGGGCCTTCAGCTCGTTGTTCATGGCGATGATCGCGCCGTCGAGCGCCTTGCCGAACTTGACCGGGTCGTCGACCTCCGCCACGATGGTAATCTTCGGGATCGTCGTCAGGCTCGCCAACGCCTTCGCCGGATTGAATCCCTGGAGCCAGTTCATCTCGAACGATTCATTGCCCGCCGCCGCGGAACGACCGGGCGCCACGTAGAGGACCATCCTCGGGCCGAGATGCTCGAGCAGGTCTTTCCGGAGATCGATCTTACCGGTCCGGTCGACCGTCTCGGCGAACTCCTCGATATGCCCCTTGATCTCCGGGCCGAATTCGCCGATCGTGTCCATCAACTGGCTGGGGCTGATCGATAGCTCCACGAACGAGTCGACCCCCTCCGGCATGGGCAGCAGCGCCATCCGGGCGAACCCCGGCTGGTCGAAGAGCGCCAGCATGGGCTTGCGCGGCTTGGGCGCGATCGCGCGGGTGATCGACATCAGCGCATCATCGTCGAAACCCCATCGATAATCGATCCGCTGAATCCCCGACGCCGAGCCGACATTGTTCACGAACTCGGCCGGCCCGGGCGGCGCCTTGGGGAGATTGGCAACATCGAGGAAGGCCAGTGTGACCGGGTCGAAATTACCGTCCGGCTTGGAGAGTTCCTTGACAATCGGGTGATCGCTGGCGCTGGCGATCTTGCCGTCCAGCGCGGCGGTGACGACATCCACACCCGCCGGATAGTTCGTGCTGAGGACCAGGTCGGACTCCTTCTCGGCCCACCAGGCCCAGGCTGGCCCCTGTCCTTCGGCCGCGCCCGGGATCGGGATGGGCACGATCACCATCGTGCGGTTGTCCCTCCGCTCGATCCGGGGCTTCACCTGCGACCCCATCATCCATCCCAGCGTGCGGCCCGAGATCGGCCGGATCGCCTTGCTCGACGCGCCGCGGAAGACCATCGCTCCGTTGACTTGCGGAGGTGCAGGGGCATCACCCGACTTCGGAATGACCTGCAAACCGGCGGCAAACCCGTGCCGTGCCACGTGCTTGATCAGGGTAACGGCCTCGGTCCCGGTTATTTTGTGGTTGGGTGCGTAGGTGAGGACCTTATCCAGGAGTTGACCGGCGACGGTCTCGAGCATCGCGCCCAGGGGCGTATCGTTGAGCAGCCGGTAGGCGGCCGTCTTGTTCCAGGTCGAGGCATGGGCATCGAGCCCCGCGAATTCGAAGTAAACGAGCAAGTGGTCCTTGGGGATGTACTTGGAAAGCGGCGTGGATTCCGACGCGCTCGCTTGGCTCGCGCCACCGCCCTCGACCTTCGCGGTCTGGGCGAATAGGCCCGACGGGGCCGCCAGCCCCACGAGCACGACGAACCAGGGCAGCCATCGGCCGCCGATCGAACGGGCCGGGATCCTCGACGAGCTCCCATCCCCACGAGGACAGGTCGAATCGATCAATAATCGTCGCACGGGTGCTGTCCTCATCCTGGTCGAAGGCCAACGGGACAAATCCAACAGGAGAACGGCACGCACGGACTCCCGAGTCCACTCCCGATCCGTCACGGCCGGTCGCCCGAGCGGGTCGCCCGCCCGGCCTACCGGCCCGGTCCGTGAGGGTCACCTCGGACGCGATGAGTCCGCGAGCTCAAGGGGATCCAACCGATCTCGGTCCATCCCTCGGACGCAACTGTCATCGTAAGGGCCAGAGGTTCCCGCGCCAACAACCTGCTACGATCCCGCTCGCAGGAAGCCGCCCCAAGACGCGACCCGAGCCGATTCCCGCACCGAGGGATTCTTTCGACTTGCGCGTTCCCTGTGAAAGTCGCGGTGCACGGATCTCAGCGGGTACGCTTCCCAATCTCTGGAATCGGGAATCTGCCATCTCTTCCCCGCTTGCTTTCGGACTCCGCGTCCTTGCCAATAATAGAGTTGCTCCGGTGACGAATCTCATTCCAGAATGTGTCCTCCCGGCCACGATCAGGGCCAGGGCTGATCAGCCGACGGGGCTCGCGTCTCGAGGACGTCCTCCAGGCCCGGCCCGTCGCGATTCCAGGGGTCCACGACGATGTTGATGACGGGACTGTCGGGCAACGAGATCTACTGTCTGGCGCAGAAGGGCTACGACCCGGGCAACATCGTGGTGGGCAACAGCGTCCACTCGCTGGGGCTGGTCCGGGGGATCACTAGCGGGCTGAAGACGCTCTCCGGCGGGGAGATCGGCAGCATCACCCAGCTCATCGTCGACGGCCGGCACGCCGCGATCAGCCGCCTGGAGCAAGAGGCGGTCGACGAGGGGGACCAGGGTCTGACCGGCGTCGCCTCGGAGTTGAGGATGCTCGGCACTCTGATGGAGTTCCTGGCCATCGGCTCGTCGGTGAAGAACCGGGGCACGCCCGGCATGTTCTTCTCGACGGCTTGCTCCGGACAGGACCTGTTCTGTCAGATCGACGCGGGCTACGAGCCCCGGCACTTCGTGATCGGCAACGTCGCCTACGCGTTGGGGATCGCGCGCGGGATCGCGGGCGGCCTGAAGGTCTTCGCGCGACGCGGCGAGGTCAAGGAATTCTCGAACATGTACAACCACACGCGCCACCTCGCCCTCGAGCGGCTGGAGGCCGAAGCCGCCGAGCGCGGGTGCAACGCCGTGGTCGACGTCATCACGCGGATCATCCCGTTCGGGCCCGGCGTCCGCGAGATGCTCATGGTCGGCACCGGTTCGTACAACCCAGTACTCGGGAATCCGAAGACGCCGTACACCTCCGAGCTGACCGGCGAGGAGCTCTGGAACCTGACGCAACTGGGCTATGCGCCGCTCCGGCTGCTGCTGGGGACGAGCGTCTACGCCCTGGGCTTCGCCGGCGGCATCTCGGCGTTCTTCCAGTCGTTCGCCCGGGGCGAGATCGACGAGGTCACGCGACTGGTCTACGACGCCCGCGAGAACTGCCTCGAGCACATCCGCCTCGAGGCGGAGGAATTGAAGGCCGATGCGGTGATCGGCGTCAAAATCTTTATCAACGAGCTGGGCGCGGGGCTCGTCGAGGTGATGGCGATCGGCACGGCGATCCGCAAGCACGCCGGCGTCGCGACCCACAGCGACCAGCTCATCCCCCAGGCCATCACCCGCGACCGCGACACCTTCTTCGACCAGGCGCCGGCCGTCCCGGGCATGGCCCAGCCCAGGAACCTGGAACGAGCCTGAACGGTCTTCGACGGGAGGACGGGAAAGAGATCCGGCGGGGCCCCGCTCACCCGCCGGCCCTCGCATCCCGGTTCGTCTCGACTCAACCGCGCACCTTGGCGGCGATCCCGGCGACATGCCGCCCCTGGAATCGGGCGATGGCCAGCTCGTTGGCCGTCGGAGTGCGCTCGCCCCTGGGGCCGGCGATCGTGGTGGCGCCGTAGGGCGTGCCGCCGGAGATCTCGTCCAGGTTCATCAACTCCCGAGCCGCGTAGGGGACGCCCGAGACCACCATCCCCTGGTGATAGAAGAACGTGTGCAGGTGGACGAGGGTCGTCTCCTGGCCGCCGTGCTGGCTCGCCGTGGACGCGAAGGCGCTGCCGACCTTACCCACCAGCGCACCCTGCATCCAGAGGCCGCCGGTCGCGTCGAGAAACGCCTGCATCGAGGCGCTCGGCAGGCCATACCGCGTCGGAGTTCCCAGGATCACGGCGTCCGCGCCGGCCAGGGCCTGCGGGTCGGCCACCGGCACGTGGGCGAACGACTTCTTCGCCTCCACGGCGCCCATTTTCTCCAGCACCTCATGCGGGAGCGTCTCGGCGACCTGCGCCAGCACGACCTCCGCGTTCGGGACTTCACGCGCCCCCTCGGCGATCGCCTCCGCCAGTTGGTAAACGTGCGAATACAGGCTGTGGAAGATGATCTGGACTTTGACTGGCATGGAATCCTCCTGTGATCAGCGACATTGAGGAACTCGAACCCTTACGCCTTGCTCGCTTGAGGTTTGTTGGGTCAATCTCACACCAACCCGACGCGTCAGCGAGGTTCCAACGCCATTCCCAGGCTGACGCTTCGGCTCAGTATGATCGACTTTCATGCCGACGTGTACGCAGACGATGCGTGAAGCTATCTCGTCGGCCGTCTCATTCGCCTCAGATAGTACCAATCAAGACGGTTTATTCCTAAACGTTTATCCCAAAAAACTCAGTCCCGAATCGTCTCCTCGAGGCGCTCCAGCAGCTCGTGCATCAGCCGGAGCTCGCCTTCGGACAGGGTCCCGAAGACCTTCCGGCCGAGGGCGATCTGGCAGGGCCATGCCTCGGCCAGGAGCTTGCGCCCGGCCTCGGTCAGGTAGAGCCGATTGGCCCGGCGGTCCTCCGGGTCGGGGCGTCGCTCGACCCATCCGGCCGCACTGACGCGGTCGATGAGCCCGACGACGTTCCCCTTCGTGACCAGCAGATGCTCGGCCAGCTCCTGCTGGGTGATCCCCTCGCCATGCCAGAGCGTCGCCAGGACGTCGAACTGGGGCAGCGTCAGGCCGTGCGCCCCTAGCGCCTCGGCCATGCGTCGCTCGAGCCGGGTATGGAAACGCAGCAAGGTCGTCACCACCCGGGTCTCCCAGCCACGGGGGTCCTCGTTCAGGACCGGCAACGACCAGCGTTCAGGATGCTCGGAATCACTCATATAGTTCAAGCCTAAACCAATTGTGGGACCGTGTCAAGCCTTAATTTCCAACGGTCCGCGTCCTGGACTTCCGACGGTCTGGCGAAGGCCGCGAGATCATTCACGCGGATGGCTCGACGGCTCTCCCGTCGCCGACTTCGGCCGGGTCGGCGCGGGCCTTTCTTCGGGCAGGTATTTGAGCCACTGCCGGTACGGCTTCAGGTAGGCATTTTCCAGCTCGATCGTGCCGGGGTTGTCCGTCAGTGTATCGAGGAGCATCCGGCGAAAGGCTCCCGCGACGCGCTGGCCCTCCGGGGTGTTCATCAGGTTCAGGCCCTCGGACCGGTCGCCCTTGAGGTCGTAGAGCTGCTCGGATCCCAGGCCGTCACGGATATAGTGCCGGCCCTCGGCGACCAGGGACATCTGGACTCCGCGGCGGCCGAGCTCCTTCTGAGACTGGGGCCGGAACGCAGCCGGGGTGGTGTACTCGGAGAGGACCGGCGCGTGATCCGATGTGGCCTCGCCGGGCGTCGCTGACCAGTAAGCCGCCAGCGATCGCCCCGGGAACGGCGAGCCGGCCGAGAGTCCCAACCGGTCGACGACCGTGGCCGGCAAGTCGCGCAGGCTGACCGGCTCGGCCACGACGCGGCCCGCGGGCGCATCCGGGGAGAGGATCACCAGCGGGACGTGGGTCTGGTCGAGGTAGAGGCTCGTGGGATGGAGGAACATGCCATGATCGCCGAACGATTCCCCGTGGTCGGCGGTGATGATCACAATGGTGTCCTCGAGGAGCCCCTGACCCTGGAGCTCGTCGAGCAGGCGCCCGAGCTGGTCGTCGAGGTAAGCGATGCAATCGTCGTAGCAGTCGCGAGCCATCTGGGCGTCACGGTTCTGGATCCGCTTCATACCGCCTGCTCCATAGTCGAGCAGGAACCGGTAGTCCTGCGACGACCGGGGCCGGATGCCGAACCGGCCCGAATCTCCCGGCGGGGGCACGTAGGGATCGTGGGCGTCGAAGTCGTTCAAGTAGGCGAAGAAGGGGCGGTCCCGTCGCCGATGCCGCAGCCAGTCGAGGAACGCGTCATGGATCGTGCCGGCGTCGCGGGACTGCAAGCGAATCCACTTGGCCGCGTGGAAGTCGCCGCGATAGAGGATCTCCTGGAGGATCCAGCTCCCCGCGACCGTCCGGCTCAACAACGAACGCAGCGTCAGCGGGAAATCTTCGAAATGGTCGAATCCTCGATCCAGCCCGGTCTCGTAACTGGCGACGGTCGTGTTCGCCGAAAATCCGGCAGTCTGATAGCCCCGCGACGCCAGGTACCCGGCCAGGGTCGGGACTCGGGGGTCGAGTTCGTATTTCGACTGGGAATCCACCTGGAACGGCCACTTGCCGGTGAAGAAGCTGCAATGCGAGGGATACGTCCAGGGCGCCGTCGAAAGCGCCAGGGTGTATCGAACGCCCTTGCGCGCCCATCGCAGCAGGTTGGGGGTGGTGTCGCGGGGATATCCGTAGAGGCTGAGGTTCGAGGCGCGCACGGTGTCCCACACGATGAGCACGACGTT
The DNA here is from genome assembly GCA_052148775.1 of Isosphaeraceae bacterium. Taxonomy (GTDB): domain Bacteria; phylum Planctomycetota; class Planctomycetia; order Isosphaerales; family Isosphaeraceae; genus CAVZRC01. The sequence goes on along the minus strand of JBKQHM010000686.1, from coordinate 17,515 downwards.
GCGGGCGTTCGAAGGCGGCGACGGCAACCCGACCAGGGCACGGGACTCGCGCAGCCTCAGCCGGCCCGTGGAGAAGGCCGCGAGGATCACCAGCAGGCCCAGCAGCCCGGCGGAGATGGACCAGGCCAGCCTCCGCCTCTGATAACACGACACCAGGACACCACTCATCAATCGGCCCGATCCGGCGGCCAGGATCAGGCTGGCGATCCCGTACAAGGGCATACGCAGCAGGGCGAACCAGATCCCCAGCGTCGCGAACAACCAGCACGCCGCTTGCAACGAGATCGGCCGCGGCCGGAGCCGGGCGACAGCAGCCAGCAGCACGCCCGGAATCAGCAGGAGGACCGCGTGCCCGACCGGCACGCTCCACGGGAAATCGCTCGCATTTTCATAGTTCCTCAAATCGTTCCAGAAGTATTTCTTCCATACGATGATCGCGACGTCCAGATAACCGGCCGCCAGTCCGAACGCGATCGGCAGCAGAATCGCGGCCATCGGGGAAAGCCGGCCAGGGACTCGGCCCGGCAGACCCCGGGGCCCCTGTCCGTGAGAAGTGGTGTCCGCCAAGGCTACGACTCCGCGCCATTCTTCGGGGTCATCATCGAGGGTTCCCGCGTCCGTGAGAGCTTGTTATGAACTGTCGGCCTGCAGTTTCCGGCATTTCTTGCTGAAGGCGGGGTCTGTGACCCCGCGATCCGAACCGCGGCCTCACAAAGGCCGCCTACAGAAGAGATCGGAACGCGTACGTCCCCGAACCGACCGAGTAGACCGACGCGCCTCCCTCCATCCGCAGGAATCGAACGCCGACAGCCTGGCCCGCCGGCTGATTCCCCTCGGTCACGGCCGAGGCGTCGTTGGCCGGCACGTAGACGGTCGCCGTCGTGTTCGGCGGCACCGCCACGGTCCAGAGGAACGCCCCTCCCTCTTTCTTCCATTCACTGACAATATTTCCATACATCGACCGATGCGACGCCTCGACGAAGGTCAGGTCGCCGACGGGATGGGGATGGAGGATGATGTGCTTGAACCCGGGATGCTCCGGGTCGTAGTTGATGCCCCCGAGCGTCTGGTACATCCAGGCTTCCAGGTTGCCGGAGAGGATCTTCTGACTCTCGCCGTTCATGCCCCCGTCCTGGATATCGGTGTCCCAGCGCTCCCAGATCGTCGTGGCGCCCTTGGACACCATGTAACCCCAGCTCGGCCGGGTCGTCTGGGTGGCGACGCCATAGGCCACGTCCGCGCGGCCGGCGTCGGTCAGCGTCTGCATGAACCACTGCATGCCTACCAGGCCCACCGACGTATGGCCCTTGTGCTTCACCCGGATCTCGTCGACCAGGTTGGCAATGACCGCGGCCCGACGTTCCTCGGGGACCAGTCCGAAGGCCAGCGGGAAGACGTACGAGCCCTGAGTCTCGCTCTCATATCGGTTCGTCTTGCCGTTGAAGAACCGGGCGTTGAATGCCGTTTTCACTTTTTCGGCCTGGTCGGCGAACTGCCGGGCATCCTCGGTCTTACCCAGCAGCCGCGCGGCACGCGCGACGATCCGGCAGTTATTGTAGTAGTAGGCGGTCGACATCAACGGCCGGGAGGTCGTCCGCTTGTCGAGCGTGCCCTTGATCCACGACCCATCGACCCAGTCTCCATAGTTGCAATAGTCGATCGTGTGATCCACCTTCTGATAGGCCCTCTGCTGGAAGAGGACCCACCGTTTCATACACTCATAGTTGTCGGCCAGCGGGCGTAAATCCCCGTAGAAGTTGTAGTACCAGTCGGGGATCACGGTGATGATGCTGGGCCAGATGATGTCCTTGGAGTTGAAGGTCCAGTAGGGGGGGAGGATCTCCTGGAGGCTGCCGTCGTCGGCCTGGTGGACGCGATAGTTGTGGAGGAAGTGGTCGTAGAACCTGGCGACGTTGAAGGCGTATCCCTCGCTCTCGGAGGTCTTGGCCGGGTGTCCCGACCAGGGCATCCGCTCGTCGCGGTCGGGCTCCATGGGCACGCTCCGGTTCTGCATCCGGGTGCCCCAGCGCGCGTTCTCGTAGATCCGGTTGATCAGCGGGTTGGAGCAACGGAACTGACCCACGGGCTCCATGTCGGTGTGGGTAACCAGGCCTTCGAAGTTGTCGGCCGTGGGCGTGCCCGGGAACCCTTCGACCTGGGCATAGCGCGTGGCGTTTCCCTTGAACCGCGGACTCCAGACTTCGAGCCCCTGGCCCTTGAGCGTGTAGACGTCGGTGTTGATCGCGCTGCGGTCGTTTCCGGCGTTGAGAAGGCCGTCGGGCGTGACGTTGAAAGACGTGTGGATCCGGACCTCCGTCCCCGCTGGCCCGGAGACCTTGAGTCGCACCGTGCCATAGTATGACTGGCCGAAGTCGACCAAGAAGACGCCCGGTTTGGGGTTGGTCAGGCCGACCGGCTTGAGGACCTCGCACACGCGGATCGGCTCGATCATCTGGGCTTCGAGGGTCCCGCCCGGCGCCTCGACGACGGTCGCGCGGGGCCATCGGGTCTCGTCGAACCCGGGGAGCGACCAGCCCGGCATCTCGCGGCGGGCGTCGTATTCCTCGCCGTCGTATTCGTTGTTGGATCGGATCGGGCCGTTGTCGGTCATCCGCCAGTCTGTGTCGGACACCACGTCCTCCACCGAGCCGTCGGCGTATTCCAGTCGGATCTGGAGGAGTAACTTGGGGTATCCGTAAGTCCGCATCGGGACGGGCACCCTGCGCCGGGGTGCGAAATACCGGCCGTTGCCCAGGACGACGCCGACGGCGTTGGCCCCCCGACGTAGCTCAGGGGTCACGTCGAACGTGACGTAGCAGGCGCGTCGGTCGTAGCCGGTGAGTGCCGGATTCATGAGCGAATCGCCAATGGGCCGGCCGTTCAGTTGGAGGTCGAAGAAGCCGAGGCCGCAGACGTAGGCGGTGGCCCGTCGGAGTCCTTCGGCGACCCGGAACTCGCGGCGCAGCATCCGCGACGGCAGGCGGCGGTGGTCGGGACCGGCGAGCTGGCCCCAGGGGGCCGTCCCGGACGCTCCCGAAATCTGCGCCTCCTTCCAGCCGGCATCATCGAATCCCGGTTGATCCCACTTCGCCACCGACTCATCCGTGGTTCGCCATCGTGCGTCGGTCGAGACCAGGAGCGGCTCGCCGTCTTCGAATTCGACCTTGAGGATCGCGATCAATCCGGCGGGGTTCTTGTCCGGCGTGACGGTCGTGGACGGCGAATTCGTGGCGGCGACCGCGAGCACGTTGATCCCCGGCCGGAGCGGCCCGGTCACGTCGAGTTGCTTGACCTCGGCCCAGCTCTGGCCGCCGCCGACCGACCGGCCATTGACGAGGGCGACAAATGAATCGTCGGCCGTCGCGAGCAAGAACGCCTTGCGAATCCGCCGGCCTTCGGGCACGCGGAACGACCTGCGGAAGTACCGGGTACCGATCGGAGCGCCGACGGTCGACTTCCCTCCCGGATACCAGATCCAGGCGGCGTCCTTCAGTGCGGTGACCAGTTCATCGCTTTCCTCGCCGGAGTCCCGGCCGATCCATTTGGCCTTCCAATCGCCGGGATTGAGCAGACCCATGGTCCATCGCGCAGGTGCGCTCCAGGCGGAGACGTTCCCATCCTGATCCCAGACGCGCACCTTCCACCAGCAGACGTGGTGAGACGCCAGCGGCTTGCCCCCGTACGCCACGTGCAGCGACTGGCTCGACGCGACCTTGCCGGAATCCCAGAGGGTTCCCTTGTCTTCCAGCAACAAGGCTTCCGATGGCGCGACGAGAACCTGGTAGCCGGATTGCGCCAGCGCCCTCAATCCAGGCTGGAGCGACAGCAGCTTCCAGCTCAGGCGAGGGGCACGGGCGTCGATGCCCAGCGGGTTGACCAGGTATTCGCAGCGGAGGTCGGCCACGCTGAGAGTCGCGCTCGTCGCAAGACCGGATGGGCCAAACAGGATCGTCAAGGCGAGGGCCAGGGTACGAGACTGCCGATGGTTCATGAGAATCGACCTCACTTGACAGGTACTCTTCTACCGTAGAACGGAATTCATTCCGTTCGGTCGTACCGAAGGCAATGCTGATGACGCTCGCCGGGCTCGAGGAAAACGGAATGCATTCCGTTCTACGCGCCCGAGAACGTATTCATACCGTTTGATCAAGAGTCCGGTGATTGCGGAGCAGGTCGCGCATCAGGATCGTCTCCGACAGGTTGTCGACCTCGTTGCAGTGCTCCCAGTCGATCCAGACGTACTCGACGCCGACGTATCCCGAATAGCCGACCTGCCGCATGACGTCGAGGACGCGCCCGTAGTCGATGACGTTCTCCTTTAGCGACGCCTGGAGCCGGCCAGGCCGCGCGCCCCGGGCGTGGAAGTGGCTGGCGTGGGCGATCAGCGGTTCGATCTCGGAATCGGCCATCCCGCTCCGAGTAAAGTGGGTGTAGTCCAGCGTCAGCGTCAGTCCGGGGACCGCCCGGACAAGCGCGGCGGCGGCCTCGGGGGTAGGGGCGATCGAGCCGACATGGGCTTCGACCGAGAAGCAGACCCCTTGCTCGCCGGCCGTCTCGCACCGCCAGGCCAGTTCGTCATGACAGCACCCGCTCGACTCGGATTCGGGCACTCCTTCGAAGTGCACGCCCGGCAGGGCCGTGACGTGTCGGCAACCGCATGCGAGCGCGAAATCGACCGTCCTCGAGAACCGGTCGCGCGCCCGCCGACGGACCTCGGCATCGGGATGGTTCGGGGCGATCGAGATGAAATCGGGCGCCGTCTGGAGGAAGACGTCGGCGAGCGCCAGCCCGCGGTCGCCGAGCTTGCCGGCCAGCTCGCGCGCCGACCGTTTCAGGTCCGCGAAGACGCGCGAGGGCCAGAGGTGGGACCGGCCTTCGAACAGGCCGATGTCGACCCCCTCGAACCCCAGCATGGCGATCAGGTCCAGCGACCCGTCGTGGGGGAGCAGGGGGAACGTGAAGTCCGCACAGGCCAGTCTCGTTGTCATCCCGGAGCCTCCAGAATCCGATCAGCCGGCGTCCCACTCGGCGGCGGCGAGATAACCGCCGTCGACGACCAGCGAGGTCCCTGTCACCCCGGCCGAGTCTTCGCAGCTCAGGTAGAGGATCGCCTTCGCAATGGCCCGGGGCGACAGGGGCACCCGCATGGGCACGCGCCGCAGGCGTTCGGCCAGGGTCGCCTCGGGGTCCGGCGTCCGGTCCAGGTGCTCGCGCAACATCGGCGTATCGGTGATCCCCGGGCAGACGCAGTTGCACCGGAGGCCGACCGACGCGTAGTCGAGCGCGATCGACCGCGACAGCCCGAGCACGGCCGACTTCGAGGCCGTGTAGGCCGGCGTCGCGGCCTGGCCGACGAAGCTGCTGATCGACCCGACATTCACCACGTAGCTCCTCGGCTTGCGCCTCAGGTATTGCAGGCCATGCTTCACTGAGAAGAAGATCCCCTTGAGGTTGACCCCCATGAGCCGGTCCCATTCGGCCTCATGATACTCGTGCAAGGGCTTGATGTGCACGAGCCCGGCGCAGTTGACGATGATGTCCAGGCCGCCGAATCGCGCGACCGCCTCCGCCATCGACGCGCGGACCGCATCCTCCACCGACACGTCGGCCTCGATGAAGATCGTCCGATCGCGGTCGCCGCGTTCGGCGGCCATCGCACGCGCGATCCCCCCCTGATGGACGTTGACGTCGATCAGCGCGACATTCGCCCCCTCCTCGGCGAACAGGAGAGCCGTGGCCGCGCCGATGCCCGAGGCGGCCCCGCTGATCCAGGCGGTCTGCCCGGTGAGTCGATGGTTCATGAGGTCAGCTCCTGATCCGGGCCCATTTTTCCCGGAAGCCGGGGCGGTCGAAGACCTGCGGGTTGACCACCCCGCGCGGCCGTTTGCCGAGCGAGAGGTCGAGCATCCCCTGGCAGACCGACCGGCCGATGTCGCGGAAAAGTTCGTCGGTCCAGGCGATGCAGTGGGGCGCGAGCAACACGTTGTCCAGCGCACCGAATCGATGCGGACGGATGACCGGCTCCTCCGCGAAGCAATCGAGGGCCGCGCCGGCGATCCGGAAATCGGCCAGGACGTCGTACAGCGCATCCTCGTCCACGATCCCCCCCCGCGCCGTGTTGATCAGATACGCATCCGGTTTCATCATCGCAAGCTCACGTTTCCCGATCAGGCCGCGGGTCTGTTCGGTGAGCGGGCAATGGATCGACACGAAATCGGCCTCGGACATCAGCTCGTCAAGGCCGACGAGCCGCACTCGCAGGCCCTCGATGACCCGCGGATCGAGGTAGGGATCATAGGCGATCGCCGTCTTCATGCCGAACCCGCTGAGGAGTTCCACGGCGCCCCGGCCGATGCCCCCCATCCCGACCGCCCCAAACGTCCGGTCGCGCAGCTCGCGGCCCATGTATTTTGAACGATCGTCCCACCGGCCGGTGCGCACCAGGATGTCTTTCATCCGGAAATGATGGGTCAGCGCGATCATCCAGCCGACGGTCGCCTCGGCCACCGACCGGTCGACGGCCCCGGCGGTGATGAAGACAACCACGTCGGCCTCGGTACACGCCGGCACGTCGACGGCATCGTACCCGACGCCGAACCGGCCGATCGCCAGCAGATCCCCGCCTTGAGCAACGCTCTGGGCCGTCACCGACGGCGTCAGCACGATGACGCCGTTGGCACCTTCGACCTGGTCGGCCCCGATGACGGCGCGGTGTTCCCGGAACCTGGCCCATTCGAGTTGCGCCTGACCCTCGAAGACCGAGAGGCCGATGTCGGGATATTTCGTCGACCCGTCGGGCGCGAAGAAGTCGCCGGTCAGGGCGACGCGGAATCGCCTCGGTGTGTCAGTCATCGCGACCTCCCGTCGCTCGCGGGGAAGCGGGAGTCAGTCCCGCATTGTCTTCGACGCGGAAACCGGACCGGATCTTCCGGTCGCGGTCGACTGCGGCCAGGGACTCATGAAGCGAACGGAGCAGGAGGGGTCCATCGATGCCCAGGGCGAGCATCCGGAACCCCTGCTCGAAGCGATCGGCCAGGTTCGCCTTGCCGGTCGCCACGACCCCGCAGTGCTTGCCAGCCCGGCGGATCGTGTCCTTCAGCTCGAGGATCTTCTCGGCCACGCCCGGCCCTTCCCACTGTCCGCGAAAGCCCGCGGTGGCGGAGAAATCGGCCGGTCCGAAGAAGAAGATGTCCACGCCGTCGACCCGGCACATGCTCGACACCGAATCGGCCGTGCGGACGGTCTCGATGATCGGGATGACGAGGACGTGATCGTTCGCCTCGGCCGTGTGTTCGGCCAGGCATTCCCCCCAACCCGTGGCGCGTTCGGCCCCGATGCCCCGGCAACCTTCCGGCGGATACCGGGAGAAGGCGACGGCCTGACGCAGTTCGTCCTCGGTCTCCACCCAGGGGATGACAACCCCATCCGCCCCGATATCCAGCGCCCGCTTGATGAGGCCACGGTCAAGGCCGGCCAGGCGGACCAGCGCGACGGTCTGGCTCCGCACGGCGGCCCGGAGGTGCTCAACGATGTCTTTCCAGTCGAGTTGCCCGTGCTCGGCGTCGATCACGACCCAGTCCAGGCCGAGCGCCGCCGCCATCTCGGTCACGCTCGCCGATTCGAGCGTCACCCAGAGCCCGTACACGGCCTGGCCGTCGGCGAGCTTTTCCCGCAGTTTTCGGATCGCGTGCGTGTTCATGTCGGGTATGCATGTCCGGGAGGGGAGGACATTCCCAATCGAGCGACAGAATCTCAGTCTATCCGACTTTCTGCCCATCTCCGAAAGCATTTTCTTCGAAAATTCTCGAAGGGGCGAGCAGACTTCTCGCTCGTATCGAGCGCCCGTCGGGTCGTCTTGCCGGGGAAGATCAGCTCGCGACGCGGGCCACATGGACGCTGCAAAGGAAGTGAGATAGAATTCGACATCCCCCTCGAAAGGAGATTCCCAATGAAAACGTTCCAGGAATTCCTCCGAGAGCAAGCCCCGCGGATACGAGCGCAGGAGGCCGCCAAGGAGGCGAAGAAGACAAGCTGGATCTCATCGGTCGACGCTCTGATCTCCCAGATGACCTCATGGCTCAGGGAATCGGATCTCGAGGGGATTTTGAAGCTCGAGACAAGGCGGCTCGAACGGACTGAGGAATCCATCGGAAAATATTCCGTCAACCTACTGTTCATCTGGTTGGGAAGCCGGAGTGTTGTGGTCCAGCCCGTGGCATGCGACGTCATGGGACCGATGAATAAACCCCGAGAGGGTTCATGGGGCGGTCGAGTCGACCTCGTAGGACCACCCTACTCGTGTAAGATTTACCGACTTCTGGCCAGCAACGGTGCCGACGAATGGTACATCCTCGACGAGAAAACCTACGGGCTCTACCCATTAACTCGAGAAGCATTCGACTCGGCGCTGTTGAGCCTGTTCGCATGAAGACCCTCGATGAGGCATGGGATTGGTATGCCAAGAACCGTCGACTCTTGCAACTCATGAGTCGTCTGGGCGGTCGCTACTGGAATGAACTCCCCTGGAAGGAGATGGAGAGGGACGACCATTTCCGTTCGCTCGAGGGAGTGGAGGTGCAAAGCGACGCGGATGCCGTTCTAGCCGAGTTCGACGATATCGCCATCTTCGTGTTCTTCTCGGTGTTCGAGGCGATGGTGCGGGACCATGTCTGGAAAGACGTGGAAGGGGAGGTCTCCGGGCTCAGACATCTGCTCTGAAAAAGGTCGCGGACCGTATGAGAGAGGGCATCGAGGAGGGCAGCTTTTACAGTAATGTCCTCGACCTCTTCAAGAAACTCGACCACAACCTGATCGAGGTTGTCAATCAAGTTCGGCGGAATCGGAATTGGGTTGCCCATGGCAGGCGGGAGGAAAAGAAGCCTATGAACATGTCCCCCAAGGACACCCTGGAACGATTGCGCGCCTTCTTGCAACTCATCGGCCATGAACCGGACGATATCCCGCCAGATCCGTTGCTCGACGACCCGGTGTCTTCCCCTTCGCCCTGAGGAAGACCGGGCTCGATGATCCATCGCCCGATCGACGACCGGAGCGAATTCTTGGTCGCGTGACGGGTTCCTTGTTCGGTTCCACGAAGGGATCATGTACAATTGCGACCGACGAACGTGTGTCGCAACGATCGGCGGTTCGCTTCGCCACCGATCCCTCCCTCCCGGACGGCGAAAGCGATGAGGAGACGGCGGAGGCCGCGTTCATGAGCTCGACCGAGATTCTCGCGCAGTTTTCCAGGAACCGGCTCGACGGAGAACCCGTACCGGACGACCTGAAGATCCTCCTGCCGCATCGCGACGAATTGGCGGAACGGTCCGGGATCCGCCTGGAGTGGGCCGAGGGATGGGCTCCCTGGTCGGATACGACCTATCTGACCGATGCCGATCGCAGCAATCCGGACATCATGGCGAACGTCCGGGCGATCCAGGAGGTCTGCGGATACATCGCGTTCGTCGCGGCTGGGCAGAACGAGCAATTCTTCGGCTACTGGCGCGGGCCGGGCCGCCGCAAGGTCGCCAGATCCCCGCTCGTCGTCCGCGATGACGAAGGCCAGTTCCACCTGTGCATCTCCTCAACCCTGGCCGAGGCGATCCTGGAGAAAACCTACGGCCGCAAGGGCTTCGATGAACTCCGGGCCTGGTTCGAATCCCTCGGGATCTCGATCGCCTGGGAGTGCCCGAGCCAGTTGACCTATCCCCACGAGAAAATCCCGCCGAAGGAGCTGCACAGGCGGTTCTACGAGACCTATCGCCAGCAAATGCTCGATTCCAGGTAGCCCCTCAGCCTCTCTGCGCTACGTTTCCCGCCACATCCCATACCCCGATCCCCGGGGCTTGCGACAATTGTCCCAGGTCGTCATAATGGTTGTAGACCTCGTCCCCCGGCCCGATCCTTTCTCGAACGTCGGGCCGACTCCATCGGGGCAGCGTGACGGTTGACACATCGTGGACATGACATCATCACGAGATGATCGCTGAGGGAGCGGACCATGGATGCTTCGGGCGTTCCTCGTCAGGGGTCCGGCGAGCCTGGCACGGTGGCGTCGCCGACAGATGAACGGCGAAAGATCCCGAGCCGACCGAGGGGCGGCGTGCTAGCCCGGCCGGCGAAGGGTTTGGTCCGCTTCCTCTACACGAGCAATCCCTTCTATATCCTCAGCGCGGACCTGGTCTTCGTCGGGTTGAGGATGTCGTTCGGCCCCGGCGGACCGGCCGCGCAGTCCTGGGCCTTGACGATGAGCCTGGCCGGTTACACGCTGCTCCTCGCAACGACGGCCTGCCTGCTGATCCGGGTCGGACGGCTCTGGGACGACCTGCGTAGCCTGCTGGTCCTGGTCGTCATGATGTTCCTGGCCATCGCGATGAGCTGCGACGACAACATGGCGGCGAACGCGAGCAAGGGCGCGCTGGGCTACGTCGCTGGGTTCCTGTTCGCGGTCGTGGTTACCGAGGTCGTCCTAAATACGATCCATCTCCGCCTGCCCGGCTGGTATCGCCTGGCCTATTACGCGATCCTGGGCCTGGTGTTCCTCTATCCGGTCGCGCTGATCCCGCTCCTGGGCGACCCGGAGAATCCGACGTTGCAATGGGCCTTGTTCGGGTTCTCGCCGATGGCGGCACTCGCCATCACGACGCTGGTCCCCGCGGCCCGGCGCGGGCGGGCCTTTCTCGAGAAGAACGGCAGTCCCTGGCGATGGCCGATGTATCCTTGGGCCCTCTTCTTCGTGCTGGTCGGCGGACTCTGCGTCCGTAGCATGTCGCTTTGCGTCTCGTTCCACTATGTGGAAGGACACCGCACGATCTTCGGGCCATACTTCCTGGTACCGATCGGCCTGGCGGTGAGCCTGGTCTGGCTCGAGATCGGGATCATCTCGGGCCGGCGAAGAATCATGACCGCCGCATCCGCCCTGCCGCTTGGCCTGGTCTTCCTGGCGATGGCCGGACAGGCTGACGATCCGGTCTACCGCGCCTTCCTGGAGCTGTTCATCCGGACCCTCGGCGGCTCGCCGGCCCATATCACTCTGCTCGCAACCACGCTGTTCGTGGCGTACGCGATCTCGAGGCACGTACCGAGGGCCTGGGACCTGATGGCCATCGCCCTGGCCGGCCTGGCGGTGGTCGGCCCGAGGACGATCGACCTGGACGGGTTGGTCTCACCCCGAGCCTTGCCGATGGGCGTGACGGGCCTGGTGCTGGCGTCCACCGCATGGCGGCATCGCAACTCCCGTCGAGCGGCACTCGCCGCCGGGTTCCTGGTCGCTGCCATTGCGCGAGGCATCGGCGATATCTGGCCGACCGCAGAACTCTGGCCGATCGCCCTCCATCTGGGCGTCGCCTCGTTGCTGGTCCTCGGAGTCCTCTTCAACGACGGCGTGGGCCGGCTGGCCCGCCGCTCGGGTGCGCTGGCCTTGCTCGTGCTCGGACTGGACGCGTCGACAGGACACCCCTTCATCTGGCCCTCGATGCCACCGGGGCTGGTCACCTGGTATCCGCTGCTGATCGCCGCATTGGCCTGGTCATACGGTTACCGGCTCCACGACCGGCTATACCTCGGTAGCGGAGCGGTCAGCGCGACCGGCTGGATGATGCATTCCGGCGGCGAAACCTACGCCCAGCTCCGTAAGGTCGTCGTCGGCCTGGACCAGATCGCCTGGGGGATGGTCTGCTTCCTGATCGCCATGACGATCAGCCTGAAGAAAGCCGGGATCTGGCCGCGATCGATGCCGAAACGGCTCGCCTGGCTGGTCGGACACTTGTGGCCGGCGTGGTGGGAATCGGCCCCGCCGTCTTCCGCCGCGGTCCGACAAGAGACGGCAGAAGCGTAACCGATCACCGGCGGCTCCACTCACTCCGACTATTGACCACTTCGGTGATGCCCAGATTCGGATAGCGGAACTCATCCCAGGCGGATCCTCCGGGATTGAGGCTCAGGAGAAGCCCTTTGATCAGGCTCCTTGAGCGACGACCACGTATGTTTCGCCATCGAACCGGCAAGCAAGATCACGCCAGACCTGCATCACTCGACAACGGACCGAATCGAACGATTCAGCTCTCTCGGTCGAAAAACCGATCTCGCCTGCCTTGTAGGGTCGACCGCAAAGTCCGCCGATCCGCCTCTCGTGAAGATCAGGCTCGACGAGCAACTCGACGCCACACGCCCTCGAGATCGGTTCGTCGGTCTCGACGGCGCGACGCATCGCGGAGCTGATGACGACGACGGGGCGCTCCATCGCTAGAATTGGACCGATTGCCTCGGCCTGTTGACGTCCCCGCTCTCTCAGACCGATATCGGATGCGGCGCCGTGGAGGAGATGCGGCGCGGCCGGCGCGGCGTGGCGAAGGAGCAAGACGCGAGTTCGTGTTTCGTCGGCCATGGAACCTCTCGCTCATTCTTGACGGGCCGAAGGTTCTCATGGGACCCGGACGGCGGAGCTTGACCATGCCGGCGAGGGGTGAGTTGATTGATCCCCAGGCCCCCAACTGTACGAATCGCCATTATGAGGAATGTCTCGATGTGATACATTCACCTCGAAGAGTGTCCACCCCCGCGCAGACCAAGAAGGTGGGGACCTTCGCGGCCCGAGACGGAATCCTGGCGAGGTGCGCTGCGGCCTCCGCAGGGGTTTACTGATGCGAGGTGGTAGACCACAAGGATCGGTTCACCGGTCGGCCTAGAAACCGGATCGCATCACCCGCCAGCCACGACACCGGGCGCCGCGTCGGAAGGTTACGCAGTCGGCCGGTTGCGCCTTGCATCCCATCGACACCGAAGCCGTCTAACGCCCAAGATCAGCGGCCCGCGCAGCGGGTCCGCTGGAACCGTTGGTTCAAGTAAGCCGCTTCGCGGCAGGTACTTCCGACGGCGTCCAGTGTACCGCGCCCGTCTTCATCGGTCATCGGCATTCCCACCGACTCATCGATCCCTGGCACGCGACGCAGCCGTAGGCCATGGTTCCTGGCAGTGGTGATCTCCTCACTCCTTGCCAGAGGACCTCGACATGACCTCGTCGCTCCGTCAGCGCATGACCCAGGACCTCCAGCTCGCCGGTCTCTCCTCGCGCACTCAGGAGGCCTACCTCCGCGCCGTCCGACAACTCGCCGACCACTTCCACACCCCGCCCGACCGCCTCACCGAAACCCAACTCCGCGACTACTTCCTCCACCTCAAGAACGACCGCAACTTCGCCGCCGCTTCCCTCGGCATCGCCTACAGCGGCATCAAGTTCTTCTCTTCTCACACCATCCCACGCGATTGGCCGACCCTGAAACGACTCCGCGTCCCCAGGGAGAAGCGGCTCCCCGACGTCCTCTCCGTCGACGAGGTCCGTCGCCTCATCGCCGCCGTCCGCACGCCCCACAACCGTACCTACTTCCAGACCGTCTACTCGCTCGGACTCCGGCTCGGCGAGGGGCTTCATCTCCAGGTCGGCGACATCGATAGCGCGCGGATGATGGTCCACGTCCATCGCGGCAAGGGGGCCAAGGACCGCTTCGTCCCACTGCCGCCGCGCACGCTCGCCTCGCTCCGCGAATACTGGGCCACCCATCGCCATCGGACCTGGTTGTTCCCCGCCACCGGCCGCGATCATCGACAGGCCGCGCGCGCCGTCGGCCCCATGGAGCGCTCCAGCGTCCAGGGGGCCTTGCGCCGCGTCGTCCGCGACCTGGGCTGGCGCAAGGACGTCTCGATCCACACCCTGAGACATAGTTACGCCACGCACCTGCTCGAGGCGGGCGTCAACCTCCGGCTGATCCAGCAGTACCTCGGCCACAGCTCGTTGCAGACCACGATGGTCTACCTCCACCTGACCAGCGTCAGCCAGGAACAGGCCCGCGAACGCATCGACGCCCTGATGGAGTTCTGAGCCATGCCCACCGTCGCCGAGGTGGTGCGGCGGTATGGCCCGGCCTATCTCGAGCGGTTCGGGGCCACCATGCCCGCGGCGCACCAGAAGGTGCTACGTGACATCGCGGCCTGCCGGACCGGCGAGCTGGGGACGGTGCTCTACCGCTGCGAGGACTGTGGGCGGACTCATGCCATGGGCCGATCGTGCGGCAACCGGCATTGTCCGAGTTGCCAGCGCGACAAGGCCGAGGCCTGGCTCGCCGATCAGACCGAGCGCCTGCTGCCGTGCCCCTACTTCCTGGTCACTTTCACCCTGCCGGCGGGGTTGCGCGACGTCGCGCGCGGTCATCAGCGGGTGGTCTACGCGGCGCTGTTCCAGGCCTCGAGCGAGGCACTGCGCACCCTGGCATCGGATCCGAAGTTCATCGGCACGGACCGGCTGGGATTCTTCGGCGTCCTGCACACCTGGGGCCGGACGCTGGAATATCATCCCCATGTCCACTACATCGTGCCCGGTGGCGGGCTCAGCCGCGACGGCGATCGCTGGCTGGCGTCGCGCGCCGACTTCCTGGTGCCGGTCAAGGCGCTGTCGATCCTCTACCGCGCCAAGTTCCGCGACCTGCTGGAGCGCGCGGGCCTGCTGGAGCAGGTCGCCCCGTCGGTCTGGGACCAGGACTGGGTGGTGCACTGCCAGCCGGCCGGCGACGGCCGGGAGTCGTTGCGGTACCTGGCGCCGTACGTCTTCCGGGTGGCCATCGGCGACCATCGGATCGTCTCGTGCGACGATGGTCGGGTGACCTTCACGTATCGCCGCGTGGGGTCGCAGCGGCGTCGGAAGATGACGCTGGACGCGACGGAGTTCCTCCGTCGGTTCTTGCAGCACGTGCTGCCGTCGGGGTTGCCGAAGGTGCGGCATTACGGGTTCCTGAGCCCGGCCAGCGCCGTGGGGCTGGAGCTGGTGCGGTGGTTGATCGCGTTGTGGGCCGGGTTGACGTACGCGCTGCGGGCGCGTCGGGCCGAGGGGCCGTCGGCTCCGGCCCCGTCACCGGGGTGCCTGGTGTGCGGCGGTGCGCTGGTGCGGCTGGGTTTCGTGCCGGCCGCGTTGCCGGCGGTCTTCGACACGAGTTAGCCTGATGAGAGCCGCGGATCCGAGCCCGAGCCCCTGTCGCAGTCCGCGGCGAAGCCGCGGCCCGATCGGGGTGCGCGCCGGGTCGGGATTGAGGCCGGTTACGGACGCTCCCGGGGCGGTCCTCGTCGTCGCGACCACCGCTTGCGACAGCTCATCGAACGACGCGACGCCCGTGGCGAGGTCGCGTCAGAGCCGATGTCGGTCGGTCTGAGCCGTCACCGAGCGAAGCTGTGCGGAAGCGTTACCCATGTGGGCAGTGGTGGGGTCGCGCCACGGGCTTCTTGAACAGGGATTGGAGGTCCGGCTTCGCGGACTCCAATCCTTTATGGTTAGACGGTCCGCCGCGCGAACCGCCCGGCTTTGGGATCGCCTCACTCGCCAGCCTACATGACCCGGACGCGGTACCGGAAGACTCCTCATCGGGACGAATCCGATTGGCACCCGCCGAGACCGGGGCCGGCTAACGCCCAAGATCAGCGGCCCGCCGCCAGGCGGGTCCGCTGCATCGCCTCGTTAGGCTCGGAACGCGAGTCATCAAGCGCGGTCGAACGACGAGGGACCAACCGCACGACCGGCCAATCACCGCGATCGTCTCGCTCCCGCAGATCGGCCACCATCGCCCGAACATCATACCCATGCGACTGCGCATAAGCATCGCGCGCCGCCCGCACTTCTCGGATCACGCTGTCCTCATTCATCGGTCCGCCCCCCGGCCGGCAACTCCTCCGGCGTGCAGATCAGCGGCGGCTCGTACCCCGCCGCACGGCATACCGCCTCGATCTGTGACCGTAGCGTCACGTTGGCGATGTGGGTACAGTTCCAGGTCAGCAGGTAATCGACGCCGTGAACCGCCGCGATGGCGATGTGAAGGGCATCCGCCGCCGCTCGCTCCGGCAGGGGCACTCCTCGCAAGAGCGCATCGGCCAAGGACGCCGCCTCCGGCAACTGTTCCAAGAGCGGAACTCCGGCCAGCGCCGCCAGTCGATCGGCCGCCGCCTGCGGGTCTCCCGCTTGGCACTCTTGCACCACCAGTCGCGATGAGTACAGCTCGAACACGCTCCGATTCGTCCACCACTCGCGAGTGATCTGTTGGTGGGCCGCACGGACCAGATCGCGGCTCGGCCACGCGGTCAGGTAGCTGGGGATGGTCGTCTCGATGTAAACTCTTCGCTTCATGGTGGCATCATACCACGCCGATGCGGGCGCCGCCAGCAACGCCCAAGATCAGCGGCCACGCGCGGCGGGGCCGCTGCATCGCATTGTTAGAGTGCCTCTCGGTTGCATTGCGCCTACGAGCCCGAAGCGCCAGCGAGTGAATCCCGGGCAGGAGCTTCGATGCACTCGCGGGCGCTTCGGGCTTGTATCGAGCCGATGGCGCCGTCGTGCGCAATGCAACTGAGAGGCGCTCTAGACCCAATCGCCGCCCAAGGTTGCAGCAATCCGCCGAAGCACTCTCAGCGCCTTCTCACGTGAGCCACCAATCCGCGTGTGGAACTCGTCGTCGGTAAAGTCGATGCCGTTGCAGACCTCATTGAGGGCGTTGCTAACGAGAATAAGCTCCTCGCGGCTGAGGTCAAGGCGGAGGAGGTTGGTCAAGTCATGGACGCTCATCGGACTGCCTCCACCGGCTAACGGGGAGTTCAGCGGCCAGCCCAGTGAAGCCCCTCTGGCCCACGGTGGCTGACGCGGCTGGCCGCTGCAACGGTCCGCTGGTTAGGCCGCGACCGCCCGACGACCGCAGGGAAAGCCTCGCTCGTCACCCGTTAACTAACGACGGGCCGCTGAACTCCCCGTTAGGCCGCAACCGCCATCGATGCTGAACCCCTTCCAGGTCGGCCGACGATGGGGTGGGTTCGCCGGCTCTGTCGCTCGCTCAGACCGGGGGAGCGACTTCCCGACCACAACGCGACAAGCCGCCTCCTATCGAAGCGCCATCCGCCATAAAGTCTTATGACAAAGGCGGTTGCGGCCTAACCATTGATTAGACGCCCCAACGGGCGTCTTTCTTTACGCCTGCGTGGGCGTATAATCCAGGCCGTCGAGTTGATTATCAACGACGCACCGGGCTTTTTCAACGAGAATGACGGGATTATATGGACCAATCCCGATTAGCTAAGACGCCCGGCTCGCATCGACCGCATAGCGATGGGACGAATCCTCCTGATGGATATCCTTTCAGGAGATCCCTCGACTGCCCCCGACCGCGTAACCCGGCACACCATGAACTCTCGTGATCGATCGACGGACCCAGCTCGGGATTTTCCCGAGCCCTCGTACGCAGATCTCTCAAGAGTTTCTATATTCTGAATATCAGGATCATCCTGGGGGCGTTCGGGGTGCGCAAGCGAGCGAAGAGAGCCGTAGGTCCGATGCAGATCGAAGCCCGAAGAACACACGAATGTGACGAAACGAAGTGGGCCATGTGGGAATTGACGAAAGGAGGTTTTTGACGCTATGGACGGACGTTCTCTAGGCCCGGCGTTGACCGCGGGTGCACGCCTGCATCAGTCCCTGCGTGGGCCTGCGGAC
>JBKQHM010000685.1:0-27335 GCA_052148775.1 Isosphaeraceae bacterium | reverse complement strand
GGGAGTGTCAAATCCGTGCGAGGTATCTTGGACCCACGATTTACGCCGGAAGGACAGAGGCGTTGATCGCGATCGACTCGGCCGCACGGACGCGGCTGCGAGCGGCGCCGGATCGAACTCGAGGTGGCCGATCCTGAGTAGACCGGGACCGCGCCGTCGCGCCGCGATGATCGGGACCGAATCGCGGATCGGTACGCGTGAGACTCGGGGAGAGGACGTGGGACTTGCCGTTCAATGCAACCGGATCCGACTCCGTCGATTCCTGATCGAGGGCAATGCCGGTGGTCAGGCCGGAGCGGGAAACTGCCGCGGGCGACCGGAAGGGGTCGCCCGCATCGTGGTCAGGACCACAAAAAATTCCGATGACAGGGCATGTCGCCGCCCCGCGTCACGGGAAGCCCAGATCAGCTTCCCGAACCAGCGTCACCCGTCACCGGGCTGATCGTTTGCGGGATGGTCGAGTTGGTCGCATCAAACCCATTCTGGTTCCAGGCGACCGTATAGGCTCCGTAGCTCGAGCTCGAGACGTTGCGGGTCAGTGTCCCCGACCACGTCGGACTGCCCGAAGTCCCCGGTGTCGCAGTGATGGTGGGCGCCGTGAAATACTGCAGGATCGGCAGGACGATGTCGAGGGCATCGGAGTTGGTGGATTGCCAGTACACGCCGTTCTGGGCGATGTACCGCTCTTGGGCCGCTTGCACGGTCGACCAGTAATTGAAGGCCTCGGCCGCCTTGGACTTCTCCACCGACGCGAGGAATTTCGGCACGCCGAAGGCGGCCAGAATGCCGATGATCACGATCACAACGGCCAGTTCGACGAGGGTGAACCCTCGACGGGTACGCATTCTCGACGCAAATCTCTGCATGGTGTTCGGCCCTCTTTTTCTTTGGTTCGAATCCAGGTAGTCGTACAACATGGGAACGTGCTTCTGTTCGGCGACATCGACCGCGGTGGTTCCTCGACAAGAGCTGCCAGACCGAGGAAAGGAACGTCCGTCCGGACCGAACCGCGATCGGCCGCGGTTTCGACCGTTCCGGATGAAGGGGGGCGGCGGCGTTCCCGCTGACCTGGCTGAGGATCAGTCCCCCTGCGGTGACATCTTCGCCGTGACATTCAACGCTAGATCAAATCCAACGGCTGTCAAATCCGTGCGAGCTGTGTTGTGCCCACGACTCATCCCGGATCGGCGGGCGCCTTGATCGAGATCCGCGTGGCCCAACGGATGCTGGCGAAAGTGGCCTAAGATCGAAGTAGAAGTCAAGGTAGCCGACCTGGGGGTAGATCAGAACCGCGACGTCGCGCGGCGATGTTGGGCGATCGCGGATCGTCACGCGCCGGACTGGGGAAGAGGAGGTGTGACTTGGCATTCGATGAATGGGTCGTGGCTCATGCACAGATCTCGAAGAAACCGCACAAGTCGGCGAAGATCGAGGATACGCTGTCCTTCTTCCATCAGCTCTCGACCCTGGTCAGCTCCGGGACACCACTGTTGCAGGCCCTGAAGATCGCGTCGTCGCAGTGTGAGAGCGTCAAGCTCCAGGCGGTCCTGGAGCAGATCACGGCCAAAGTCGCGTCGGGGAGCACCTTCCACGCCGGGGCGGCCGCGTTCCCCCAGGTCTTCGAGTTCCAGTGGCTGGAGGCGATCCGCACCGGCGAAGTCACCGGCAAGATGGCCCAGGTGCTCGTCGAGCTGAACAAGCAGATCCGCGACTCCCGGGAGACCAAGCGCAAGGTCAAGGGCGCGCTGATGTATCCCCTGATCCTGATCTTCGTGGCGGTGGTCGCCGTGACCGTCATGCTCTGGATGGTCGTGCCCGTCTTCGCCAAGATGTTCAAGGACATGGACGCCCAGCTACCCGCCATCACGCAATACGTGGTCGACGCGTCGGATGCCATCGTCAAGTACGGCCATTATGCCGTCATCACCGTCGTGGTCACCATCTTCGCCTTCAAGCGGTACATGAAGACGGAGGCAGGTCGCAAGTACGTCGGCGGTGCCCTGATGGTCGTGCCCACCGTGGGCCAACTGTGCGTCGAGATGGCGATGTACCGATTCGCCTCGAATCTGGCGCTGCTCCTCAAGAGCGGCGTGCCCATGATGGAGACCATGCACACCCTCAAGGGGATCTTCCAGACCAACCCGATCTATCGCGACGCGCTGGAGCGTGTGGCCATGAGGGTCGCGTCGGGCAAGTCGCTCCACGCGGCGCTCCAGGAGACCGGGTTGTTCCTCCCCATGCTGACCAGCATGGTCCAGGTCGGCGAGGAATCAGGCCAGCTCCCGCAGGTCATGGAGCAGATTGCTCCGTTCTTCAAGGAGAAGATGGAAGGCATGATTCTCAAAGTCACCAAGATGGTGGAACCGCTCATCATCATGTTCATGGGCTCGTCGATTGCGGGCCTGATGCTCGCGATTTACATGCCCATGTTCGACATGGCAGGCCAGGTGAAGTAAATACCATCGGGTCGAGCGATGGCCGCTCTGACTCGCGGGCAGTCTCGTGCCACGTCATTATCCTACATGTCGCAGGGAATCGAATCATGACAATAATCAAGAACTATAGATATGTAGTCACGATGGCTCCGGGCGCGGCGCCCGGGCTCCGCCCGTCGCCTTGCCGCACCCGGATCCGCGGGTTCACCCTGGTCGAGATCATGGTCGTCCTCGTGGTGCTGGGCGTACTGGTCTCGATGGGCGTCCCCAAGTTTCAGCAGTCGTTGGAACAGTCTCGTGCGGACGTGGCCGGGGCCAACCTGCGTGCCATCTGGTCGGCACAGCGGCTCTATTGGCTGCAGAATCGCACCTACGCACCCGACTTGAACACGCTCTTATCCGCGAGCTTGATCGACCCGACCCTTACCACGGCAACCGCGCCCTATAGTTACCAGGTGGGCGGCTACACCGGGAGCTGGTTCACGGCGACGGCGACTCGCTCCGGTTCCTCGTACTGGTCGGGCAGCTACACGATTGCCGCGGATGGGACGTTCTCGGGCTCGGTCCAGACGTCGTCCGGAAGCCCAACCCTCGTTCCGGGATTCCAATGAGACCAGCGAACTCGATCCGTTTTCGTGAATCCTTCCCGTTGCAGACTGCCCGGGTACCGCCGAACGATCGCGGGGATCGAGCCCGGCGAGGTTACTCGCTGCTCGAGGTCCAGGTCGCGTTCGCGATCCTTGGCATCGGCCTGGCGGGCCTGTGCCCGCTCGTCGTGATGCAGCTCAGGCAGGTTCGTCAGCTCGAGCTGCGGTTGCAGGGTCATGTGGTCAACACCCGTTATGGTCAGACGATGCTGTCGGGTCAGACTTACTATATCGTCCCGTGGCAGAACCCCTGGACGCAGAAGCTCGCCGGCAGCGGCCAAATCCTGACATCGTCCACCAGCGCCTGCGACCCCGGCCCCCTGGCGGTCCCGACATCGCCCCCGACATCGTACCCCGTGACTGTCATCACGCTCGATGCCGCCCCCGGTAGCCAGAACGTAAGCGCGTACGTCAACGTCTCGGCACCGTGATCGTGCCCAACCGCGCAGAGATCCGTTTCAATGAGACCACGAGGCGGGAAATGATGCGACCGGGTCGAGCCGCTTCGTGGCGGCGCCGCCGTGGCTTTACGATGACCGAGCTGATCATGGCAAGTTTCCTTGCGGCCTTGCTCGGGATCTTGATGGCCATGGCCTGCGCGACGTTCGCCCGTCCCGCGCTCGCGGTCGAGGCCCGCGCCAGGATCGCGCAAGAGGGCATCCTGGCCGCTCAATCGATCGCCTGCGATCTCGGTGGTTTCCTGGCCGACAGCCCCGGACAAACCGGGACCCTGAACCAGTATGTCTTCATGGGCTGGGACATTTCCAATCCCGGCGTGATGTTGCTGAATTTCCAGGGGGCGAGCCCCGGTGACGTCGTGGTCATCAGTTATCAGCTCTCGGGGAATCACCTCGTCCGATCCAACTCATCCACCGGCGTGACGACGACCATCGCCGCGTACGTGACCGGCTTCTCCGTCGCGCAGGACCCGAACAACGCCAACCAGGTCGACATCCAGATTACGATCTCCTTCCGTAACTTCACGGCAACCTATACCTTGATCGGTGTGAGTCCATGATGATCGGCCATCCGCCCGCGAACGCGCGCAGGGGATATACGTTCACCGTCGTGCTGATCTTCCTGTTCCTCCTCTGCGCCCTCTGGAGCACCGTCTACCGCACGACATCCAGCCTCCTCCGCGTCGAGACGAATCGGGTCTTGCAACAGACCCGGGACCAGGGAGCGATGAATGCCCTGGCGCAGGCCATCCAACTGCTCCAGTACAGCACCCCCTCGACCCCCGGGAATCCCGGCCGTACTCTGTTCACGTACGGCGTCCAGGTGTCGGTCACGGCGCCGTCGGGGGCCTGTACCACCAGCGACTTCACGGTCGAGTTCAGCCCCGCGCCAGCGATGGGCTCCGGCGTCTGGCAGGTCCAGGTCTCGCCGGGGAGTTACAGCGTCCCGTTGCCGGCCATCGGCGCCACCCCGCAGTGGCCATGAGCCGCGCGGATGCCCACGCGTCGAGACCCGCGTAACCGGCAAGATCCATCCTTCGAAAAGAATCAAGACAAATGGATCAATCGGCCGAAAAAACATGAGGAAGCCGACGGGCGACGGCCGTCGTTTCCGCCTCGTCGCGTGGCGCGGGCCTGACGCGGCCTTCGGCCGCGACGAGGAGAGGGATTCCAGATGTGGGAAGCCGCCAATTTGGAATCGGAAATCCGTCACCTGGAACACCAAGAAGCTGCGAGCACGCCGCGGAGCTTCTACGGAGATAGGACCTGAGAATCGCGTGGAGTGGGGGATCGAGCTCGGCCAGGGCGCGTCTCGCCCGGCCGGTAGGTCACAGGAGTTCAGGGGGCGAAACCGGTCATGAGACGGATTATTCCGCTCATCGTGGCGATGATCTCCTCATCGGCGTTCTGCGGGTGCGGCGAACTGGGGCTCTTTCGCTCAGTGGGGCACCTCCCGGGCGTGGCGCCTACTGACTATGCGTTCTATGATTTCTGCGGCACGTCCTCGCAGCTCTACCAGTTCTCGCTACCCCAGGTGGAGAGCTCGATGATGGTGGCGCTGGGCGACATGGGATTCAAGGTCGCCGGGCCGCCCGACCATCAGCCGGACGGCGAAACCTGCATCAAAGGCCATACCCCCGACGGACGAAGCTTCAAGACCACGATCAAGCCGCAGGGCAACCTGACCAATGTGAGGATCAAAGTCGGTCCCGATAGCCTCGGCGACTACGAGCTGTCGCGTGATTTGCATCGGCGCGTCGCGCTGAACCTGGGCACGGCGATGCGAGCCTATACGCCGGTCGACTCGACTCTGCCCCGGCGATTGAACTTCTCGACGGGCATCCCGCCGAGGGCCGGGTCGAGTCCCCCGATAGAACTCAAAGGCGAAGGCCTGCGGCCGAACATCAAGCAGACTCGAGACGAGGGCACGAGCAACGAAACGCCGTCCGAAGAAATGGATGCGGACGACGAGGGACTCCCGACGACTCCGATTCCAAGTTTCACGCCGACGCGAGCCTATCCGAATCCTCCGAACATGCCTTATGCGCCGTTCCCCTACACCCCGTTCAATAACAACCCGTCTCAGTGAACAACGACGGGCCGGTCTTGGCGAGGTCGGGCTGAGGCGTCAATAATAACCAGCTCTTGGCCGGAATGAGTCCAAATTCGAGGTAGGCGCAGGTTCCGTTATGTCTAATCCCAGCGAGTACAGTCGCAACCGCCGCCGGTACTGCCCAACCGCTGCTGACACCAGCGAGGGGGCGTATGTCCTGGAGCACCGGATCCTCCTCAACGGCGGGAAGGTGACCGTCGCCGGGCACGGACACGCCGCCGCACGACCTCGTCCGGATGCGGCCCCTGAGGCGCACCGTGCCAAGGGCTCTCATACCGCGAGGCGGTTGACGCCGGCACAAGAGATCAACGCTCAATTCGCCGCGTTCCTCACCATGCTGAACACGGTGGTGGATGCATACGTCGCGTCGCTGAACGAGCAGTCGACCAACACAGTCTCCGTCACCACCACCGTGGCAGCGCCCTATGCTGCCGGCTCCCCGACGATTCAGGTTGCCGATGCCTCGGTTTTCGGAACGGAGGGAACGTTCAGTCAACCCGTGACGGCGACCGCTAGCGTCGGGAATGTGACCATCGGCCAGTTTTCACTGATCGGCAGTTCCGCCAACCAGGTCATCGTCAATCTCGCGGCATCAAGCTCCATCCCCATGAATACGGGGACGGTCCTCACGGCGACTATCCCCGCCAACGCACAGAGCAGTGCTGCCACCATCTTTCCCAACTACATTCAGCCCAGCACGCTCCAACTCGCCGTGACCTTGGACCGGTACTTCAACAACCTGCCGATCCCGCTCCCCAACAAGGTCACCTTGTCTCATGAGCCCCAGCAGCAAGGTGCGATCCAGGAGTTCGTTTACCAGGTCGTGGCTGGGAGTAGCCCAACAAGCCTTCAACAGATGTTGAAAACAGTCGCCTCCACCCTGCCGACGACGCCGGGAAGCGACCTTCAGATCTTTGAGACCACCGTCGCGACAACCGTCAACGAGGCACGGCTGCAAACCCTCAACGGAGTCAAGCAGATCTTCGCCGGCACCTGGCAAGTCCAGCCCCAGAACACCTCGAGCAGCTCGACCACGAGCGGCACGGGCTCGACCACCACCTCGGGTCGCACAGCTTAGCTCGGCCCTGACAGTGAAGGTCCCTTTCCACACCAACCCGAAGCGTCAGCGAGGTCTGCCGCAAGTCCTTGCGGACGATTGGGAAAGAGCCTCGCTGACGCTTCGGGTTGGTGTATCGGGCAGGCGGCATAGGAGCTCTCGAACTGTCATCCTGCCGATGGGTTACTTTGGGACGATCCCCGGGAGCGCGGGAACCAGTCGATCGCAAGTCCTGTCCTTCCTACGGGTTAACACTGGTTCAACGATATTGTGGTATTAGAGCCTGTCTCGGAAGAACGAGACCATCAGGAAAGCCTCGCCCACTCCGGCGGACCGTCCCATGGTGCGTTTCTTCGGTCGGCGCTGAGCCGCCGGGCAAAACAAGGATCGCCGACTATTTCGTCGGCAGGCAGATCGGGTCGAGCTCGGCCCCTTCGGGCAGGTCATCGCCGGGGTGGATCACGACCGTCTCGCCGGCCTCGAGGTCGGCGACGACCTCGGTCTCGGCGCCGAAGTCGCGACCGAGCTGGACCTTCCGGTCGTGTACCCGATGCCGATCGTCCAGCACGGCCAAATGCGGGCCATCCGACCGAGTCGCCAGTGCGGCCGCCGGGACGAGGACCGTGGAGACCTCCCGCTCGAAGACGAGCTTCACTTGCAGATACATGCCCGGCCGTAATGCCATGCCATGATTGGCCACCTGCACCTCGGTCAGTAGGGTGCGCGTGCCGGGGTCCAGGGCGTCGGCCGTCCGCGTTACCGTGCCGGCGAAGGTCCGCTTGCGGTCTTCCCGACGGTAGACGACAGCCTTCTGACCGACCTTCACATCCGTGGAGAACACCTGGGGAACGTTCACGAACACGCGCAGGGTGTCAATCTGCACGAGGTGGAACAGCTCCCGGGCCGCGGTGGGGCTATCCGCCGAGATCAGATCGCCGGGATCGACATTCCGGGCGGTGATCACGCCCGAGAAGGGCGCGACCACCCTCTGGAAGGATTGCAGGGTCTCCAGCCGCTGGATATTGGCCTGATTCACACGGACGGTGGACTCGGTCGCCTTGACATTGGCGGCGGCGACCTTCGCCTGGGCCCGGTAGGCGTCATATTCCTGCTGCGGTGCGGCCTGCCTGGCCAGCAGGTTGTGCGATCGATTCAGCTCGATCCCGGCGAGCTCCTCGGTGGCCTGGTCGCGGACAAGGTTGGCCCGCGTCAGGAGCTGCGTCGCGCGGGCCTGTTCGAGCTGGGCGTCGACCTCCGGCGCGGCGATCTCCGCGAGCAGCTCCCCCTCCTTGACGTGGTCGCCGATATCGACGCGCCGGGACTTGAGATAGCCCGTGGTCCTCGCGTAGATCGACGCCTCCAGCAGCGGATGGCAGTCCCCCGGCAGGATCCGCTCGGTCGCGGCGCCGGACGTTCTGGCCGTCACCACCGTGACGCGCGGCAGCGACGCGATGACCTCGGCCGCCTCGGCTTTCAGCTCGCGCTCCCGACGGATCCTCGGCAATGCACCAGCCGCCAGCCCTCCCGCCAGAGCGCCGACGGCCAGGATGCCGATGACGAACGGCCACCACGAGGCCCGCCCGCGGCTCGAAGACCCTGTCTCGACCAACAGCGGGTCTGTCATCGGTTGGTGGTTCCGTCCCGACTCGATTCGTCCCATCGTCACAAGGTCGCTCATGATAATCCCTCCCGGGAAGCCAGGGGCTCGCTCGCCGTCACGAGCTGCCGACCGTCTGGGGAATGATGAAAATCCGCCTGCCCGAAGTTCGAGTCCTCGTCCAACCCTGTCAGCTCCTCGTCGTCGGTCAGCTCCGGGGCGGGCGGCTTCTGTCGCAACACCGTGTACAGGACCGGCACGAAGACCAGGGTGAAGAACGTGGCCACGAGGAGGCCGCCGATCACGGCACGGCCCAGCGGGGCGTTCTGCTCGCCCCCCTCGCCCAGGCCCAGCGACATCGGCAGCATGCCGACGATCATCGCCAGCGCCGTCATCATGACCGGCCGCAGCCGCGTCGAGCCGGCGGCCAGGGCGGCATCGCGGGCGTCGAGCCCCTCGCGACGCTGGTCGTTCGCGAACGTGATCATCAGGATGCTATTGGCCGTCGCCACGCCGATGCACATGATCGCGCCCATCAGGGCCGGCACGCTGATGGTCGTCTGGGTCAGGAACAGCATCCAGAGGATGCCTGCCAGAGCACCGGGCAGCGCGGTGAGGATGATGAACGGGTCCAGCCACGACTGGAAGTTGACCACGATCAGGAAATAGACCAGCAACACCGCGAACACCAGCCCGAAGGCCAGCCCGTTGAACGAGCTGTTCATGCTCTCGACCTGGCCCCGGATCGCGATCGAGCTGCCACGCGGCAGTTCCGGCCGGATCGCGTCGACGACGCGGCTCACGTCGGCCGACACCGCGCCCAGGTCGCGCCCCTGCACGTTCGCATACACCTCGAAGACCGGCTGGACGTTGTAGTGGCTCACGACCGATTCCGAGACCGTCCGCCGCAGGCCGGCCAGGTTGCTCAGGAGTTGCGGCGGCGGCAATCCTGGACCCTGGCCGCCCCGCCCCGAGGACGAGGGCGCCCCGGTCTGCCCGTTGAGGATCGGCGTGTTCATCATCGCGTCGACCGTGTCGATCCGATCCGGCGGCGTCTGCACGGCCAGCACGTAATTGACCCGGTTCATCGGGTTGACCCAGTAGTTCGGCGCCGTCTGGCTGGTCGAGCTGAGCGACACCAGCACGCTGCCGGCCACATTCTGCTGGCTGAGCCCCAGCTCCGAGGCCATGACCCGATCCACGTCCAGCCGCAAGGTCGGCTGGTCGGTGATCTGGTGGATGTGCACGTCCGCGATGCCGGGAATCTTCCCGATTTCCTGGCTCAGTTTCTTGGCGGCGGCCAGGTTGCCCGCCCCGTTGACGCCGACCACCTGCACGTTGATCGGCGCGGGCAGGCCGAAGTTCAGGATCTGGCTGGTGATGTCGGCCGGCTGGAAGAAGAACATGCAGTCGGGGAACCGGCGGGGCAGCTCTTTCCGCAGCCGAGCCACGTAATCGGCGGTCGG
Source organism: Isosphaeraceae bacterium (assembly GCA_052148775.1). Taxonomy (GTDB): domain Bacteria; phylum Planctomycetota; class Planctomycetia; order Isosphaerales; family Isosphaeraceae; genus CAVZRC01. The sequence goes on along the minus strand of JBKQHM010000685.1, from coordinate 17,562 downwards.
CGAATGCTCCTCCCTGAGCGCCACCAGGATCTCCCCGTCGGCGTTGCTGACCGTCCCGTTATCGATGTAGGCCCGGACCGTGAACGACGGCGACATCCCCATGTTATCCAGGATCAGCTCCCGCTCGTGGGCCGGCACGACCTCGCGGATCACCTCCTCGACTTGCCCGAAGATCCGCTCCGTCTCCTCGATGCGCGTGCCGGCCGGCGCCCGGACGTGCAGCCGGAACTGGCCCGCGTCGACCGTCGGGAAGAAGTCCCGCCCGATGTAGGGGGCCAGCGCCATCGAGCCGATCGCGAAGCCGAGCAGGCTCGTCAACGTCAAGGCACGGTGGGTCAACGCCCACCCGAGGACGCGCTCATATCGCGACCGCAGCCGTTCGAACTGCCGGTTGAAGGCCCGGTGGACTCGCCAGATCGGCCCGCCGCCGGTCCCGCCATGCTCCCCTTCGGCATACAGCTCAACCTCGGGCGGGAGCAGGTAGAGGACCATGGTTGGCACCAGGGTCCGCGACAAGAGATACGAGGTCATCATCGAGAAGACGACCGAGAGCGCCAGCGGGGTGAACAGCGACGCCGCCGGGCCGGTCAGGAAGATCACCGGCACGAACACGATGCAGATGGCCAGCGTCGACACGAACGCCGGCACGGCGATCTGCGCGGCACCATCGAGGATCGCGCGGCGGATCGGCTTCCTCATGCCGAGGTTCCGGTGCACGTTCTCGATCTCGACGGTCGCGTCGTCGACCAGGATGCCGACCGCCAGGGCCATCCCGCCCAGGGTCATCGTGTTCAGCGACTGGCCCATGGACCACAGGATGATGATCCCGGTGAGGATCGACAGCGGGATGGAGACGGCGACGATCAGCGTGCTCCGCCAGGAGCCCAGGAACAAGAGGATCATCAACGCCGTCAACCCGGCCGCGATCGCCCCTTCCTTCAAGACCCCCTCGACGGCCGCGCGGACGAAGACCGACTGGTCGAAGAGCAGGTCGAGCTTCAGCTCGGGCGGGAGTTGTGCCTGGATCGACGGCAACGCCGCCCGCACGCGGTTGACCACGTTCAGCGTGGAGGACCCTTCCCCCTTGAGGATCGTCATCAGCACCGCGCGACGCCCGTCCCGACGCACGACGTTCGTCTGCACCATCGAGCCCATCCGGACGTTGGCCACGTCCTTAACGTAGACCGGCACGCCGCCGATCGACTTGACCGGGATGTCGTCGAACGCGGCGACCAGATCCGGGCTGCTGTTCAGCTTGACGTAGTATTCGCGGTCGCCGATCTTGGCCGTCCCGGCCGGGATGATCAGGTTCTGGCTGTTGATCGCCGTCTGGATGTCCTGCGGCGAGAGCCCGCGCGCATAAAGTTGATCGAGGTCCAGGTCCACCATGACCTGTGGCCACTTGCCGCCCCATGGCTGCGGCACGCGGGCCCCCTGCACGGTCCCGAGCCGCTGGATGATGAAGTTGGCTGCATAGTCGAAGATCTGCTGCTCGGTCAGCGTCTCGCTGCTGACGGCGATCTGGATGATCGGCACGCTCGTGGCGCTGTACTGCACGATGAACGGCGGATTGATCCCCGGTGGCATCGTCTTCAGGATCGCCTGGCTGGTCGCGGTCACCTGCGCCACCGCCGCCTCGATCCGCGCACTCGGGTGAAAATACATGCGAATCAGCCCGACGCCGAACAGCGACTGGCTCTCGATGTGCTCGATGTCGTTGACCGACGTCGTCAGCACCCGCTCGTTGGGCAGGATGATCCGCCGCTCGATCTCGTCGGCCGGCATGCCCGTGAACTGCCAGACCACGCTGACCACCGGGATGTTGATCTCGGGGAAGATGTCCGTCGACATCCGGTTGATCGCCACGCCGCTCACGGCCGCGATCAGCAAGGCCATCACCACGAACGTATACGTGCGCCTCAGCGCCAGTTGCACGATCCACATGGGCTCTCACCTCGCGGCGGCCGGGTTCATCTCAACCAACATAATAGTAGACCGGTCGTCTATCGGAGTAGGTCAGGCTTTCCAGCCTGACAGTTCTTGAGAAAGTCAGGCTGTAAAGCCTGACCTACATATCATTTTGTGAGCACGTTCCCGAACACGACTCGGAAGAACAGGTCGAGCGGGGTCGTGCTCTGCACCGTCCGGGCACGCTGGACGGCGCCTTCCCAGCTAATGAGTGCGAACTCGGCGAGGGAAGCCGGATCTCGATCCGCGGCGATCTCGCCGGACCGCTGGGCCTGGACCAGGCAGTCGTTGAGCCGTTTCTGCCATCCGGCCAGCAGCTCCTCGACGCGCTGACGGAATGTCTCGTTATGAGTGGCCATCTCCAGGTAGAGCGTGCCGACCACGCTACCATGCTCGCGCCGCATCCGCTTGAACAAGCGGCAGCGGGCCTCGAAAAAACCCCGTACCCGCGCCATCGGCGGGAGCGATTCGTCCCCGAGGATCGCCTCCGCCTCGGCGAAATTCACGAGCCAGTGTTCAATCAGCTGGAGGCCGAATTCCTCCTTGCTCGCGAAGTAGTAATAGAACGAGCCCTTGGGGACCCCGGCCTCCTGCAAGATCTCCGACAGTCCGCACTCGTGGTATCCCTTCCTCAAGACCGCCTTGAGCCCGGCCTCGAGGATGGCCTTCCGCGTATCAGTGCGATTGTCGCGTTTGGGTAATGGCTTTGTCATACCTCTCATAGTAGACCGGTCGTCTAGAAAATCAAGCGCGGTTTTTGCGAATCGCTGTCCCCGGCAATCGGGCCCGGAAAACTGAGGGGCCGACGGAGCACCCCCGACGGTCGGGCTGCCCGATCGGCGACTCTGACCGATTGATCTCGGGATGACTTCTCGCGAGAATCTGGGGGACCACCCTCAACAATCCAACGGGAGTATGACCGTGCACCGGATCGCAATCGCCCTGTCGCTGCTGCTCGGCGGGTTCGCCACGTCTCCGGCATTCGCGGCGGAGCCGCTGGTCGTCGACCTCTGGCCGGGGAAGACACCGGGCGACGTCGGCATCAAGGGTCAGGAGACCAGCCGCATCCACCAGTCGCCCCTGGTGGGACCGACCAAGCTGATCACCAACGTCACCAAGCCAACCCTCACGGTCTACCAGGCCCCCAGGGACAAGAACACGGGGACCGCGATGGTGATCTGTCCGGGCGGCGGATACTGGGATCTCTACTGGGAGCTCGAGGGCGAGGAAGTCGCGGCCTGGCTGAACTCCGTCGGCATCACCGGCATCATCCTCAAGTACCGATGCCCGAGGCGTCCGGGGGATATCCGCGGCGAGCCACCCCTGGGCCCGCAGCTCGACGCCCAGCGCGCGATCAGCATGGTCCGCAACCGGGCTGCGGAGTGGGGTATCGACCCCAATCGGATCGGCATCGTCGGCTTCTCGGCCGGCGGACATCTCGCCGTCGCCACCGCCACCGGCTTCGAAAAACGCAAGTACGATCCGATCGACGCCATTGACAGGGTCAGTTGCCGGCCCGACTTCGCCATCGGCTGTTACTCGGGCTACCTCAAGCCCAAGGACAAGGATGGAATCCGTGCCGACCTCCGGATCCCGCCCAACACGCCCCCGATCCTGCTGGCCCATGCCTCCGACGATAAGGAGAGCTACGGTGGTTCCAACGCGGAAAACAGCGCCTTCATGTACATCGCCTTGAAGCGCGCCGGCATCCCGACCGAGCTGCACATCTACGCGACGGGCGACCACGACTTCGGCGTGCGGCAGAACGAAAAACTCCCCTCGAGCTGGACGCAACTCTGCCTGAACTGGCTGCGCAATCAGCACCTGTTGAAGCCGGCCGGCAAGACCGGCGAGTGACCCCGGCCTCCCGATGGCGCATCAGGTCGACGAACAACGACCGGAACCCAGGCGCGGACGCCTGACCGACTGTCTTGAGGGATCATACGAGCATCATCCCGGTTCAGCCGAGAAGGGGACTTACGCGTGACCGCGTCGAGGAAGATGACGTACGGGATTCTATGCCTCGGACTGCTGGGGGGCGTCGTCGCCGTCCTCGCCTCCCGGCCCGCGCAAGGACCGGCCCCGACCGTCGTGAATGTCGCCCTCAGGCCCGCGTGGCCACCGTATCCGGATGATGCACTGGCGGAAGTCCGGGAATTCCTCGACCGGGTGTTGCAGAAGATCCCGGACGGCGGTCACGGAGTCGCCGGCTATCAGTTCCAGAACTGGAAACAGCCGGGCAAGCCGACCGACGAGGCGATCGGGCTCAAGGCCATCCCGGGCGTCGCCCCGGATGACCTCATCGCCCGGGTGATGGACGTCGACGCCTACAAGGGTCACATCGCCCACGTCGAAGCCTGCCGATCGGTGCCGGATCCCGCATTGAAACCGCCGAGGAAGGTGCGCGCCTTCCAGATCATCAGCGTCCCGGGGATCGCCAAGGTCCAGCAGGAGCTCGTCCTGGTGGACGCGGGGACAATCAAGGGCTACCGGGTCGCCTACTGGTACCTGCTCAAGGACAGGACCCGGTCCCTCGACCCGAAGGTCGCCGCGCGCAGCGATTTCAACATCGGCGCGTGGCTGGCGGCCCCCGGTGTGGTGGGGTACGCGCTGAGCTCCTGGCCGACTCGAGACGATGTGAACCGACTCCAGTGGGTCTCGTTGACCTCCGGCGCCAATGCGCTCGCAAAGAAGGTCGTCGAGGGCAACATCGACGGCATGGCGGCGTGGGCGAAGGCTGTCGGTCGAGGCGCCGCGCCATCGAAGTGATGCATCCCACGACCCTCCGCCAAGAAGTGCCATGGCCATACCCCGACTTCCCGACCCCGAAAGCAACGCCCAATGATGAGCACTAGCACTCTTGTCAGTCATCACATCGCCGTTGCTTTGATGGGACGAGGATGATATCATTTGGGTTATTCAGCCCGACAGGATAACGACCCGCCTTCGACCAAAAACCTACCTCCGGTTGAACTCCTGCCATGAAAACCTTTCGAACGTGGTTCGCGGTGTCGATTCTCCTCGCCCCGTGGACGATGATGCTCATCGCGAGCGCCGAGTCCGACGTCACCCCGACCGGTCCAACTCCCAGGATCCCAAGACGCGCGGACTCGCGGCCGTCGCCTCCCCGATCCCCGAGCGCTTCACCAACATCCGGACCTCGGGCCTACAGGTCACCCTGGACCGAGAAGCCACTCGCGTCGATGTCGATCTGAAATATTGATTTCGTCGAGTCAAGGTCAAGGTCCCCGAAGCGGCCTCACCGCGACGAATCGCAATCGTCGTCCGTGCGGCGCGGGACGGGCGTGCAAGGAAAGCAGAACGCCGAGCTCGGGGCTATTTCACGAGGATCACCTCGCCGAGCGAGCCGGCATCCAGCATTTTGTTGCCTCGCCATCTGCTGCATCGCCGTTCGTCCCACCGAATCGCCATCGGCATCGCTCCCATCAAGCCGGGACCATCCCATCCATAATAATAATGCCTCGAACCCGGCATTTCCTTCCGGATCTTCGCCGGATTCCGGGAAATTCCTCCGCTCGACGCATCCCCGCATCCTCGCGAATGTGACCTGCGGAACGCCGCGACTCCACGGCGGGCGTCATGTGAAATATCCATGAAGACGCCAGAAACCGCCATGATCGGGCTGCTCACGGGCGAATACACTGGCACAGAAGGTCCGATCCGATCCCCAGAGCGGCACGCGACTCAGAACAGGAGCCCGTTCCATGGTGCGGCAGGCGCGATTCGGCAAGCGGGCCCGCGATGGACTGCTCGCCACCCTCGGGGTGCTGGCGCTCATCCTCGCGGCTTTCTTCGCCCTCCACGAGCCGAGGGAGCGACCCATCCGACTGCGGATGACCGCGGGTCAGGAGGGGGGGACACGGCACCGGCTCGCCCGATCGCTCCAGCGCGAGGCGGCCCACCGTGCCCTCGCGATCGAACTGCAACCCACGGCCGGCTCGGACGAGGCACTCCAGGCCCTGGCCTCGGGACGCGTCGACGCGGCCCTGGTGCAGGGTGCGATCGACATGGTCGACCACCGGGACCTCCGTCAGGTCGCGGTGCTCCATCTCGAACCGCTCCACTTGCTGGTCAAGGAGGAGATCGACCGGGCGGTCGCGGGCAACCTCTCGGGCCTGCGCGGCAAGGTGGTCAACCTCGGCGAACGCGGCAGCGGCACGTACCTGCTGGCCTCGGAGGTCATGAGATTCTCCGGCTTGCGGGCCGGGACCGACTTCACCGAGAGCACCCTCGGTTATGCCGATCTGGAGCGAGAAACCGAGCCATCCCGGCTGCCCGACGCGATCTTCTCCGTCTCGACCCTCCCCTCGCCGGTCGCCCGCCACCTGGTGGCGGCGCACCGATACCGGCTCCTGCCGCTGCCGTTCCACGAAGCGTTCGCCCTCGGGGCCCTCGACCAGGACGACGCCCCCGGCGTTCCAGCCTCGCGCATCGATCGACGGCACGTCTACGACGCCACGATCCCGGCATTCGCCTACGAGATGGAGCCCGGCGTCCCGCCGGAGGCAATCCACACGCTCGGCACCCGATTGCTGCTCGTCACCCGCAAGGACATGGCGGCCGACACGATCCGGCGCCTCGTGGAAGTGGTCTTCAACTCCCCGTTCTCGCACGTCCTCCAGCCGCCGCTCGATGCCAGGCTGCTCGACCTGCCGCCGGAACTGCCCTGGCACGACGGCACGATCGAATTCATCCGCCGCAACTCCCCACTGATCGCCGGCGACGTGATCGACCTGGTCGAGAAGGAGATGAGCATCATCGGGGTCCTCGCCGGTGGGCTGTTCTGCCTGATCCAGTGGGTGCGCCGGCGATATCGATGGCGGCGCGAGCGGAGTTTCGAGGCGTACATCCTCCAGGTCGCCCGGGTTGAGCGCCACGCCCTGGAGCTCTCGCGGGCGCCCGCCCTCGACCTCGGGGCGCTCCTGCAACTCCAGGAGGACCTCAGCCGCATCAAGGGAGAAGCCCTCGAGCGGTTCGCCGACGGTGACCTCGACGGCGAGGAGCTCATGTCCGGATTCCTCGCCCACGCCAGCGACGCCCGCGACTTCCTCATGCGAATGATCCTGCACGAGCGCGACAACCTCGAGGACTCCGCCCGCGCCCAACGCCGGCCGGCTGAGGCACTCTGGAAGGAAGCGGTCGGCGACATCACCCCCTCGGTCTCGCATGCGGAAGGACCATCCCTTCAAGCGGATGAGAGCTGTGTCGGGCGTTGAAGGACTGGAATCGATCGGTCATGGGTGATCCTGCTGAAAAAGCCCCTTCGACGCCCCCTGAAAAGCATGGAACCCGGATGATCCGGCGGGATTCGGCGTGGGCAGACCGATGCCGGGGATTCCGAGGTCGACGGGGAGCGTCCCCGCGGCGATCCGATCGGCGGCGTGTTGGTAAAACGCCGCCTTGCTGAGCCGTTCGGTGGGATCATAGCGGCAGTTGGCGGTGACCTTGTAGAACGTGGCCACCTTCGAGCACACCTCGGCCCAGTCCTTGTCATCGATCCCGAAATGCAACGCGCAATCGGCCGGATCGATCGACGGGGCCTCACCGCGCGACCAGCCGAAGGCCGCCCGGGCGCGGAGCTCGCGGAGCACCGCCGCGGCCAGGGCGATGTGTCCCCGGAGCGAGGGATGGTGCCCGTCATTGATCAGGTGATCGTCGAGGATGCCGTGGGCGCTGAGTGCCCGGAGTTCCGCCGGGCCGTCGATCACGATGCAGCCGTGCCGCGACGCGACGCGGCGGTACGCGTCCTGGAACGGCGACGGGCAGCGTTGGGGGAACCCGTCCAGGTCCCGGGCGAGTCGGTACTGCACGCCGGCCTCATCGAATCGACCCGCCCCCGCGAGCAGCCGGCCCAGCCGGAAATGGGACTCGGCGAATCCCGGCTGCCTCGCGAGCAACTCGCGGTATCGCGCCATGGCCGCCGACGCGTCGGACTCATCCGCGCGGGCCGCGAGCCAGTCGTCGGCGAAGACCCGGCGCTCTTCCTGCGAGATCAACTCGGGCAACACGGATCGGTTGGGCTCGAACCCGGCCTCGTTGTCGGCCGGGATCACGAGGACCGGCATGGCCCCGATCCGTTCGCACCAGGAGACGATGGCGTCGATCCGCCGCCCGAATTCGCGACGGAGCCGCTCGGTCTCGGCGCGCCGGACGATGGGCCGCTCGATCGGCCCGCGGTGGGCCATCCGCGGGGGTGCCATCAGCCGATACTTGCTCGACGCCTCGGAGACCATCCGGAACAAGGGCGAGCCGAGGCCGTCTTCCATCACGACCTTCAAGGCATACGGCAACAGGCCGGGGGGCACGTCGCCATCCTGGTCCCAGGCGAACCGGGCCTGGTACTCGTTATGGCCGGAGAAGAGGATCAACATATTTGGCCGGTGCTCGATATGTTCCAGTTTCTGGTGCATCTCCTCCAGCGTCGCCCCCTCCCGGGCCAGCACGTCGGCGACGACCCGGCGGCCGCCCAGCTCGGTCTGGAGCTTCCAGGCGACGATCGGTCCGATCGAGAGCCAGCTCTGGTACGGTTGCCCGACGGCACTCGAGCCCCCGATCACCGCGACGTGGAGCTCATTGCCCGGCGAGGAGCGGAATCGGGTCGGCAGGGTTGGGAATCGGTGCACCCACGCCAGCCAGGCCGCGCTGCCGGCCTCGAGCACCCCCACGCCGATCAGGGTGGACGCGCAGAACAGCAGCAACCGGGCCGCCATCGGCCGCCTCGCCCTCTGACGACGGGCCCTGATGAGGACGACGGTCAAGACGACCCCGCCGACGACGGCCGGGATGAGCGCGGCCCAGTAGAGGACCAGCACCGTCCAGAGGAACCGCTCGACGATCGCTTCCTGGGCGGACGGGGGAAGCGCCTGTAGCACGTCGGGGAGGGCCGCCGACGCCGCGAACCACGCCATCACGACCGCCGCCAGTCCGATCGGCCTCGCAAGACGGCGCAAGTCGCGCTCGACCCCGGGTTGCCATCTCATCCGAGTGATCCTCCTCAAGGGTATCGCCCCCACATTATAGAGCGATCCACGATCGGATTACGCACGGCACCGAAAAAAGGGGACTGGCTCACGGCCCTAACGGACTCGTCGGCCCCAAGCAAGGCGCATCGGGCCGGGTGCCCCCTCGCTGGCGACGGACAACAGCCGAAGTCACCTCGACATCGTTAAGCGCTCGACCATCGATTGCCGAGCCCGTACGGCCTACGGCTGCCGGAGCGCGCCGCGGGTCAAGGCGCCGGGGTCCAAGGAGACCTTGTCGGCGAAGGTCCGCAGCGAGCCCAGCACGACCTTGAGCTGGATCAGCGCCTGCGAGGCCGAGACCGCCATCCGGTTCAGGTTGTCGTGCAACTCGCTCTGGGTGATCAGCTTCTGGAGGCTGCCCTCGGTGTTCAATTGCCCTCGGCCGTCGCGGAGCTTGCTGGTCAGCAGCCCGAGGTCTGAGGTGATGATGTTCATGCGGCGGACGGCCGCGCCGATGTCGGTGGTCGGGGCGTGGTTCATCTTGGCGCCCAGGTCCTTGAAGGCCGGGTCGAGGTCGGCGAGCCCGGAATCCAGGCGGGCGGCGGCGGCGGAGAACTTGTCGATGCCCGTCCGCAGCGCCGCCCGGGTCTCCTCGTCGAGCGTCTCGTCGACCTTCTGGGCGACCTTGCGGAGGCTGGCCATCGCCGGTCGGACGTTGTCCTCATTGTCGCCGATGAATCGCTTGATGGCCTGGGCGGCGCCGGTGACGTCCTTGCCGGTGCCGTTCCAGGTGGTCAGCAGGGAGTCGAGGTTGTCGGCGCTCTTGGTGATCTTGGCGAGGCCGTTGGCGGCCTCGTTGATCGCCTGGAGGGTGTCGCCGGCCTTCTCGAAGGCCTTGGTGGCGGCGGCCAGGGCCTTGGACGGGTCCGGCGCGACGTCCCCCTCGATCACGTGGGCCTCGCCGGAGGTCTTGGTGGTCGGGATGAACCCCTCGCCGCTGCCGGGTTGCATGTCGATGGCCACGTCGCCGATGAGCGACCGGGTCAGCCGGGGTGCCGACCCGTTGCGGAGGTGGTAGCGGCGCTCCAGGGCGAGCGTCACGATCACGCCGTCGGGCTGGTTCGGCCGCTCGTCGAAGATGATCGCGGCGACCTCGCCGATGCGGATGCCGCTCTTGCGGACCGGGACGCCTTCGAGCACGCCGGGCGCCTCGGCGTACCGCACCTTGAGGTAGACCTGGTCGCGGAGCAGCGACGGCGATTCGCCGAACCAGACGATCATCATGGTCAGGACCAGCCCGGCCACGATCACGAACATGCCGATTCGGAACTGCATGACGCGTTCGTTCATAATCATCCTCACAATTGCGGCCCGGGGCGGGGGCCCTGTCGGGGCGCTATTGCGTTGCGGAAACGGGTGCGGTCGTGCGCATCAAGGCCATCTCGCGGAGGCGCTCGCCGGCCTCGCCGCGGACGAACTGGCCGACCCTCGGGTCGGGGCACGACTCCAGGCCCTCGGGCGGGCCGTCGTACAGGATCTGCGACTCGCGCGGCCCCAGCCGCGGCAGCGGGTAGAGCATGACCACCCGGTCGGCGACCTTGGTCACGGTCTTCATGTCGTGGGTGACTACCACCCCGGTCGTCTTCTTGGTCCGCTGGGTCTGGAGGATCAGCTCGTTGATCACGTCGCTCATGATCGGGTCCAGCCCGGTGGTCGGCTCGTCGTACAGCATGACCTCCGGGCCGATCGCCAGCGCCCGGGCCAGGCCCACGCGCTTCCGCTGGCCGCCCGAGAGCTCCGCCGGCTTCTTCTGGTCGATCCCGTCCAGCAGCCCCACTTCCTGGAGCCGGTCGGCGACGATCCGACGGACCTCGTCCTCGCTGCACGTGTGGTGCTCGCGCAGGCTGAAGGCCACGTTGTCGAAGACTGTCAGGCTGTCGAAGAGCGCCGCCATCTGGAACAGGAATCCGAACCGGAGCCGCATCTTCACCAGGTCCTTGCCGTTGAGGTCGGCGACGCTGCGACCGTCGAACTCCACGCGCCCCTGGGTGGGGTGCAACAGGCCGATGATCAGCTTGAGCATCACCGTCTTGCCGCAGCCGCTCTCGCCGATGATGCAGACCGTCTGGCCGCGGTGGATGACGAGGTTGATATCGCGCAGCACCGACTGGTAGCGGAAGCGCATGCTCACGCCGCGGAGGGAAATCAGGTCGTTGCGGTGGCCCCCTTCGGGCGCGTCTCCATGGCTCATAGTAGTCCTTGCGCCTGGGGCCAGATTGCGTTGTAGGCGCCGTTCCAGGCGAGCCCGAGCACGAAATCGAGGAACAGGATGACGATGAACGAGAAGACGAACGCCTCGGTGGCCGCCCGGCCGACCCCCTCGGCACCGGCCTTCGAATTGAAACCCCGGTGGCAACTGATCAAGGCAATCCCCGCGCCGAAGAAGTAGCTCTTGAACACCCCGGCGAAGATGTCCAGGCTATCCACGAAGTCGCGGGTATGCTTCCAGTAGGCGAACGAGTCGACGTTGAGGATCTGCGTGCTGACGGCCGCGCCGCCGATGACCCCCATGAAGTCGCCCATCAGGGTCAGGAGCGGGATCAGCAAGACGCAGGCCAGGAACCTCGGGACCACCAGGTAATAAATGGGGTTGGTCCCGAGCGCGGAGAGGGCGTCGATCTGCTCGGTCACGCGCATCGTCCCCAGCTCGGCGGCCATGCTCGACCCGACCCGGCCCGCCAGCATGGTCGCCGCCAGGACCGGCCCCAGCTCCTTGACGATCGAGATATTGATGACCGACCCCAGCCGGGTCGCCAGGCCCATCATGGCGAACTGGTGATGCGCCTGAACCGCCAGCACCATGCCGATGAAGGTGCCGGTGATCGCCACCACCGAGACGCTCTTGACGCCGATCGCGTAGAAGATGGGGACCAGGACCGACCATCGCGACCGTCGCCGGACGATCCAGACCATCGTCATCACGGAGAAATGGGCGATGTCGCCGATCTCGGCGACATAATCGAATACCTGTTCCCCCAGGCGATGGACCGGGCTGGTTCCATGCTCGCTCGCCTGATCGGGCAGTTCAAGAGGGGCAACGGCCATCGCCAGATCACTCCGAGTGGGTACGGAGAACGGCAGTGGGACCGACGTCCCGGCTTCCCCACCGCCCGGCCTGCACCGACGGCGATCCGGCCTCCCCTGCCGACCTCTCCTACGGGTCATTCTGGGGGTTTCGTCCGATCTTGGCAAGGTCGAGTCGCGCCGATCAAAAGCAGGGCGATTGGAGGGAGGCATGGGCTCAAGGGCAGTTCGCTCCTGGAAGGGCCGGCGTCCTGCCCGATTCATTGCGCTGGTTTGCACTCCTGTGCAACATCGGGCCGGGTTGCCATCTCCGATCTCTGCGTCCGGGACTGAGTTAGCAACGCACGCCTGAATCGGTCGGACCGATCGGGCCGCGGGCGGTACGGAGCCTGTCCTTGCGGTGTTCGGGCTTTCATGACCCGGGCGGTCTCCTGACGGGTCGCTTGGCACGGACGACTCCCCTCTGGAAAACGGACACACATCCTCTACTGTTAGAATGGCGCGGTTTTGAAATTTCCTTAATGCACCTATCGCGGAATGATGGATTTTCTCTACCGAAACCTTTCCGGAAAAAACAGTTACGAAATTCGAAAAATTTTTCTTTTTGCGCGCCGTTAGCGATGCTTCGACCCATCTTACGGCACCAGTTCGTCGCGACGGCGGAACAGGAGCCAGTCCCGGGGGCCCTTGCTGGCGAAGCGGATCAGGGAATACGGGCCCTGGACACGCCGGCCGTGCAAGATGAACTGGATTGATGCATCGGACCACTCGAGCAAGTCGTACGTGCCCTCATCCCAGATCTCGACGGTCCCGGCGCCGTACTGGCCTTCGGGGATGGTGCCCTCGAACGATCCGTAGGCGAGGGGATGGTCGGGCACCTGGACAGCCAGCCGCCGCAGTCCGACGGTTTCCGGGATTCCCTTGGGCACGGCCCAACTCTTGAGGACGCCGTCTCGTTCGAGCCGGAAGTCGTAATGCAGCGTCCTGGCCCGATGTTTCTGGACCACGAACTGACCGCTCGGGAATTCGCTCCGGTCCATGTTCGACCTCAACAAGATCGCGCCCGGACTTGGTACGGTCGCCGGTCGTCACTTCGGTGGCCAATTGTATCAAGTCGACCTTTGCGGCCGGCCCGGAAAAACGGGGATAAATCTTGGCCTCAGCCGGCTTTATTCTCTTTAGATGGCGAACGAGTGGCGTGAGCTCGCAGGACGACCGAGGGAGCACCCATCCATGATGCGTAAGACGGGCGGGACTTCGCTGCGGCTTCTCGGCGGCCTTTTCGACCTCGGGGCCGCGTCGAACGCCAGCGACGGCCAGTTACTCGAGCATTTCGCCACGGGGCCGGCGGCCACGGCCGAGGCGGCCTTCGCGGCGCTCCTGGAACGCCACGGGCCGATGGTGCTGGGCGTCTGCCGGACGATCCTGCGGGATGAACACTCGGCGATGGACGCGTTTCAGGCGACGTTCCTCGTGTTGATCCGCAAGGGTCGCTCGCTGTGGGTGCGCGAGTCGCTCGGCCCCTGGCTGCACCGGGTCGCCGGCCGGGCGGCCGGTCGTGTCAAAAAGGACTCCGCACGACAACGACGTCTCGCACTCCACGTCGCCGAACGGACGCCCGAGCAGACCGCGACCGCCGTGTCGCCGTCGCATCGCGACGAGCTGGCGCTCGTGCTGCACGAGGAGCTCGACCGGCTGCCCGACCGGTTCCGCATGACCATCTTGTTATGTGACCTCGAAGGGCGGACCTGCGAGGAGACCGCGCGCCTGCTGGCCTGTCCGGTCGGCACGGTGGCCAGCCGACTCGCCCGGGGACGCCAGCGGTTGCGCGTGCGGCTCGCCCGTCGCGGCCTCGCACCCGAGGGCTCAGCGCTGGCCGCCGCCTTCTCGCGCGAGACCGCGGGCGCCACCCTGCCGGCGGCCCTGCGCGAGTCCACCATCCGGATCGCCCTCAGCTACGCCGCAACCCGGACGACGCTCGGTGCGTCGTCGTCTTCCATCGTTTCGCTGGCCACAACCGTCTCATGGAGCCTTTTCATGAACCAGGTACGATCGTTGGCGATCCTGCTCGTTTGCGCGGGATGCATTGCCCCGGTGTCGATCACGGCGTTTCGTGCGCTCGCCTCCTCGACGGCGCCCTCGCAGTCCCCGACGCAGGCAGACCGCCCGGCCGAGAAGCCGAAGCAGGGCGAGACGGCCAAAACAGCCGTCGCGACCGCGCCCAAGCCCGATCGGCGAAAGAAGGTCGTCCTCTTCGACCAGAAGGAAGCCTTCAAGGATTCCCTCATGGGCACTGTCGGCAACATGCGTCCCTTGCTGAACGATGATGAGCGGGGCTCTCGGTTCCAGACTCGGTTCGCCGAACTCTACAAAGATGGGTCCGTCAAGGTCTACAACCCCGATGCGAAAGACCCGATCGCTCCCCCGATGCGCCATAAGGGACCGATCCGCGAAGTCGGCTTCATCGAGCAGTCCCGGCTGATGATCACGACCTCGGACGACTCCGTGAAGATCTGGGACGCCCTTTCCGGCGCGCTGCGCAAGGAACTCGACGGAGAGGTCATGCGGCCGCTGGTCTTCACGTCGGTCAGCACATGTGCCGAGCCGGGCCCTGAACCGCTGCGATTCGTGACGATCGACGTGGCTGGCCGCGCCATCACGACCTGGGATGCCTCGACGCTTGAGAAGGTCGGGACCTTCCGACCGGAGGGGACGACCCCGTTGCTGGGAGCCGGCCTGACGCGAGACGGCAAGCTCCTTGCGACCATCGCCGCCGATCGCTCGGTCACGGTCTGGTTCGCCGGCTCGCACAAACCGCTGGCGACCCTTTACGGGCTATCGCCGGTGGCCGCTAGCTGTTTCGCTGACGAGGTGACGGGACTGAAGAAACCGGTACTCCGGCTCAGGGACGACTTCTGGAAGGACCTCGCGCCGCTAGTGCCAGCGAAGGAATTGTGATATGAACTTAACAAAGTGATTTTAATAATTTTTATATGATTTTGGGAGTGCGAGGCTCCGTCCGAGATGGATCTCGGCACGGCTCGGCAGGAGGCTCGCCCTCCCGGAATCTTGCAAGGTGATGTGGGCCCCGGCTCGCCCGAGAATCCTCGTTAAGGCGGTCAGGCCGTGAGGGCGGAGCGTCGACGACGGGTCAAGCGAACGCCGACCAGGACCAGGCCGCCGATCGCCGAAAGCGCCAGGGACGAGGGCTCGGGGACGGACTGGGCCGTCGCGAAACTCCAGCCGAAGTCCGCGGGCGGGCTACCGCCGAAGAAGAACAATGTTCCGGCCGGATTGTTGGTCCCGATGGACGTCGCGCTGGACGACTGGAAAAAGACGTCCTGGCTGCTGCCGACGGTCGGCGGACCGAAGATCCCCTGGCCCAGCGCATTGAGTTGTGCCGCGCCTTCCTCGTTAAAGGTATTGTCGAACGCGATACCCGCCCAGAAGACGCCGGTGGGCATCGTGAACATCGACGGCGACGTGATGGTTTCCACCTGATCGGAATCGGCCGTCAGGAAGAGCGTCTGGGTCATCGAGGTGATCAGGGAGCCGGGGCCGCCGTCCGGGCCGTTTGATTGATAAATCTGCACGATCGCCTGCGCGAAGACCGAGCTGGAATTGAAGTTCTCGACGTCGAAACTGAGCTGGTCGACGGAATGACCGCCCAGCCCGGGTCCCGCGGTGATGTCATCGAAGATCATGGCCGTGGTCAGGTCGCCGTTGACCGTCGTCGCGCCACCGGCGGCATAGCCGAGACCCGAAAATGTCGTGATGTTGCTGTACAGGGGCGTGAACCCGGCCCTGGCCGATGCCGGGCCGAGGGCTGCGATCGTGCAGAAGAGGAGGAGGAACGGAGTGGGGCTCTTTCTCATCGAAGTGATCCTTGGTGGTTCGAATTCGCGTCATCTCTCGTGGCTGTGTGGATATGATTTTGAGATGCGAAGGAATCGGGTACCTATCAGCAGAATCGGTTCCTGGCCCCCGTTGAGAGGCCAGGGGTGTGCGCAGCCTTGGTCCATGATCCCCGCTGCCTTCCTACTCATTGACGAGGACGATTCGAATTGCCGACACGAATTCCTGCCAGATCCCTGGAGCGTGTTATTGCCCTGGCAAGCAAGATCCACACCAATGGCTCAACCCATTCGGTGTCGTAACTGCTGGCCACGGCTCTCAGGAGATCGGAGATCAACCACGGAAAACTCGGAACGACACGGAAAGAGAATTCGGATCGACTTGTCTTCTTCCGTGTCTTTCGGTGTTTTTCGTGGGCGTCGCCGCCGAAGACCGTCCAGGTCATCTCGACGTTGCTATCGGCGGGGATATCCAGGCCGGCCGGAGGTGAGGGCTGTCGCAGCGACGCCGCGTGTCGCAGTCGTGGATTTGTCTCTTGATCTCATCGAGCCGACGTTCGCGGTCGTTGCGCTTCTCCCTGTGCCGGCCGCCCGCCGCCTGGAACTCCTCCTTGAGTCGATGCGATTCGGACCGGGTTCGATCCAGCAGGTTCTGGAGCTCGCTCCGATTGACCCGCAGGACATCGAGCTCGGCCCGGAGCCGTCCGACGTCCCGCTCCAGCTCGGCGCGGTCCTCGCGCGGACTGGCCGCCTCGGCGGTCCTGGCGGCGAGGTGCTTTTCGAGCGTGGCGGCGTCGGCGATCAGGCGCTCGGCGAGATCGAGGCCCAGCAGCGACTTGACGGCCGTGCCCAGCGCCTGGCTGCTGGTCTCGTCCTCGGCCAGCGAGCGGATCTTCTCGGCGTCGAAGAAGAAGAGCTGGGAGACCTCCAGGGGGAAGAAGTCCTCGACGAGCTGGCCCCCGTGCTCGGAGTGCCAGCGGTCCGGCAGGCCATCGAGCGAGACCTGGAGCTCTTCCCGGACCTTCCGGCCTTGAATGGTCCAGGAACGATGGACGTCATAGACGTGCTCCTCGCCATTGGAGACGTGCCGGAACGTCATGGCGACCCCGGCCCCCTCGGCGCCGCTGACGCCGTGGTGGATCGACTGGCGGAGGAACTCGTCGTACGCGAGGTTGACCCGCTTCGAGCACCGCGCACGGGTGCCGTAGAGCGCGAGCTGGATGGCGTCGAGCATCGTCGTCTTGCCGGCGCCGTTGGTGCCGCCGAACAGCACGATCGGCCGCGTGCCGGCGTTCCGGGGCGCGGGGGCCGGCGTCAGGTCGAAGGTTTGTTCGCCGCGGTAGAGGCAGAAGTTCCGCTCGTCATGTGTTCCAGGATCATGCTTGGTCCGATGAGTAGGCATGGGGCATATGGCAATGCGGCCCAAAGGGTCGCCGGAGAATAGGATTCCCGGCTTCAGGCGGTTCGCCGATCGCGACCCGATTCCGCCTGAAGGCGGTACACCAACACGAACGGGCGAGATCGTCTGTTCGAGTCCCGGCTTCGGCCGGTCCCCTGACCGCGAGAAGATGTTCACCGCAGTGGTTTCCTGACCCCGCCGCGTGCGGGATGGCAGGTCTCCTCTCGGTTCTGGGACTGGAGACCTTCGGTCGGCGCGGTGGCAAGGTCGGGAG
>JBKQHM010000684.1:0-28871 GCA_052148775.1 Isosphaeraceae bacterium | reverse complement strand
CTGGCTCACGCTGGGCGACTTCGAGTGGGGGTGGCAGGGGTTCGAGGAGCAGGTACGGCACCGCAACCGATTCGCCCCCTTCCGCCCCCAGCAACTCTGGATGGGCGAGCCGCTCGAAGGGCGGACCATCCTCCTCCACCCCGATCAGGGCCTGGGCGATACGATCCAGTTCCTCCGCTACGCGACGATTCTCCAGGCGCGTGGCGCGCGTGTGATCGTGGCGTGCCAGGAGGCCCTGGTCCGACTCGCGGAGACTTGCCCGGGGATCGATCGGGTCATCACCCAGGGCGACCCGCTGCCGGAATTCGACGTCCACTCGACCCTGACGCGGGTCATGTGCCTGATCACCCGGTCCGTCGACGCGATCCCCGCGCCCATCCCGTACTTCCGGGCGGATCCCGAGCGGGTCGAGCGTTGGCGCGACCGGCTGGCGGCCTCGACGGGCTACAAGGTCGGCATCGCCTGGCAGGGGAACCCCAAGCATAGTCGGGATCGCGATCGGTCCTTCCCGCTCGCACAGTTCGAGAAACTGGCCGGGCTCGAAGGCGTCCGGCTCATCAGCCTCCAGAGGGGTGCCGGGTCCGAGCAGCTCCACGCGCCGGCCCGACGCTTCCCCGTCATCGACCTCGGCGAGGAGGTGGACCCGGACATGGCGACGATGGCGGATACCCCGGCCATCATGATGAACCTCGACCTGGTCATCGCCCCAGACACCGCCGTGGCCCACCTCGCCGGGGCGCTGGGGGTCCCGGTCTGGATCGCATTGCCACTCGGACCCGACTGGCGATGGATGCTCGATCGGGAGGATAGCCCCTGGTATCCCGCCGCTCGCCTGTTCCGCCAGACCGAGCTCGGCCGCTGGGAGCCCGTTTTTGACCGCATTGCCGACGCCCTGGCGGAACGGGCGCAAGTCGCATCGCCCTGAGCCGCCGCTAGGTCGTAGCTTCACCCCGTCAGCGGGGAAAATGCACCCTTATTCAGCGCCCCGAGCACGCGGCGCTTTCAAGACCTCCGGACCGACGCCGAAGCCGAGGTACCGGGCGAATCGCCACTGGCGATACCGAGCGTACCAGCCCTGTCGTGCCTTGTCGCGCGTCCGTCTCGACCGGGTTGCGTCCATCGTTCCCACCTCCTCTCGGATTCTGCCCACTTTCTACGTCCGTCCGGAGACAATCGGTCGCGCGGATCGTCGCTTTGTGGGCATCTTCCGCCGGCTGGTCATCTCATGAAGAAGGCTTCCTGATCGGCCTGGTTGATCGAAGGCCCTATATAAGGAATATGACTTTTCGCGAGCTTCGGCGGACAAATCCCGTAATGTTTTTTTCGAAGGCCAGATCATCCCGATGAATCTCGTCGAAGGGCGATTCGTCGCGACCTGGCGGATACTGGCGGAGGGGGAGAATCAGGGTTAGGATCAGACCGGGCGGCCCATGAGGGTCGCGGTCGATGGTGCGAAACACCGGGAAGGCGCGATGATGAATCGACGAAACCTCTTACGGATTCTCCCCCTGGCGGCAATGGGTCTGGTCGTGGCCACCTCGCTCGCGATCGGGCAGGCGCAGGAAAAGCGGAAGGTCGGCTTCAAGGACACGCCGATGCTCCCCGGCGGCCGCTGGCACGTGCACGACAGCGATCGCCCGCTGCCGAAGGTGCTCACCCCAGGGACGTGCAGCACCCAGGACGAGCCCGGCCGTCCCCCATCCGACGCCATCGTCCTCTTCGACGGCAAGGACCTCTCCCAATGGCAGAGCGGTCGGGGCGGCCGGCCCGCCGGCTGGACCGTCGAGGGTGGGGCGATGGTCATCAAGCCGGGTTCCGGCGAGATCCGGACCCGCGAGGAGTTCGGCGATTGCCAGCTCCACCTCGAGTTCGCCGCCCCGGTCCCGCCCCGGAGCAGCGATCAGGGCCGCGGCAACAGCGGCGTCATGTTCTTCGGCCGATACGAGATCCAGGTCCTCGACTGCTACGAGAACCTGACCTACGCCGATGGTCATGCTGCTGCCATTTATGGCCAGTATCCGCCGCTGGTGAATGCCTCGCGTCCGCCCGGCCAGTGGCAGACCTATGACATCATCTTCACCGCGCCCCGGTTCAAGGCCGAGGGCACGCTGGAATCCCCCGCCTACGTGACGATGTTTCATAACGGGGTGCTCGTGCACAACCACACGGCCCCGATCGGCGCGATGGCCTATCGGGCCGTTGGCAAGTACACGCCGCATGGTCCCAAGGGGCCGATCGTCCTCCAGGATCACGGCAACCCTGTGCGGTTCCGCAACATCTGGCTGCGGTCGATCAAGGCATACGACGAACCTTGAGGGAGTGGTCCATTGTTCGGATCCTCGATCGGGATCGTCGTCGGCCGTCATGGGAGCGACTGCCGCGATTCCATCTCATGGACACCTCATTGCCTCCCCGGACGTACACCGGACAGAATCGTCCCGTTGCGTTCGCAACACGGGCTCGACCGGCCTAAGAGTGGGTTGGGCACGATCGTTGCGAGAATTCGGCCCTCTTGCCGAAGGCGTTGAGCCCGAAGCTTCGACAATCCGCGGGTAAGATCAGTAATCGGAATAAGATGGGCCAAACGGCGACCCGATGCCGCTCATTCCTCCTGGGGCATCATCGAGGTCCGTTCGAGATGCCCTGCGCCTGGCTCGAACCCTCCCACTTTCTTCGAGACCCCGGCGAATGTATAATCTTTGTTAAAGGTCCGGGCGAATCCGGTAGAATGCTCAACGCTGACCCACCGGACGAACACAGGATGCGGTGGCCGGGCATTGAATCCATGCTGGTATTTGGGGGACCGGCGCTTGAGTATTCGGATGTCTAATAGATTGGGTCGGCCTCGACGCCTGGCATGGTGGGCTGGGATGGTTCTCCTTGCGCTGCTGATGTTTGCACCCAGGAACCGTGCGGCGGAAAACCCGGCAGTGGCGCGGTTCGAGGAACGGGTCCACCCCATCCTGATCGACTATTGCTATCGATGTCACGCCGCGGGCACGAACAAGGGCGGGGTGGCGTTCGACGAGTTCGGGACCGGCGAAGGGTTCCTGAAGAACCGCAACCTCTGGTGGGCGGTGCTCAAGAACGTCCGCGCGGGCATCATGCCGCCAGCCGAGAAACCGCATCCCACTCCGAAGGAGATCGGCGTCCTGGCCGATTGGATCAAGCGCGACGTCTTCGGTAGCAATCCGGACGAGCCGGATCCCGGCCGGGTAACCATCCGCCGGCTCAATCGCGTCGAATACCACAACACCATCCGCGACCTGATGGGCATCGAGTTCAAGGCGGAAGAGGAATTCCCGCCCGATGATTCCGGTTACGGTTTCGACAACATCGGCGACGTGCTTACCGTCTCCCCGCTCCTGCTTGAGAAGTATTTCCAGGCGGCGGAAACGATCGTCAAGACGGCCGTGCCCAGGGTCTCGAAGATCATCCCCGAGCGGACCTATCGGGGTGTCGAGTTCCGGGGCGAGGAGCGTGGACTCAACGGCGACCGGCTGGATTTCTCCAGGCCGGCCAGGATCTCGCGTTCTTTCAGCGCCGATCATCCGGGGAATTATCGGCTTGCGCTCGAGCTGGCCGTCCAGAACAATTCCCGGCCCGATCCCGGCCCTTGTACGGTCGTCTTCAAGGTCGATGATCGCCAGCTCCTGCGCGAGACGTATCACCGGAAGTCGAGCAAGACCTTCTACTATGCCTTCGACCAGACCTTCGCGGAGGGCGAGCATCGGTTAAGCCTCGAGCTTCAACCGGAGAAGCCCGCCAGTGTCGCGGCGGTTTCCCAACCGACGGTGGACCCTGTCCAGCAAGTCCGCACCGTGCTGGCGGGTGCCGCGTTCGCGATGATCATCGAACGCCGGCAAGAGCGTGGCGTGGTGCCGGATTTCCGGCTGGTCTCGGTCCGCATTGAGGGACCGATGGATCCCCGGTACTGGTCGCGACCGTCCAGTTACGGGCGCTTCTTCCCCAAAGACGAGCCTCCCACGACCGATCCCGAGCGCCGGCAGTATGCCCGCGAGGTGCTGGGCCGGTTCGTGAGGAGGGCCTTCCGCCGTCCGGCCGACGATCGGACGATCGACCGGCTGCTCGCGATCGCCGAGAAGGTCTACAAGCTCCCCGGCAAGCGCTTCGAGGAGGGGATCGCCCAGGCCATGGTGGCCGTCCTCGCCTCCCCGCGGTTCGTGTTCCGGATCGAGTCCGTCGAGCCCGGTCAGCCGTCGAAATCCGCCGCCCTGATCGATGAATTCTCCCTGGCGTCGCGCCTTTCCTATTTCCTCTGGTCGACCATGCCGGATGACGAGCTCTTCCGACTGGCCGAGGCGCGGAAGCTGCGGGCAGAGCTGCCGCGGCAGGTCAAGCGGATGCTGGAGGACAAGCGCGGCCAGGCCCTGACGGAGAACTTCGTCGGTCAATGGCTCGAGGTCCGCGACCTGGACGGCATCTTCTTCAACGAGCGGGCGATCCTCAGGCGCGAGGGGATCCGGCTCCGGGGTGCCGACACGGAACGCAACGTGCTGACCCGCGATATCCGCCGGGCGATGCGGAGCGAGACCGAGATGGCCTTCGATTACATTCTGCGGGAAAACCGCAGCGTGCTCGAATTCATCGACAGCGATTACACGTTCCTCAACGAGCGCCTGGCCAAGTATTACGGGGTTCCGGGCGTCACGGGGAGCGAGATGCGACGGGTCACGCTGCCCAAGGATAACCCGCGCGGCGGCGTGCTGACGCACGGGACCGTCCTGGCGGTGACCTCGAACCCGTCGCGGACCTCGCCGGTGAAGCGCGGCCAGTTCATCCTCGACAACATCCTGGGCACGCCCGCCCCGCCGCCCCCGCCGGATATCCCGGCCCTCGAGGAGGCGAAGAAGAACGCCAAGGATCGCGAGCCGACGACCCGCGAGCTCATGGCCTTGCATCGCAATAAGGCCATGTGCAGCTCGTGCCATTCCCGGATGGACCCCCTGGGCCTGGCGCTCGATAACTTCAATCCGCTTGGCACCTGGCGCGACGCCGAGGGCGGTCAGAAGATCGATGCCTCGGGCCAGTTGATCACCGGCGAGCCGTTCAAGGATATCCGCGACCTGAAGCGGATCATCAAGGATCGGCATGGACGGGACTTCTACCGATGTCTGACCGAGAAGCTCTTGACCTACGCCCTGGGGCGTGGTCTGGAATACTATGACGTGGAGACGGTGGATCGCATCGTCGAGCGTCTGGACCAGGACGGTGGGCGGTTCTCCGCCCTGTTGATGGGAGTGATCGAATCGGCACCCTTCCAGAAGCGGCGGTCCGTCACCGCCGCGGCCGCCGCGACGACGGCGTCTTCCGGACAATCCCACCCCACACGGATCAATCCATGAAATCCGACCATCCGCTCGATGCAACGGCCCTCCTCGCCCAGCGACACGCCAGCCTGAGTCGTCGCCACTTCCTCAAGGGAGTGGGCGTCACGATGGCCCTCCCCGCCTTCGATTCCCTGCTCGCGCGCGGTGCCGGCGCGGCCCCCGCCTCGAGTGCCGCCCTGTCGGCCACCAGCCCGACCGGCGCCCCGATCCGCATGGCGTTCGTCTACGTCCCGAATGGCGTCAACCTGTCGAACTGGTGGCCCAAGAAGGAAGGTAAGGATTTCGACCTCAACCGCACCATGCAGCCGCTGGAGCGGGTCAAGAGTCAGATCCAGGTCATCTCCGGGCTGGACCAGATCAACGCGACCGGCGGCAAGGACGGGCCGGGTGACCACGCGCGGGCCTGCGCAACCTTCCTGACCGGCGTCCGCGCCAAGAAGACCGCCGGCGCGGACATCCACGCGGGCATCTCGATCGACCAGGTCGCGGCGCAGCGGATCGGCCACCTCACCCGGTTCCCCTCACTGGAACTGGCCTGTGACGCCGCTCGGAAATCGGGGAATTGCGACTCGGGCTACTCCTGCGCCTACCAGTTCAACCTGTCCTGGTCCTCGCCCTCACTGCCCCTGGCCCCCGAGCCGAACCCCCGATTCGCGTTCGAGCGGCTCTTCGGCGCCGGCCCGTCGGGCGAGCGCACCCGGAACCTGCTGCTCCGCCAGGAGCAACAGCGGTCGATCCTCGATTTCGTCCTCGACGACACCCGGGCCTTGCAAGGCGAGCTGGGCTACCGCGACCAGCAGAAGCTCGACGAGTACCTGACGAGCGTCCGCGAGATCGAGCGGCGCATCCAGGCGGCCGAGAAGTTCCGCGACATCCCCAACCCCGCCGAGGCCACCCCGGCCGGCATCCCGGCCAGCTTCCTCGAGCACGTCCAGCTTATGTACGACCTGATGTTCCTGGCGTTTCAGACCGACTCGACGCGCGTCGCGACGTTCCTGCTGGCTTATGAGTCCAGCAACCGGACCTTCCCGGACATCGGGATCACCGACGGCCATCACAACCTGTCGCATCACCAGAACAAGAAGGAAAACCTGGAGAAGATCGCGGCGATCGACCTCTGGTACATGACCCAGTTCGCCCGCTTCCTGGAGCGACTGGAAGACGCGAAGGATGCCGACGGGACCTCGATCCTGCACAATTCGATGATCGTCTACGGCAGCGGCAACGGCGACGGCAACCGCCACAACCACAACAACCTGCCGTTCCTGATGGCCGGCCGCGGCGGCGGCAACCTGTCGCCGGGCAAGTATCTCAAGCTCAAGCCCCAGCCGATGAGCAACCTGTTCCTCGGCATGCTCGACCGCGTGGGAATCCATGACGTCGCCCGCCACGGCGATTCCACCGGCCGGATCGAGGCGATCTGACGCGGAAGGGCGAGGCCCTGGGTCGCCGCAGGCGCACCCAGGGTCGTCGCGTCGAACGTGAGGCGCGAAGAAGAATCCCAACGGTTTCCGGTGCAAAGCCCAGGGTCGCCGTAGGCGCACCCTGGGTTGTCGTGGCGAACGCGACGCGCCGTACTATGATTGGCCGGCCCGGGACGATTTCACAGCGTCTGATGCCCGCCCAGCAACTCCTGATGCGAGCCCTCCATGCCGCGTCGACACGCCCTGACCCTCATCATCGTGACGGGACTCGGTGTCCTCTCGAGGGCCAAGGCCCGAGCGGACGAGCTGTCAACTTACGAGGTGTACGCGGTCCGTTACGCCCGTCTCCGCGATTTCCCGGTCTCCGCGCTGGTGCAGGGGGCCGACCGGGGACGGAAGCTCGACATCGCGATGACCGTCTGGGTGTTGCAACGCCCCGACGGGAGAATCGTCCTGGTCGACGCGGGATTCTATCGGCCGCGGCTATTGAAACAGTGGAAAGGGATCGCCGACTACACCCGACCGGACAAGGCGGTCGAGCGGCTCGGGATCAAGCCGGAACAGGTCACGGACATCGTCGTCACCCACATGCACTGGGACCATGCCGACGGAGTCGACCTGTTCCCGAAGGCGAGGATCTGGATCCAAAAGGATGAATACGACTACTACACCCGCGCGGCCAGGCAATCAGGCGGCAAGGACCAGGGCACCGAGCCGGACTTCGTCTCGGCGATGGTGACGCCAGGGAGATCCTCCCCGGAGTGACCGTATACACCGGGGGCCGGCACACGTACGCGTCGCAGTACGTGGGCGTGAACACGAAGGCGGGCCGCACGGTGATCGCGTCGGACAACCTCTATCTGTACGAGAACCTCGACAAGCACGTCCCGATCGCGCAGACCTTCGACGCGAAGGCGAACCTGGCGGCTCAGGACCGGATGAAGCGACTCGCGACGAGTCCGCGCCTGATCATCCCGGGACACGACCCCGAGGTATTTGTCCGGTTCCCGAAGCCGGGGGATGGCGTGGCGCGGTTGGATTAAGACAGCGGCGGACAATCATCGAAAGTTGTATCGGCGATAAGCTCGCCCATCAGGTCGGGGCAGCATGGCGATCGGCGGAGCCGGCGCGTTGGAGGTGATTGCGGACCACGACTGAGACAGGTATCGGACCGTCTACACGGTGAAAGTCGTCAGGGCCTTCCATGCCCTCCTCGCGTCTCAGGAGATATAGCATGTTGACTCGAAGCCGAACGAACCGTCCGAGTGCCCTGTTCGCCACGCTCGTCGGTGGACTTTTCGCCTTCCCACTGGTGGTTGCCATCGCCGTCGATCCGGAGCAGGCGAGCAAGACAGCCCCCAAGGACCAGCAAGCCGCAGCCGCTCAGCCTGCAATCCTCCGCGGTCGCGTGACCGACGAGGCGGGCGCACCCCTGGCCGATGCTCGCGTGCGCATCGCCATTCCCGCCGCCGATATGCGATTCGTCGATGTCAGCACAAATCACAAGAAACTCGAGGCCAGATCAGACGCCAACGGCGACTACCGGCTGGAGATTCCCGGAATCGCGAAGCCCACAATGATCTCGCTCGACGCGATGAAGCCCGGCTATCGCAGGTTGGTGGGAACGATGTCCTCCGGCGGAGACGCGAGGAGAGTCGAGGTCGCGCCGGGCATCACCGCGGAAGCCTCCCTGATGCTCAGGCCCGCACTCTACTTCGCCGGGGTCGTCGCCGACGAACGTGGGAAGCCGATCTCGGCGGTGCAGATTACCGCCAATCTCGCCTTCGGCCGCGGTTACGCCGGGGTCGAGAGGATCGCGAGCAATCTCGACGGGTCGTTCGAGATCTTCTGCTATCCCGCGAAGCCGCCCGCTCTCGCAGGCGGTGCAACCAAGGGGGTCGTCTATTTCTCCCATCCCGACTATATCGACACGAAAATCGATGATGTTTATGAGATCCCGGCGGAAGGGTGCACCGCCCTGCGGGTCGTCCTCGAGACGGGCTACAGGATGGCAGGCACGGTGTTCGATGTCGCCGGAAAACCGGTTCCGAATGCGTTGATCAAGGCCGTCCGCAAGGACGGGACCCATCGCAAAGCGACCATGACCGATGCGAACGGCAAGTTCGCCTTGCGCGGCCTCAGCCCGGGCCTGACTTTGTTCAGCGCCCGCGCCCTGGATATCAGGCAGAAGATCCACATTCCCATGGCCCTCAAGAGCGATCAGACCGATCTCGAAGTCCGCCTGAAAGCCATATCATTGCCGGCCGGCCTCAAGCCGCAGACGGTGCTCGGCATGCAGCTCGCAGACGTGACTCCGGAACTCAAATCCGCCTACGATCTCTCCGATGAGCGCGGGGCATTGATCCTCGATCCGGGCAAGGATTCCGATCGCCTGAAGATCGGCCAGCTCGTCGAAGGCTACGTCTTCTGGAGGGTCGGCCGCAAGCGCGTGGGCAGCGTTCGCGAGTTCATGGACCAGCTCCTCGCCGAGACGGCCGGTCAAAATGCCGAGGAATACTCGGTCCGCGTCGTTTACAGCTTCAGCTCGGTCGATTTCGAGGGGACCCATGCGCAATTCCTGAGACTCACGAAGGATGACCTCAAGCAGTTGAAAATCGTGTCGGACCAGCTTGTCCCCGAGCTGGAGTAATTCAAGAGATTTCTCACCACAGAGTCACCGAGGGCACAGAGAAGCCAGAAGAATCGACTCAGTCCGGATTTCGGCGCGATCCCAAGAGTAAGAGAGCTGCTTTCGCGCTTACGGGATTACGATGCGTTTCGAGTTTCTCTGTGACTCGGTGGTGAATAGTCTTTCCTCGTTTTCCTCAATGATGTCCAGTTTCTGCCGTGAGAGATGTCGGCTAAGGATCTGGCCGACCTCGCTCCGCGCCGGCATCCGGCCTGGACGGGGCTTCGAGTGCCGCGAGGGATTTCGCGGCGGCATCGCGGACGGATACTTCGAGGTAGCCCGAACCACCGAGCCTGAGGGCGCCGGCCCCGGATTTTGCGGTGATCGCGTCGACGGACCTGGCGTAGCGCTCGTTGATGGCCCGGAGTTTGGGGATCGCCGCCGACGCATCCGTGCCGAAATGGGCGAGGGCCTCGACGGCTCCCAGGCAGGTCGAGGGATCCTTCGCGTCGAGTGCGCGGATCAGGACCGCGACGGCATCCGGGGTCGCGTCGGAATTCGGGGCGATCCGTCCGAGGGCCGCGGGAATCGCCTGGGCCATCGAGTGATGTACCTCCAGCGACTTGTCGTACGCCGCGATCAGGCCGGGGACGGCCGCGACGGCCGGGGGCCCGATATCGCCCAGCGCATGGATTGCAGACTTGATCCGCAAGGACTCCTGCGCGATGACTCGGAGTTCGGCGGCCGGCCGCCGGTCGTCGATGAGCTCCGTTCTGGCCGACGGGTTGGGCCCGATCTTCCGCCAGGCGGCCAGGTTCGCCTCGACCTTCTCCGGGGAGATCAGCTCGACCAGCGCGGCGATCGCCTCCGGGACCGGTCCCATCTCGCCCAGTGCCTGCGCCGCGGCTTGAGGCAGATAAGGGTACGACTCGCCGAACGGCTCGTTCAAGATCGGGATCAAGGCGGGGATCGCGGGCCGCGCCTCCGGCCCGATCCGGCCCAGGAGCTGGATCGCACGCGCGCGGACCTCGTGGCGGTGGCTCTTGAGCGATGCGGTCAGGGTCGGGACGAGCGACGGAGGAGGCCAGGCGGCCTCGAGCGCCTCGAAGCACGCCGCGCGGACATGCGCCTCGTCGGTCTCCATCATCAGGATGAGGGCGGGAATCTCCGCATCGAGATCCGGACCGAAGCCCTTGAGAGCCCGGGCCGTCGCGGCGCGGACTGCCGCCGACTCATCTCGTAGTGCCGACACCAGCTCGGGCATGAGCGTCATATCGGGAGAGCCGTAGATCATCCTGGCGGTCTTCCGCCGGACGTCGTTCGACGCGTCCCTCAGCGCCGATAGCGGCGAGGGGGTGCGCGTCGCCGGCCCCGGCCGCCTGGCCAGCATTCCCAGGCCGATCGCCGCGGAGGTACGGACGTCCGGGTCCCGGTCGGACAGCACTCGAACCAGCCCCCGCGTTGCGACATCCTTCCACCGCTTGAAGAGATCCGGGGCGACCGGGGTCGTGGGCGGCTTTTCCCGAAACGTGTAGAGTAGCGAGCCCAGGGACTGGGCGGCAGCGGACCGGACCCCGGCATCCTCATCGTCCAGGGTCTCGACGAGCGCCGCCAGCGCCGCTTCCGCGGGGACGCTTTGCTCACCTCGCGAGAGATACAGCGCGGCGGCCCGCCGCTCTTCGATGTCCCCCGAGCGGATCCCGCGCAACGGCTGATAACCCTCCAGGTGGTCCCGGATCAACGAGCCGGCCCAGGCGATGAACGCGAAGGAGGCGATTGCCCCCATGAGCCCCTTCATCCCCACCCGGAATTGCCCCTTCCTGGCGTCCCCGGAGTCCGTGAGTGCCACTTGGTCCATCGTTCGATCCTCGACTCCCGTCGTCGCCCTGGAACCGCGGACTTTTAGTCTAGCCTCGGTTCTTGCCAGTCCGCCACGGGAAGGCCGATTTCCGCCCGGCGCGATCGATCCACGACTACCGCCGGTTACCGATCTCGACGTCCGCCGAATTCGCCGCCATGGGAATTGGCAAAGCGGAACGGCAGCCCTGTCTGCATCTTGAGCGGAGGGCTCCGATTGTGAACAATAGGAAGGGTCGATCCGAAGGCATGCACAGGATCGCCCGCCCCGGAGTTCGCAGGGATGCCGCCCGCCTGACCATGATCCCATTGACCGAAGGCGGTCAAATCGACCCAACAGCGCCGCGAGGACCCACCCGATGAAATCCATCAAACGCCGCGAACTCAAGTATGAGCGGTCCTGGCCGCGGGTTGCTTTCCGCCTTTCGATCCTGGGAGCGTTCGTGGTCCTTACGCTCGTCGCCGGACGGTACGCGACCGCGGAGCCGGGCTCGTCATCGAAAGGCAAGGTCGACTTCAACCGCGAAGTCCGGCCGATCCTGGCGAAGAACTGCTTTGCCTGCCATGGCCAGGACGAGGCGAAGCGGGCCAAGGGGCTGAGGCTGGACGTCCGCGAGTCTGCCACCGGTTTGCTCAAGAGCGGCGAGACGGCGATCGTCCCCGGCGACCCCGAAGCCAGCGCGCTGATCTTCAGGGTCACCGAGGATGACCCGATGCTGCACATGCCCCCCGCGAAGACGGGGAACACGCTCTCCCCGGCCGAGGTCGAGATCCTTCGGCGATGGATCGAGCAAGGGGCCGAGTACGCACGGCACTGGGCCTGGATCCCGCCAGTGGCCCTGCCCCTCCCTCAAGTCCATGACACGCCCTGGACCCGAAATGGCATCGACCGATGGATTCTGGCCCGGCTGGAGAAAGAGGGGTTGAAGCCCTCCCCGGAGGCCGATCGCTATGTGCTCCTGCGCCGGGCGAGCCTGGATCTCCGCGGCCTGCCGCCGACCCCCCAGGAAGTCGATCGCTTCATCCGGGATCAGGCCCCCGACGCCTACGAGCGCGCCGTCGACCGGTTCCTCGACGACCCGGCTTACGGCGAGCGATGGGCGCGGATGTGGCTCGACATGGCCCGATACGCCGACTCGGCCGGCCTCGGCTCCGACCCGCTCCGGCCGAATATCTGGCGATACCGCGACTGGGTCATCGACGCCTTCAATCGCAACCTGCCGTATGACCGGTTCACCCTCCTCCAGATCGCCGGCGACCTGATCCCGAACCCCGGACTCGAGGACCGGATCGCCACCGCCTTCCACCGGAACACGATGACCAACACCGAGGGCGGCACCGACGACGAGGAGTTCCGCGTCGCCGCCATCAAGGACCGCGCCGACACCACAGCGCAGGTCTGGATGGGGCTCACGATGGGCTGCGCCAAGTGCCATTCCCACAAGTTCGACCCGATTACCAACGACGAGTACTATCGTTTCTACGCGTTCTTCAACCAGACGGCCGACAACGACCAGCCCGACGAGAGCCCGGTCATCCCCGCTCCGACGGCGGAGTACACGGCGAAGCTGCGGGCGTTCGAAGCGAAGCGGGACGGACTGCGGGCTAGGCTCGACATGCCCACTCCTGGCCTCGACGCCGGTCAGCTCAAGTGGGAGTCGAGCCTCAAGGCCGCCGGCGCGACCGCGCGGAAAGCGGTACCGAAGGAGATCCTGGCGATCGTCGACACCCCGGCCGAGAAGCGAACCAAGCCCCAGGCCGAGGCGCTGGCCCGTCATTATCGCACCATCGCGACGGAGCTAAAGCCGATCCGCGATGAGCTCGCCGCGCTGGAGAAAGCCCGGCCCAAGGTCCCGACGGTGCCGGTGATGGTCGAGCTGCCGGCGGATCGCCGTCGCGTGAGCCGCGTCCTGCGCAAGGGGAACTTCCTCGACCCCGGCGATCCGATCGAGCCGGGCGTGCCCCGTGCCTTGCATCCTTACCCGCCCGGCGCGCCGGCGAATCGACTCGGACTGGCGAAATGGCTGATCGACCCGAAGAACCCGCTGACGGCGCGCGTGGCGGTCAATCGATACTGGGCCCAGATCTTCGGCGCGGGGCTCGTCGAGACCGAGGAGGACTTCGGCACCCAGGGCGAGCCGCCCAGCCACTCCGAGCTCCTGGACTGGCTGGCCGTCCGCTACCGCGACTCGGGCTGGGACACCAAGGCCCTCTTGCGATTGATCGTCGCGTCGGCCACGTACCGGCAGTCATCGAAAGTCCGGTCGGACCTGCTTCAAAGAGATCCGCGCGACCGACTGCTGGCCCGGGCGCCTCGGGTCCGGCTCGAGGCGGAGATGGTCCGCGACCAGGCGTTGGCCTTGAGCGGGCTGTTGAGCCGCAAGGTTGGCGGCCCGAGCGTCTTCCCGCCACAGCCCGCCGGGCTCTGGCAGGCGGCGTTCAACGGCGAACGGACCTGGACGACCAGCCAGGGCGAAGATCGCTACCGGCGCGGGCTGTACGTATTCTGGCGTCGGACCGTGCCGTACCCCTCGATGGCCACCTTCGACGCGCCTAGCCGCGAGATCTGCGCGATCAAGCGAGTCCGGACGAACACGCCGCTCCAGTCGTTCGTGACGATGAATGACCCGGTCTACGTCGAGGCCGCGCAAGCCCTGGCGCGTCGGATCGTGCGCGAAGGGGGGCCGGACGTCGTGGCCCGCGCCCGGTATGCCTTGCAGCTCTGCCAGTGTCGGCCCCCGCGGCCCGAGCAGGTCGCGCCGCTGGTCTCGCTGCACGATGCCCAGCTCGACCGGTACCGCAAGGACCCCGCGTCCGCCACGGCCCTGGCCACCGACCCGATCGGCCCGCTCCCGACGGGAATGGACGCCGCCGATCTCGCCGCTTGGACCGCGGTTGCCAACGTCCTCTTGAACCTCGACAGCGTCTTGACCAAAGGATGACACCCGACGCGGCGATGCCGCGACGGGATACCAAATAGCAGATTCCAAATTCCAGAATAGGATTATTTGATTTCCCTCCCTCTGGAATCTGGAATACGGAATTCATGATCCCGAAGAGCCTGTGGTTTGTGCGGCGACCTGACGGAGGCAACCTGATGGATTCGGACCAAGATCTCCCCCTGGGATGGCAGCAGGCTCGGGCACAGACCCGCCGCCAGTTCCTCAAGCGGTCGCAGACCGGCCTGGGCGCCATCGCGCTGGCGATGCTCAGGGACCGGGATGGGACGGCACGTGCGGCCGGTCCGCAACCGTCCTCCGCCGACAACCCCATGGTGACGCGTCCGCCCCACTTCGCTTCCAGGGCGAAGCGGGTGATCTACCTGCATATGTCCGGCGGGCCGCCCCAGCAAGATCTCTTCGACGAGAAGCCCGCGCTGGTCAAGCACCACATGCAGCCCTGTCCGGACGAGCTGCTCAAGAACCAGAAGTTCGCGTTCATCAAGGGGCATCCTAAATTGCTCGGCTCCCCGTACAAGTTCCGGAAGTGCGGGCAGAGCGGTGCGTCGATCAGCGAGCTCTGGACGCACTTCCGCGGCGCGGTGGACGACGTCGCGATCATCAAATCGATGTGGACCGACCAGTTCAACCACGCGCCGGCGGAATTGTTCCTCTACACGGGCAACTCGCGCAACGGCGGGGCCGCCATGGGCTCGTGGATCACTTACGGCCTCGGCACCGAGAACCAGGACCTGCCCGGCTTCGTCGTGCTGATCAGCGGCGGGACGGACCCGACCGGCGGTAAGGCGCTCTGGAGCACCGGGTTCTTGCCCAGCGTCTATCAGGGCGTGCAATGCCGGTCCGTCGGCGACCCGATCCTGTATGTCAGCGATCCGAAGGGGATGGACCGGACCGACCGCCGTCGCACGCTCGACGCGCTGCGACAGCTCAATGAGTATGAGCTGTCCGAATTCGGCGACCCCGAGACCTTGACGCGGATCAGCCAGTACGAGCTGGCGTTCCGGATGCAGATGGCGGTCCCCGACGTCATGGACATCCGCCAGGAGCCCGAATCGATCCGCGAGGAATACGGGGCCAACCCGGGCGCATCGTCCTTCGCGAACAACTGCTTGCTGGCCCGACGGCTGGTCGAGCGGGGCGTGCGCTACGTCCAGCTCTATGATTGGGGCTGGGACTGCCACGGCACCGGTGCCGGCGACGACATCGTCAAGCACCTGCCGGAGAAGTGCAAGGACGTGGATCGGCCGATCGCGGCCCTGCTGGCGGACCTGAAGCGGCGAGGGTTGCTGGACGAGACCCTGGTCATCTGGGGCGGCGAGTTCGGCCGGACGTCGATGAACGAGGCGCGGGGCGGCTCGAAGTTCCTCGGCCGCGACCACCACCCGCATTGCTTCAGCATCTGGATGGCCGGCGGCGGCATCAAGCCGGGCATCACCGTGGGCGCCACCGACGAGCTGGGCTACACCATCGCCGAGAACCCGGTCAGCATCCACGACTTCCAGGCCACGATTCTCCACCTGCTGGGCCTCGACGCCTGGAAGCTCACCTATGCCTATCAGGGCCTCCACCAGAAGCTCATCGGCCCCGAGGGCGAGGCCAAGATCCGCAAGGAGCTGCTGGCATAAACCGCCGGTATCCTCCATGACCGACGAATTACTCAGCCGGGTCGCGGCGGCGATCGCCGGGGCCGACGCGATCCTGATCGGGGCGGGGGCCGGCATGGGCGTCGACAGCGGCCTGCCCGACTTCCGCGGCCCGCAGGGCTTCTGGCGGGCCTATCCGCCCTATGAACGCCTCGGCCTCCACTTCTCCGCGATCGCCAACCCGCGATGGTTCGTCGATGACCCGGAGCTGGCCTGGGGCTTCTACGGGCACCGCATGGGCCTCTATCGGCGGACCGAGCCGCACGAGGGATTCGCGATCCTCCGCCGATGGGCCGACCGGATGCCTCGCGGCGGATTCGTGTACACCTCGAACGTCGACGGTCATTTCCAGCGCGCCGGCTTCGACCCGAATCGCGTCGCCGAGATGCACGGGACCATCGTCGGGATGCAATGCCTGTCCCGTTGCGGGATCGGGATCTTCCCGTCCGACCCGTTCGAAGTCGCGATCGACCTGGAGACCATGAGGGCGATCCCCCCCTTGCCAGCCTGCCCCGGATGTGGCGCTGCGACCCGGCCGAACATCCTGATGTTCGGCGACGGGGGCTGGGACTCGTCGCGGACCGCCGCCCAGGAGCGATGGCTGGGCGCCTGGCTGGAAAGCCTCGGCGAGGCCCGCATCGTCATCGTCGAGATGGGCGCCGGCATGGCCGTCCCGACGATCCGTATCATGAGCGAAGACTTCACGGACCGGCCCGGTGGCACGCTGATCCGCATCAACCCCCGCGAGCTCAATATCCCCCCCGGACACATCGCGATCCCATCGGGCGCCCTGGCCGCCCTCCGCGCAATTGATTCGTTGCTGGATCGGGACTGAGAGCCTCTTCCGGTGCCGGCTGCCTATTTCTTTCTCCTCGGCCCGTCGAACGGTGGCGGTAGCAGGTCGTGGACAGACCATATGATGAGGTCCTCGATCTCGGGGGCATATCGGCTGGGGTGTCCGTAATAAATCATCGAGGAGACGGCCTCGTATCCGCCCTCGCTGAGGATCCGCCGCGAAGGGATGTAAGAGGGCACGTCATTGCTGTAGGCGACGATCCAGAGCCGGTCGGCATCGATCTCCCACTTGAGCCGGAGGGCATAGTCCACGACGACCTCGCCGGCGAGGAATACCATGGCCATCTCGTCGCCGAAGCACCAGGTCTGGATGCAGTAGGGCACCTTGGTGGGGAGGGTCTCGCCCCGGTCGAGCCGCTCGATCAGCGTCCGGGCGAGGAAGCCTTCGGACCCGGCGCGCCGGGTGCGCTGGAGCAGCGCGGCCCGGTCGGGGAGCGGTTCGAGGGGCAGCTCGATGCGACGGAATCGGCACTCGAGTCGGCCGGTCAGCGGGATCAGGCCGGACCGCGCCGCGACGAGTCGATTCACCTCGGCCGCCGCCGCGGCCCCGTGCTGCTTGGCGTCTTCGAGGTTACGCCTCGGCTCGGGATTGGCGTCGGCACCGCAACCGATGATGGCCACCGCAACGGCGCCGGGCGATTGTCGCTCGACCTCATCGCAGGCGTACCCGGCCCACTCGGCGCAGATCTTGTTGAACTCGCCCCCCAGGGTCGTGCAATGGCAGGCGTAGCCGAACAAGACGGCGCGGACCTTGCCGGCCGCGTCGGTCGCGGTCAACACCGGCAGGCTGGGGTCGACCGGCCCGTTCGGATTGACGCCAAACCCGACCCATTTGCCGTTCTTGAGCACCCGACGGTTGGCCGTGAAGCCGGCCTTGCCCTGGCCCCACGCCAGGCTCGCCGGCACGCGATCCTTCAACGCCATCAGCGCGGCGTTCTCGATGGCGTCCGTCAGCGTGCTCGTATAACGATCGATCCGGGCCCTCTGGTCGGGCGGGAGCGGATTGCCGAAGATGAAGTCCAGCCCGCTGCTCAGGCCGGGGGCGCAGTGCGTGTGCGTCGAGCAGACCACGAACCGCTCGCGCTTCAATCCCACCTTCTTGTTCAGGCGGGCCGCGACTTCCTCGGTCACCTTCGAGCCCACCGCGCAGTTATCGACGGCCACCAGGACGGTGGGGCCGCCGCCGGCTTCGGCGTCGTCCCCGATCGCCATCGCCCGGACCTTGAGCCGGCTGGCGACCCCCTCCGACTCGGTCTTGCGCGACTCGTATCCGACCATACGGATCGGGTAATCGGGGGTGATGTCCACCACCGCGACGCCCACCGGCACGGGAGCCCCCGACG
The DNA here is from genome assembly GCA_052148775.1 of Isosphaeraceae bacterium. GTDB lineage: Bacteria > Planctomycetota > Planctomycetia > Isosphaerales > Isosphaeraceae > CAVZRC01. The sequence continues at coordinate 10,809 of JBKQHM010000684.1, read as the reverse complement.
CCGCCTCCGTAGTGGGGAGCCGGAGGTTCCCGGCGAGAAACAGGACGAGCAACGCGACCAGCCTACCGACGGAATATCGCATGAAATCGGTCCTTTCATTGGATTGCCAGGAGGGGACGCTTTTCGCGCCACCCGATCAGTAGCGCCAGCTCGTGACGTCCGCACCCGGCGCGGCCGTCTTCAGGAGTCGCTCGACGATCCGGGGGGCGAACATCTGGTGGTATCGGAGCCGGCTGAGGGCGTTGGGACGGCTCGGGTCGCCGTTCCAGCAATGCTCCGCCCGATCGCCATAGGCGACCTCGCCGCCGTAGGCCGGATTCTTGGTCTTCTTGAGGATGTCCTCCACCACGTAGACGGCATTGTTTAGATAGTAGTTATCCATGTCGCCGACATAAATGTGGATCTTTCCCTCGAGCTTCTTGCCGATCTTCGGCCAGTCGCGTTCGAGGATGTGGCCGAGGTCGTAGTGCTCGCGCCAGTACTGGGCCACCTCGTGGTCGATCACGCCGGTCCGCTTGTCCCAGATCCGCTTAGGGTATCCATCCGGCCCGACTGGGGAATAGACGGCCTCCCAGATGTCCCATTGCTGGCCCGACCGGCTGTGGGTGCCCAGGACCATCTCGTGCCGGTTCACGCCCTCGAGGGTCGAGCTGATGTGTCCGAGGTAGTTCCGCATCCCGGGCCGCGGGACCTTGTGCCACGGACCCTCGTCGAAATAGGCATTCTTGTCCGTGTAGAGATCGACCACCGTATAAGCCCGGAAGTCGATCGGGTCGGGGCAGGCGGCCCAGCATCCGTTGTACTCGTCGGGGTAGAACATCTGGACGGCGAGCGCCTCCCAGCCGCCGGTCGAGCCGCCGTAGAGGAACCGCGCCCAACCCGAGCCGAGGCACCGGTACTTCTTCTCCAGGAACGGGATCAGCTCGTAAGTGATGGCGTCGCCGTACGGGCCGAGGTTGGCCGAGTTCACCGCGTAGGAATCATCGTAATAAGGGTTGGCGTGCTGGATCTCGACGATGATCATGCGCGGATAGTTGGCGCCGGTCCATTCCTTGTAGAACTGGTGGGCGAGCTCCTGCTCGATGCGATTGTAGCCGTCGAGGTGGAACCGCTCGCTGTACTCGGGCTTGAGATTCGGATCCGGGGGCTCTTCGCGGAAGCCGCCGAACGTGCGAGGGAAGTGCCCATGGAAGATGACCAGGGGGTATCGCGCAATGGGGTGCACGTCGAAGCCCTCGGGCAACAAGACGTGGGCACCGAGGTGCATCGGCCGGCCCCAGAACTTGGTGAGCCGCTCGCTCTGGATTCGCTCGTGCTTGATGTACCTGGTCGTCGCGGGCTCGGGAATCGGCGGGATGACCTTGTCGAGCCGGACCCGGATCGTCGCGGGTGCCCCGTGCAGGGCCGGCTCGATGGTGACATCCTGGGGCGTGCTGTAGAGGTTGCCGGGCGCCCTTGCCCACTGCTGTCCCTCGCCGCGATCCATGGGAAGCTTCACCGTGTGCCCGTCGGCGCGGTGGAACGTCTCATACTTGTGCAGCACCGCCTGGACCCGGTATTTCCCGGGAGGGACCTGACGCAGGCTCTCGACCGGATATCCGAGCGCCTTCTCGTCGATCACGACTTCTTGCTCGGGCGCCAGGGCGTCGACGTCGATGCCGAAGATCTGCTGGGTCTTCGGCCCGTCGTTGACCTGGAATCGCGGCTCACCCTTCTCGTCGGCGGAGAGCAGGACGAGCAACCGGCCGTCCATCGGCTTCTCGCCCAGCTCGCGGCCGAAGCTCACGCCGATCCGGATCGTGGCACGGTCCTGCACGGCGACTCCGGGCGGTGGCGCGGCCCGTGCTACGTTGGGGCCGGCGGGCAGCCAGCCAACGCCCATCGCTGCGCCCCACGCCCACAAACCTCCCGTCAGTATGAGCCAACGTATCGGCCGGCCCGCTCGCTTCATCATCGTGGTCATCCGCTGGGCTCCGTGGTCCAGATCGATTGCAAGACGCTCTCGGCCGACGGGGCGGATCGGACGAGCGGTCGCGTGACAGGGCGACCGCCACGCGGTCGACCCGCTGTCGACGCGTGGATCGCGATATTCTGCACCCGGGAACGGTGAGTGGCTAGGGGGCAGGGCGGTTGACTCACGAGTTGCTGACCGGGACCCGGGAATCAGCCCGTCATTCGATGAAGGATCGTCCCCAGAATGCGAGCGTCCCGCCGGTCGCGTGGATGACCTGGACGGGGTCGCCGCCGGGCCTCTCGATTCGCCCGTCCGGCCTCATCCGGTAGGTACGTGGGTCTCTCATGGCGAGGCAGAAGTTCCATTCGTCGGGGACCTCGTGCCACGCGTCTGGATTCGCGTGACAGTAGACATTCATGGCCGTCTGGTCGCCCCAGTCGCGGGTGCCCTTGATCGCATCGGAATGGAGCAAGCGACGGACCCCGGGAAGATGGCGCAGGAAGGCGCGGGCGGTGCCGGCGGCGAAGCCCGCGTTGAGATAGGGGTTGGTGGAGAGCAACTCGAAAGCCCGGCGCCGCGCGACCGGATCGATGATCGTCTCGGTCCAGTTCACGACGAGCGGGCTCTGGCCGATCGCCACCGGTTCCCGGGCCAGGAGCAGGCGATCGGGATGGGCCCTGACCAACTCCCAGAGTGGGGCGAGCCGGCCCTGGAACAGGACATCGCCGGCATCCCAGTAGGCGACGGGGGTCTCCTCGGGCCATCGCGCGACGACGTCCTCGAAGTCGCGGACCCTCCGGATGCACGGGGTGGTCGAGTTGCCGGGGATGCCCACCACCTCCACGCCCGCCGCTTCGAGTCGCGCCCGCTCGCCGGGATGGAGGCCATAGGCGAGGGCCGTGACCGGCTCCCGATTGCCCGAGGCACGCAGCGTCGGGACGAACTGGCGGCGGAATCGGTCGTAATGCTTCCGGTCGAATGCGGCCAGGATGCGGCCGGTGGTCGCGGCCCGGGACTGGCCGGTGCAGGACCCGGGGCTCCGTTCGCCTTCGACCCGGGCGGAAGCCGGATGATCGCGCAGCGACGCATCCGGCCGGTGCCATGCCAGGGCGCCCGGGAGATAGCCGATGCCGTAGCCGTCGCGGCGGATGTCGTCGCAGCAGCATCGGCATTCGCATTTCCCGGCCTCCCATCGGAATTCCAGGCACGCCAGCCGCTCGCGGCGAAAGAGCGTCGACGCCATCCCGACATGAGGGGGATAATCCCAGTTCCACGAGCCGGCGGCCATCTCCCCGGCGCAGTCGGCCCCCAGAGCCGCGAAGCCCGGCCTCTTCGACAGACCCTCCACCAACCGGGCTACGCAGTCCGTGCCGAGGACCACATCGTCGTCCAGGTACATCACCCATGGGGATTTCCCCAGGCGCTTCCCCTCGTTCCGCGCCCGGGCGATCGTCGCCCATCGGTTGGGATCGCCGGGGCGCGCCGGGCCGGTCACGCGATGGAGGCGGACCTCGACCCCGCGCTGGATCTCGAGCCCCCGCGCGACGTCGGCCCGCATCGGAGACAGGTCGCGGCTCAGGAAGATGAGGTCGACGACCATCGGGGACTTCCCGGGATGAGTACGGCGATCCGTCGCGCAATGGCGATCAGATCACGGCGGACCCTATCCGCAACAAGGGATGTGGGGCGACGCGAGGAAGTCGAGCGATTCGGCGCTCACGGCCGCGGTCACCCCGGCCTCGTGCCGGTGGAGGACCGGGGCCGCCTCGTGGACGTAGAGGATCACCGCGGGATGCCAGGATTCCTCCAGCTCCTTGACCCCCGCCTTCTTCGCGTGCGCGATGAGGGCCGCCTCCCCGGCCGCGATCTCCTTCTGGGTCGCCGAGGGGCTGAGGATCGGCCAGGTCTCCGGATCGGCGGCCCCGCCGGTCGGCCTACTCCGGATCGCCCGGATGTCCGCTGGCTTGATGAATCGAGTGATCATCCGCTTCTGGTTGACGACCTGGACGAGCTTGACGTAGATCACCGCTTCGCCATCCCAATCGGTGAGCATCAAAGAGGCATGACCATAGGCAGGATAGGGCGATGGCAAGGCGACCGTCCCAACGAGCGCCACGGCGAAATGGTGCGAATTCGTGATATCCATCGTCGAACTCCGGTGGCCGGCGTGCATGAGTGCTGAGGGGCGTGCATCCCGCGCCCATGCAGCGAGCTATGGATTGTGTGGGGATCGTGCGGGCTTGTCAAGCATGTTTTCGAGCGATCAGGAATGATGCGCATCAACGGGCTTTTTCCGGGGGGATCGTCCTGACGACGCGGAAGCCGATGTTCTCCCTCCGATCGAGGGGGCCGATCCAGTCCCGGTTCGCCGATCGGGATCGTTTCGGAGCGACGTCGAAGGCCCCGCCCCTAACTATCCGCCAGGAGTCGATGCCGACAACATCCTTGGCCAGGACCTCTCGGCGGCTCGGATCGCCGGCGGGATGTTCCTTGGTCCCCGTCGGGTAGGCGGGCTTGGGGATGTCGGGGAGGGAACTGGAGATTTCGGAGCCTTCCTGGCACCATTCCCAGACATTCCCCACGGCGTCGAAGATCCCCAGGTCGTTGGGCAGGAGCCGGCCCGGGGGCTGGGCCCGGTCCTGAGGGTTCAACCAGGTCCAGGCGTAGCGGGGCAGGAGGGCCGGGGATTGGCCGAAAGGCCAGGCGGTCTCGGTGCCGGCCCGGCAGATGTATTCCCACTCCGCCTCGGTGGGGAGTCGGAAACCGGGCTTGTCGACCGCGTCCTCGGAAATGACCATGCCCGGGCCGGGATGCTCGGGGTAGCACCACTGACTCGGGGCGAGGCCGGCTTCCTCGCTGAGCCGGTTGCAGTAGCGCAGGGCTTCATACCAACTCACGAGGTTCGCGGCGCAGTCGGGCCGCTCGCCTGCTGTCGCCGGCTTCGGGAGATCCGGGAGTAGCCTGTGGAGCTGGGCCACGGTGACTTCCTTGGTCGACACCGCCAGGGAGCGAGCGATCCGACGGTAGTGCGGGACCTCCTCCGGGTCGCGACCCTCCTCGTGCTCGGGCGAGCCCATGCGGAACTCCAGGGGGGCTGGGAGGATCGCGAAGGTATGTTCGTTGGGCCCGCGCTCCCATCGACGGCGACCCTTATCTATGGTCGAATTCTTCAGTTCTCGATCGTACGCCGCGACGTATTCATCGCCCCGCCATCGACGGAGGAGGAGTTCGGCCGCGGAATGGACGGCGGGGTCGGGATCGCCGAGATAGAGGTCGTGCGCGACCGTGATGACCGCGGCCGCGGTGGGGCTCGCGACGGCGGAGTGGTGGGCATCGGCCAGGGCGAGCAGCAGCGCCTGTCGCTCGATCGGGAGTATCGTCGGCGATGTGAGCCGATCGAGGAGGATGTGCGTCGGCAGGCCGTTGGCGCCCAGCCGCCAGATCAGCAAGGAGCGAAGTCGCGGGTCGCCCGAATGCTTCAATCGCGGCCACAAGGAATCGGGATCGCCGAGTGAGGCCAGCGTGATCGCGGCGACGGCCTGCCGGGCGGCGAGGTCGTCCTTGCGTGACTCGTCGCGGGGATCCTCGACGCGCTCGTCCAGCACCCCCCGCAGGAAGGTAAGCACATCGACGGCGTTGCCCCCCTTGTGGACTTCCGCCAGGACCTCGGCGGCGGCCGCCTGGGTCATCGGGGGTCGATCGGGGTCGCAACAGATCTCGCCCAGGGAGCGGACAAGCGACCGTCGGGTGGACGGGCCGAGCATCCTCAGCCAGCGCGGGTGCAACTCTCGAGGCTCCGATAGCAAGGCTTCCGAGAGCGGGGCGGCCGCATCGCTCGCGGAGAAGTCCGGAGTCAGCGCCGCCAGGGCGCAGGCGGCGCGAAGCCGCACGCCCGGCTCGGTCGAGTCGTCCAGGACGATGCGTCGGAGCTCGATGAGCCCGGCCAGCTCCCGGTCGGCGCCCATGGCGTCGCAGATGACCGTCACCTCGTCGGGCTGGGCCTCCGCGAGCCGGCCGCGAAGGAACGCCGCGCGTCCCGATGTCGGCCGGTCGTGGTAGAGCAAGGCCACGGCGATCAGGCGGCGGCGCGCCACGGCCATCGCTTCGGCCATCGCTTCGGGCTCCAGGGCGTCGAGCCTGGGACTGCGTCGCTCGGCGAGGGCGCCGGCCTCCAGGGCCTCGAGTTGCGGCCGGTACATGTCGCGATACTGGACCAGTTCGGGGAGATTTGCCCGGACATTGCGATACTCTCCTTCGAGCGTGCGGTCGAGGAGATTCTGGGCTCGATCGCGATCGCGGATCGTGGCGGCGCCATAGCCGAGGGCCAGGCCGATCGCGACGGCGGCGGCCCCCCGCATGAGATGGGACCGCGTTGCCGCACGCATCATCCGACGTTCGTCGGGCGACCAGGTGCGATGGCCGGTGAACGCGAGGATCCTCAGCCATTCGATCAGGGAAGGGAGGCGGCGCCGGACCGGCCGGTCGCGCCAGTATGCGGTGAGGGAGGCCAGTTGCAGCTCGGCCCGGCCGCGTCGCGTCTCCGTCTGCTTGCGCGTCAGCCACTGGCGAATCGGCGGGACGAGGTAGTCGTGCGTGAGTTGGTAATAGCTCTCGCCGGGGGAGCCGGGGATGGGCGCGGGTGCGGCGCCGTCGGCGATCTTGACGGCCGACGGGTCGACCGGGGTGACCATCCGCAGCTCGTTGTCGAGGATGTCGATCAGCGCGGCGAAGTCGTCGGGGCGGTCGGCGTAGCCGGCGGCTTCCCGCAGCCCGGGCGACGGCCTCAGCCGGCCCTTGAGATTGGATGAGGCATCGGGCAGGAGGGCCGCGAGCACGGCCTGGGCGGCTCGCTGGTGCTCGCGATGGGCCGGCGGGGCCGTGGGCGCCGAGAACGTCTGTTCGAGGAACAGCTCGCCGATCCCCCGGAATCCGCCCAGCTCGCGAAGCGTGGCCGACGACCATTCGCGGTGCCGAAGCGTCTCGGCGAGGAGGGTCAGGCGGACGGGTATGACGCGGCCGTCGGGCGAGGCGAGTTCCTTGACGGCATCCTCGAGGAACCGGGCCTCTTCCGGCTCCGTTGCGTCGGGGAGCCGTCCCAGGGCACGGCCGATCTCGGCCAGGACGTGCCGCGCGTGCCTCGGGTCGAATTGCTCGACGGCCGCGGAGTTCGTCCCTTCCACGGGCCGGACCTCCAGCGCCTTGAGGAACCGAGTGGTGGCCATCCAGAAGTCGTCGCGGACCAGGAGCAGCGCCTGGAGGCCGGTGCCGTCGCAATGGCGGAGGGCACGGACCAGCTCACCGTCGATCTCGGCGGGGTGGACTTGGAGCCACTGCTCGAACTGGTCGAGGACCACGAGGATTTTCATTCCGCCCGCGGCGGTCGAGACCTCTCGGACCGCGGCGGCCGCCTCGGCCAGCCCGCAGCCCGCCGGCAGGCCCGGATACGCGCGACGCAGGCCGTCGAGCAGGCGCGCTTCGGTGCCCACGGCGGCGGCCTCGACATAGACCCGGCGGATGTGGGCCTTCAGCTTCGGCAGGAGCCCAGCCTTGACGAACGACGACTTGCCGCCTCCCGAGGGCCCGTAGAGTAGCCCGACGGCGAACGACCGCGCCGGGTCCGGCTCCTCGATCCGTCGCTTCCACGCGCGGATCGACTCGGGCAGCCCGTCGCGGTCCCGAGGGCCGGGGACCAGCGACAGGAAGAACTCGGCATCCTCGATGTCGAAGGCGCGGAGCCCCTTCGGGACGATCCGCGGCGTCCCTCGGCCGGTGTCGCGACCACCGAGCCAGGTCCTCAGGTCGTCGGTGAGCTCGGCCGCCGTCTCGTAGCGGTCGTCCATCCGTTTCGACAGGCATTTCAGGCAGATCCGCTCCAGCTCGGGGGGGATTCCCGGGTCCACCTCGCGCGGTGGCTTCGGTTCGTCGTCGAGGACTGCGCGGAAGATCTCCGGGCGGTTCCGCCCGGCGAACGGGAGCCTGCGGACCAGACCCAGGTAGAGGATCACGCCCATCGCCCAGATGTCGGTCCGGACGTCGAGGCGATGCGTCTCGCCACGGACCTGCTCGGGGGCCATATACGTGGGGGTCCCGGCGATCTCGCCGGCCCGGAGATGCTGTAAGTCCTCGCGGATCGCCAGGCCGAAGTCGGCGATGTGCGGCCGGCCTTGCCCGTCGATCAGGATATTCGGAGGCTTCAAGTCGCGATGGACCAGCCCGGCCCGATGGGCGTGGTGCACGACCTCGGCGACCTGGACCATCAGGTTCGCGACCCATGCGGGCGGGAACCGGCCCGCCTTGAAGACGGCGGCGAGAGTCCGCCCCTCGACGTACTCGAAGACGACGTAGACCTCGTCCTCGAGGTAGCCTCCGACGTCATAGACCTGGACGATCGACGGATGCCTCAGCCCGGCGGCGATGCTGGCCTCGGCCAGGAACAGCTCGACCTGCCTCTGGGAGCGGAACAATGCCCTGTGGAGGACCTTCACCGCCACGAGTCGCTTGAGCACCTCGTCGAACGCGAGGTACACGCTGCCGCTCCCGCCCTTGCCGAGCAGCTTCGTCACGAGGTATCGGCCGAAGCGGTCGGGCATCTGATCGCCCGGCTTGGGTCGCGAGCGGTCCGTCACCCCGTCGTCTGCCGAGACGGTCTCCCTGTCCGGCGAGAATGCGCCGGAGTCCAGCTCCAGGGTCGAGATCGGCGGCTCGTCGGCATCCGAAGGATGCGTCTCCATCCCTGCTTCCGGGCCGTCGGAGCCGGGGAGGTGCGGCAAGAACGCATCGGCGACCGCCGCCGCCCGCTCGGGGAATCGCTGGAGGTATTCGTCGGGCCTGATGACCTCCCCTCGTTCTCGCTTGATCTCGAGCTCGATGCCGAGCAGCTCGGGAAAGAGCCGATCCCGAAGCGTCGGCCCGGCGCGGTCGAGGTAGTCCTCGATCCGAGGAGAGCGGTCGTCCCGCCACTCGGCCTCGAACCGATCGCAGGCCGTGACGATGCGAGCCGAGGAATCGTCCCCGAACGAATCGACTTGGTCGTGATCATCCACGTCCGGCACGAGATTAGCCCTTCGCTCCGGCCACGTTCCAGCGCCCACCCGCGAGCGATCGCATCGGGTTGACTGGGGAGAGTCGATCCGACCGGCTTCGATCATCCTCGACACAGCATAACGGGCGGAGGGCTCATAAGCGATGCCCTGACCGTTGCTCTTCGAGACACCGCTCAACGTCACGGAGGGTCTGGCGTGCGGGCTCGCAATCCGCATTGAGATGGATCGCCTCGCGGATGCTCTCGGCCGCCTCTTCGAACCGTTCCCCGGCCATCAAGATCGTCCCGAGATTCAAGAACGCTTCGTAGAGGCAGCCTTCGTAACAGGTCTCGGTCGCTTTCCTGAGGACTTCCTCCCCGTCGCGAAGGCGTCCCTGACGGGCGAGGATGACCCCCATCATGATGTAGCCCGAAGCATTCCTCGGTTCGGCCACGATGGCCTTGCCGAACCACTCGGCAGCGCGATCGAAGTCGCTCCGTGCCGCGTAGAGGCGACCCAGATTGATCATCGGGATGAACCGCTTATCCTCGGGGAAGAGGTGCAGCACCCGGGTCAAGGCGTGCTCCGCCTCGTCATAACGCGCCAGCTCGGTCAAGGCGTTGCCCAGCCAGAGCCAGGCGGGCCACTCGTCCGGATAATCGGCCAGATAACGACGGGCGAGGAGGATGGTCAATGCCAGAAGGTTGGCATCGGACGCCTGCTTCAGCTCCTCGTATAAGACTTCTCGGGACCGATTGTTGCTCATCAGCGCCGACTCCTTCACGGATGACTGGAATCCCCGTCAATGATATCGCGCCGGCGAAGCAAGACGCCGCGGCCCGGATCAGATCCACCGCTTCAACCACTCCCATGCCTCGACCTGCATCGCGGAATTGAACTCGTGGGGCGTGTCGTAGAGCCGGGTGCGGACCTTCTCGGCGACCCCGGCCTTCTGGTAGCACGCCGCGAGCTTGTCGAAGCAGGAGCGGACGCCCTCGAGGTCGAAGAGCGTGTCGCGGCTGCCGTTGATGACCAGGAGCGCCGCGGGCATGGCGAGCGAGGCGACGTCCGGATAGTCGAGGTATCGCATCAGGCCGGGAACGAGCTTGGTGAAGCCGATGGTGTGGATGATGTGGTCTTTCAACTGGGCCGGGTAGGAGGCCATCCAGCCGACGACGACGGCCGCCTTGATCCGATCGTCGAGCGCGGCGAGGTGGCAGGATCGCAGGCCGCCGACCGACAGGCCGACGCAGCCGATCCGCGCGGGGTCGACCTCGGGGCGCCGCGACAGGTAATCGACGGTGCGGAGATCGTCCCAGAACATGACGCCGGACCAGGTGAAGCCGGCCGAGTAGATCGTCCGCCCGACCAGCGGCTCGGACTGGCCCGCTCTCCGGTTGAACGCGGCGACGCGGTCGGCCGGGATGCCCGCCGGCCGATCGCGCCAGTCGGCGGGGTCGTCGTCCAGCAGCATCCGGCGCTCGCCCCAGTAGAACATGTCGATCGCGATCACGACGTAGCCGCGCCGGGCCAGCTCGGAGGCGATGCTCTTGCCCGAGTACGCCCGCCCCTTGAACTCGGCAAGCGAGGGATGCTCGCCCGGGATCTCGACGATCTTCTCTTTGCCCCAGAAGTAGAACCCGCCGTGGTCGTGGAGCGCGACGATCGCCGGGGCCGGCTTCGTCAGGCCCTTGGGGATCAGCACGTAAGGACCGACGCGGAAATAAGTTCCCGGTTTCAATGGGTCGTTGGGATGGCACGGTAGTTCCACTTGGGGAGATACTCGTCGAACACGATCTTCATGTCCTTCTTGAAGCCTTCGGCGTATTTCCG